>CALZJD010000023.1 GCA_945787795.1 Thermodesulfovibrionia bacterium | reverse complement strand
AACTCCCAATTTGCAGCTGTGCGCAGACGTTCTGCGTGCTGTCGAAGACGTTTTGGAATTTCAAGCAGCATTGAGTAATTTGGACGTGCCTCGTCAAAGCTGCACAGGTTGGAGACCCATTTGTCAAGAAAACGTATCACAGGATTTGCGGAATACCCTGAGGTTCCATACCCCTTTTTCCAGAGATAGGTAAATAACGGGTCCTCTTCGTACGGCCTGCCCTTTTTGATCCGGTCTTCTTCTGCCTGGGCAGTCTTTTCCTCAGCATGCCTTGCTACACTGTCTGATTTACCCGCAGCTTCAAACCGGGATGTGTATGCGCTGTCCTGCTCAAGTGCTGCCTGTACGGCAGCCTCGATAGTGTCAAGTTCTTCTGCTGCTTCATCCACCAGGTCGCCCTGTTGCTGCCGTTTTTTTTCTAATGCAGCTTCCTGTTCCCGGGCCTGTTCAATCTGCTGATTCAGAGACGTCAGGGCACGGTCGCGCTCAGCTAACAGTTCGGTCACACGGCGGTCAGCAGTGTCGAGCCCTTCTGCAATATCACCGCTGATGTGCTGATCAAGCCGGATACCAGCCAGTTTACTGTAGTGGGACCCTTCCTGCTGGCGCAGTTCCACCAGTTCCCGGCTCACCGCCTGGATTTGACTGTCTGTCTGCTCAAACTGTTTCCTGAGCTGCTCCAGTGTGCTGTCAATAGATCCCAGTGTCTGCCTTCCGGTCCACATAATCAGTCTCCTACCATTTCGTTATTGCTGCGCCTGTACTTGACATGAAATATTCGGGCTTCAGAAATCCCCGTTGTTTAACTCCGAAACGCCGGTTCTGGATAATGCCGCGGGTTTTGCCATCTTCCTCGCTGGTTATGGGAAGCTTCAATGTGCTGCCGTCCGATGCAATCGCCTCCACGATGACGTAGTAGTTGCGCGCTGCAGGATTCAAATCCGGGATTCTCCAAACAGCACTGTACTCATCCGGTCGGGACACAACCTGTATCTCATATTCCTGCTCAAGCCGGGCACGAAGGTCCTTAAGCGACTGTACTGCAGTGTCAGCCTGCTTTATTTCTCCGGTCTGCAGCGAGGTCATCCCAATATCGTAGTGTGCCTCTGCTCTGTTCTTTGCGGCGTCTACTTTTACCAGCTGTAACACGGCATCACGCTGAGCAGTAAGTTCCTGTGAGAGCCTTGCCCTGCTGCGCTCGTCAGCCCCGACAATAAAGTACTGATAACTGCCCCACAGAAGGACAATTCCGAGGGCAACCATGCTGATGCGTTTGGCCCACTTCCCTCTTGAAATGTATATCCGGGCCAAAACAGTAGAGATGCTGCGACGCGGAGGTCTGTAGACAAAGCGTTCTTCCTTGAGTGCAGTCACGCCCTCTTTGAGCACATGGTCAGGAACATCAATCCCCTGAGATGCATAGATTTTCTGCAGCCGCTCGATCATTTTGCTGTCACGGTCTTCAGCGTGCAGCTCCCGTTTGACCAGTATATCCTGATGGCGCAGCGTATCGACTACATCCATTGCAAGCATGACTTCATCCAGAGGACGCTTGTTGTTTTGTTCTTCCATGAGGCTATGGTTCCGTTTATACTATGTTCAATGCTATGACCCCTGTGCAGGAGAAGAGAGAGGCAGGGCCTTCCCCTCCTCTACCAGACGGGCGAGCCGCTGCTTGCCGTCCTCAACAGCATCGTGGATCTCCCGCGCATTTTCAGTGCTGAGTTTACGCATCTCTTCTATAATCTCCCGGGAACGCTGCTGATAGTTCACCACGGATTCAACAAGACGTTTGACCGCATCAGCGCGAATGGTCGGCCCGTATCCGGCCTTGAGCGCTTCTTCCTGTACTTTACCTCCGATGTCTCCCAGGTCTTCCAGGCTTTTACTGACCCCTTCTTTCATGGCATTCAGTGTCTGCGTACTTTCATGCAAACCATGGATGCCGGTGAAGGAGGCGCTCAGTGCTGTCAGAACCGTCTCGTTGGTACCAAAGAAACTGATGGCCTGCTGATACACACGCTCTTTTGCCGTGGTTGTCTGCAAAAGCCGGGCCATGACAACCTCTGATGTATTGTAGCTCACGGTCAGATTGTCAGACAGGTCCTTTGAAATCTGATACCGCCGTTCTTCATTTTGCACATCGCGTATCGTCTCATCCCGGGCAAGTTCCAGCTTTGCCCTCTGAGCAGGATCATTTCCTGTGTAAGCTTCTACTTCCTTCACCGCGGCCTGCAGCCGGTTTTTTGCCTCATCCAAAAGGCTGTTTGCCTTTTCAAGGACCTCAAATGCCAGCACCTCGGATTCCTTAAGCGCTCCGCGAAAGTCCTGATACGAGCTGAGAATAAGGTGCTCACGTTTTATCTGGTCCTTTGAATCATCGGCAACCTCAAGATACACTTTTTTAATCTCGTCAAAACGGTGGGGAATGTCCCCCCGCGTTACCTTCATCCACATATTTTGCAGCCGCTCCCATGTGTTTATTTTGCCGTCCTCAATCTGTTCAACCATTTCCTTTGCATCTTCACGGATGGTATTGAAAGAATTCGTAATGTCCTCATACCGTTCTCCGATTTTCATGCTGGTGATCTGCTCCCTGACAACCTCGTTAAACAGCGAAGCCTGACTCAGTGTGCGGGCAATGGCCACAACCCGGTCTTCGTCCAGGGCAGTAATCTGGTTAATCAATGAGATGACCGGTGCTTCTTCATTTGTTTCCGGCACCAGCCCGAGGTCCCGAAGTGCATTTAATGCCTTGTCAAGATACTTCATGGGTGAATTTGTAATACTCATGATAAGTCCTCCATTTGACGGATTATGTTCTCTGTTTCAGCAGATTAATAATATAAATATTTTAATAGCATTATATCAGATAAAATGTGGTGCAACAATTGGAATTCAATCATGCGTGCAACTTTTGTCATTTTTATTAGTTATTAGTTATTCGTTTCTGTAATTTATAATTCGTCATTCGTCTTCAAACATAATTTCCTTTCAGTCTCCCCTGGAACCGATCTTAAGAAATGCGCTCTATCTACCTATATTAATTAGGATTTCTATTTTCCTGTTGTTTTTTTATCTGAAAAGTGCTATTCTTCAGATTAGTTTTTTCATACCTTGGTTGTATTATTTAAGAGTGGGTCTTCCCACTCTTTTGTTTTTATATATGTAAATGAAAATTGAGGAAATACAGGATAACGTGATTGAAATAATCGAGCCGGTCATAAACGATCTAGGAATAGATCTTGTTGATATTGATCTGAAAAAAATGAGTGGCAAAGCGCTGTTACGGGTCTATATAGAAACTGAAACAGGCGTGACTATTGATGACTGCGAGCGGGTGAGCAGGGAAGTAGAGTCCATCCTCGATGTTGAAGACCCTATCCCCTACTCTTATGTTCTTGAAGTGTCTTCACCCGGACTGGACAGGCCCTTAAAAAAGCCCGCGGATTTTATCCGGTTTAAAGGCCACATGGTAAGGGTCGTGACCCGGGAGCCGATCGGCAAACAGACATTTTTTTCAGGAACGCTTGGAGAAGCAAACGAACATGAAATTGTACTGCACCTTCCGAAAGACAGGGAAATTACCATAACGTATGATATGATTTCCAGTGCCAGACTGGAAGTGGAGGTTTAAATAAATGAATCGCGAACTTATTCATATAATTGAACAGATGAGCAAGGAAAGGGGCATTCCCAAAGAGTCAATTCTTGATACACTTGAGTCTGCTCTATTATCAGCTGTTCGAAAGAAATACGGCCTTACCGCGGAGATCAGTATAAAAATCGATAATGAATCTGGTGAGATCGCCATGACAGCCCTTAAAACAGTTGTTGCCAAAGTAGCTGATCCCAACGAAGAGATTTCAGTCAGGGAGGCTTCGAAAATCGAGACAGGAAAAAAAGCAGGAGACACAGTAGAGGCCCCTATCTCGATTGAGAATTTCGGTAGAATTGCGGCTCAGACTGCCAAGCAGGTGCTGTTTCAGAGAGTCAGAGAGGCTGAAAAAGAGGCGATCTTTGAGGAATACAAGGACAAGGCAGGCCAGATCGTTAGCGGCGTTGTGATCCGGAGGGAAAAAGGCAGTTACTATGTGGCCCTGGGAAGGGCTGAGGCAACATTGCCGATAAAGAGTACCCTTGCCGGTGAAACACTGAAAAGAAGCGAGACAATCAGGGCATATATAGAAGAGGTCAAAGTGACGTCAAAAGGACCGGTAATTCTTCTTTCACGGACACACCCGAATTTTGTTGCCGAGCTTTTTAAAATGGAGATACCTGAAATATATGAAGGACTGGTTACGATCAGGGATATCGTGAGGGAAGCCGGTGACAGGACCAAGCTCACCGTATCATCAAAAAATGCCATGGTCGATCCAGTCGGCGCATGTGTGGGCATGAAAGGTACACGCGTGCAGTCCATTGTCAGGGAACTGAGGGGCGAAAGAATTGATATCATTCCCTGGACAGATGATCCCAGGGTACTTATAGCTAAAGCTCTCAGTCCGGCAGCTGTTGAGAGTATCGGTATTAATGAAGATGAAAAATCTGCAATGGTAGTTGTCAATGACCAGCAACTATCCATTGCTATTGGTAAAAAAGGACAGAACGTCAGGCTGGCAATGAAGCTCACAGGATGGGACATTGATATTATCAGTGAAACTGAATATAACAAGATTCGTAAAGGTGAAATAGAATCTCAGCTCGAAGAGCTTCAGGAAGAAAACAACATGGATGAAGAAGGCGCCGAAGCTGATGAAGGCCAGGATGAAACTGGGTCCCAGGAGGAGCTAGCCTCTGAGGATGAAGAGCAAAACCAGTAATAACGTCCAAAGTAATACCTCTCCTAATAAACCTCAGATATCTGAAGATACCCCTGTCCAGTATGTAAAGGGCGTTGGACCTGCCCGCGCAAAGCTTCTTGACAAGCTTGATATTAAAACACTGGGCAATATGCTCTATTTTTTCCCGTGGCGTTATGAAGATAGAAAAAACCTTAAAAAAATAAGCGCTCTCACCCCCGGCAGTCAGGAAACTACCGCAGGCAGGGTCATCTCTTCCAATGTCATAACAACTCCGAGGAAGAGAATGAAGATCTTTGAGCTTACCATTGCTGATGAGACCGGAGAGCTTACGTGCAGGTGGTTTAACCAGGCATATCTGAAAAAATATTTTCCCAGGGACCAGAAAGTTATATTAAGCGGAGTTGTAAAGGGCAACCCGTATTCAGGATTCGGGCTTGAGATGGACAACCCTGATTTTGAGCTGATCGGCACTGACGATAAACTTATTCATACAGCCAGAATAATACCTGTCTATAACGCTACTGAAGGCATTTCTGTAAAACAGCTCAGGACACTCATGTTCAATACAATAGAGACCTATTCGTCACTTGTTAGAGAATACATGCCTGAAGATATCATCAGGAGAAACAGCCTGGCGCCCCTTCCCTGGGCAGTAAGGGAAGCCCATTTCCCTGAGGAATGTATTGATATATCAGTTCTGAATGCAGGCGTCAGTCCTGCCCATAAAAGACTGGTCTTTGATGAATTTTTTCTGCTTGAACTGGGTCTTGCATTTTTAAAGAAAAAAGAAGCGCTTGAAAAAGGCATCAGTTTTACATACAGCGGTACAGGTCTTATTAATGACTTTATGCGAAACCTTCCATTTAAACTCACACATGCGCAGGAACGAGTCATCAGGGAGATAGCATCAGACATGAAGAGAGATCTGCCGATGAACAGGCTTGTCCATGGTGATGTGGGATGCGGTAAAACCATAGTGGCCCTGGTCTCCATACTGATCGCTGTTGAAAATGGATATCAGGCCTGCCTGATGGCTCCCACCGAGCTTCTTGCTGAACAGCATTATATGAACATCCACAACATGGTCGAGGCACTTGGATTGAATGTGGCCCTGTTGACTTCAGGCAGTAAAAATAAAGTACTGGAAGATATTTCCGGGGGAAACGTACAAATCATTATAGGCACTCATGCCCTTATCCAGGAACAGGTGAATTTCCAGAATCTCGGACTGGCCATAATTGATGAACAGCACAGATTTGGAGTTGTGCAGAGGGCGACCCTGAGAAGCAAGGGGAATAATCCTGACATTCTCATAATGACAGCCACTCCCATACCCAGGACACTGGCCCTGACACTTTATGGGGACCTGGACATTTCGGTAATTGATGAACTCCCTGCAGGCAGAAAGCCTATTATCACCAAAGTGTTCTTCCCGTCCCAGAAAGACCGTATTCATGCAAGGATTAAGGATGAACTCTCAAAGGGGAGGCAGGTATATATTGTATATCCCCTGATCGAGGAGTCTGAGAAACTTGATCTCAAATCCGCCATTGACGGAGCAGAAGCAATGAAAATAAAATATCCCGATAACAGCGTGGCCCTTGTGCATGGAAAAATGAAGCATGCTGAAAGAGAGGATGCAATGGCCCGGTTTAAAGCCGGAGACATTGATATCCTCGTGGCAACTACGGTTATAGAAGTAGGCATTGATGTTCCCAATGCATCGCTCATGCTGATTGTGCATGCCGAAAGGTTTGGTCTGGCACAGCTTCATCAGCTTCGCGGCAGGACCGGCAGGGGAACATATGATTCGTTCTGTCTGTTATTGGCCTACCCTCCTTTCAGCGAAGACGGAAGGAGCAGGCTTAAGGCAATGGAATCCACAGGTGACGGTTTTAAGATAGCTGAGGAAGACCTTGCCATAAGAGGGCCGGGGGATTTTTTCGGTACAAGACAGTCTGGCCTCCCGGATCTGAGAATAGCCAATATAGTAAGAGATATAAAAATCCTGGAACGGGCCAGAAATGAGGCCTTCACGCTGGCAGAGGCCGAGCCTGAGTTAAAAAGTTACCCTGATTTAAAGGAAACATTACATAAGAAATGGATGGGAAGACTTGAGTTGATAAAGAGCTAAAAGAAAAGAAGGGACCCAGGTTTCCAGGGGTCAAGGGGTCTAGGGAAAAAAAGAATGATAAAGAATAAGGATGAATTTTACATTAAAATTGGGCTTGATTCTTTGATCTTTTATCCTTATTCTTTTATCTGTTCCCTCGACCCTATGACCTATGACCCATGAACCCTTGAACCCTTTTATACATTTATTGAAAAAATATAATCATAATTTTATACTCTATACTCTATAATCAATTAATATTGGAGGATCTATGATAGATAAGGTCAAAAAGAGTTTTAGTACAGGGCTGCTGAGGGTCAAGTGGATCGCCACGTTTCTGGCTGAAAGGACAAAGGCAGAAACATCTGTTGCCAAACTCCTTTATCAGAAAACAAAAATTGAAGGCAGGATAAATGACCTTTACAGTGATGTAGGTAAAAGAGTAAGGGAACTCAGGGAAAAAGGGGAAGAGGCTGTCTTAAATGACGATATGGTACAGCAGGCCCTTGATGAGATAATGAAACTTCAGGAATCTGTTGATAACTTTAAAAGCAAGGCTGACAATATCAACAAGCTTCCTGATTGATGCTATATATCATATTTTTTATTTTCGGGTCCTTAATCGGTTCATTTCTTAATGTTTGTATTTACCGGGTGCCTGAAGGCCGTTCCATAGTTACTCCTTCCTCCAGATGTTCATCCTGCGGAACACCGGTCAGGTTTTATGACAATATCCCCATTCTGAGCTATATCATTCTTGGGGGGAAATGCAGGGACTGTAAAACAAAACTGTCTTTTCAGTATCCCTTTGTCGAGTTTCTCAATGCAGCGCTTTATGTACTGGCGCTGCATTCATTCGGCCTTGATTCCATCAGTGTGCTCGCTATATATCTTGTATTCATATCTACGCTCATTGTTATCTTTTTCATAGACCTTGAGCATCAGATTATTCCAAACAGCATCACCCTGCCCGGCATACCAATAGCAGTGCTGCTGGGGTCCTTTGTTCTTCCTGACCCTTTTAATCCGACAGAGAAGCTCGGATTTACATCTTCAGTCATAGGGTTCATTGCAGGCGGCGGGTCCTTTTATCTCATAGCTGTCATTGGAAAAGCAATACTGAAAAAAGATGCAATGGGTGGAGGAGACATTAAGATGATGGCCATGGTCGGAGGATTACTGGGCTGGAAGGCAATTATTCTGACAACATTCGTGGGCAGTCTCTTCGGGTCAATAATAGGAGTTGCTCTTATCACGATTAAGGGAAGAGAATGGGGATCAAAAATACCTTTTGGCCCCTACCTTGCCCTGGGAGCCCTTGTAAGCCTCTTTTGGGGTCATGATATCCTCAGGTGGTACCTTTATTAGCCCGGTTAACTGGCCTTTTTTAAGGTACAGCATATGGTAATTGTGAACCGGAATTGAATGCAGGTCGTCATTCCTGAGAAGGCAGACTGTTGCAGAATGACATGAAAAGGATTGTCACTCCCGCTTGTCGGGAGTCTGCCCACGTTAGATTCCGGTCAAGCCGGAATGACAACATCCAGGTTAAAGAGATAAATTTCATATGTCAATCAAATTTTTCAAATTAATGTCCGTCCTGGTACTTTTTAATGTACTGATATTCACGGCCCTGCGTTTTGTATTTCTCTACCAGTTTCATAATCCCGCTGATCCTCTGTCTGCAGGTCTCCTTTTTAAATCAATGTATATCGGCTTTAAATTTGATGTACGGCTCGTACTTCTCATTAACCTTCCTGTCTTTCTCCTGGCACGTATTAAATACGTCCGCATTTTTGATAAACCGTCAGTTCATACATTATGGTCAGTTTATATTGCACTCATAAATTCCTTGATTCTGCTCTTATACATGATAGATTTTGGTTTTTATGCCTATCTCACGGAACGGCTTAATGCATCGGCAATACGATTTACCTATAATCCTCTCATCTCCCTGCAGATGATGTGGGAAACGTACCCTGTACTGTGGGGGTTCGCCGGGCTTATTGTATTTATTTTTTTATTTACCAAATTTGTAACATTTATCTTTAAAACCGTTAACAGCGCTGAATGTACCCGTCTGCAGGGATGGAAAAACATCATGCTCTACGTCCTTATGGTAGTTCTATGGATTGGCGGGATTTATGGCAAATTTTCATATTATCCCCTTCGCTGGTCTGATGCTTTTTTCTCTCCCCATAATTTTGCATCTTCACTGGCGCTTAATCCTGTACTGCACGTATTTGACACCATGAAAAACAGGGAAGTCAGGTACGACATGGATGAGACAAAAAAGAATTATGATCTGCTCGCTTCCTATCTTGGAGTAGAACATCCTGACAGGGAGACACTCAATTTTACCAGACATATCAAGCACCAATCTTCGGCAGCTGAAAAGCCAAATATTATATTTGTCATTACAGAGTCTCTTGCCTTTTATAAAACAGGCATATCAGGCAACCCGCTGAATCCGACCCCCCATATTGATGCAATTGCAAAGGAATCAATTTTGTTTAACAGGTTCTATGTCCCCCATGGGGGAACTGCCCGCTCGGTCTTTACATTTATCACCGGCCTGCCTGATGTGGAAGTAAACAAAACATCCTCCCGGAATCCATTGATCGTAAAACAGCATACGATATTGAACTCATTTGAAGATTATAAGAAACTCTACTTTCTCGGAGGGAGCGCCAGCTGGGCAAATATCAGGGGACTGCTTTCCCATAATATTCCTGATATAGATATTTATGAGGAAGGAAGTTATGACTCGCCAAGAGTTGATGTCTGGGGAATTCCTGACCTCCACCTTTTTCAGGAAGCCAATAATGTTTTGAACAGGATAAAGGACAGGCCTTTCATTGCCATTATCCAGACTTCCGGCAGCCACAGGCCTTATACTATCCCGGAAGACAACCGGGGGTTTGAATACAGGAATGAAAATGAAGAGGAGGTAAAAAAGTACGGATTTGACTCGAACGAGGAGTTCAATGCATTCAGGTTCATTGATCACGGCATTGGCCTGTTCATGGAGACCGCGAGACAGGAGAAGTACTTTGATAACACCATCTTTGTCTTCTTTGGTGATCATGGACTGCCCGGACATGCCGAGCACAGGCCCATAGCAGAGGAACATCTCCTGCTTACCCGGTTTCATGTGCCGTTCTTTATATACGCACCCGCTATTATTCCTGAAGGCAGGGTCTATGACATGATTGCCAGTGAAGTGGATGTTCTGCCCACTGTCGCCTCCCTGGCATCAACATCATATCTGAATACCACGCTTGGCAGTAACCTCCTGGACAGTAAATACGACTCGGACAGATATGCCTTTATCGTCGGGTGGCACGGACCGGTCTCAAAAATAGGTCTTCTGGACAGCAGGTTTTATTTTACAATAAACAGTGATGGATCAAACAAGAGGCTTCATCTGCTTGACAATGAAAAGCCACGGGACGATATGTTAAGAGACTACCCTGATAAAGCAGAATCAATGGAGCAGCTCTGCCTGGGCCTGTATGAAACATCAAGATATATTTCCTATCATAATTCTCCTGAGAGATTTAAAAAAGATTAAGTGCTGAATATGAAAATTAACGCACTAGTAGATTATTAATAATATCGTGTTTTTGATTATACTCGGGTGATGATCCCATGAAAAAGATAAAGTCCTGGTGGCTGCTTTATTTTGTACTGTTACTTGTATGGAGTTGCTCAATGCCTGCAAAAATTGTGAAGGAGCCACCTGCAACTGACAGCGAGTACTTGTTTAGCATAGCGTTTGGCTCATGCAACAACCAGAAGAAGAGTCAAACATACTGGAAAGGGATCGTCAACTACTTCGGCGGCGAACATGGACCGGGCTACCCTGATGTCTGGATCTGGGCAGGAGACATCGTGTACGTGGATACAGAGAATCACGCTAAACTCAAACACGCTTACTCAGTCTTCAAGAACAGCGATTACAAGGCCTTTATCGAAGGCTGTGAGAGATCGGGCTGCCGTATAGTAGGCATCTGGGATGACCACGATTTTGGGGATAACAATCTGGTCGGAGATTTTGGATCCAATCTCCCAACAGACTCTCCGTTCAAAAAGCTTTCCAAGGTGCAGCGCAAAGCGTCACTGGTTGACTTTCTAGGCGAACCCACCCGAGCCAAAGTCGCTGAAAAAGAGCAGATCTATGCCGCGTATGATTTCGAACGCGCCGGGATTAAAATTCGTCTTATTCTGCTGGACCTGCGCTATGACCGGCAAGAACCGGGGGAAAACGCAAAGATAATGGGGCAGCCTCAATGGGAATGGCTGCGGAAAAATCTGATGGATAGAGACGTAGATCTGCACTTTGTTGTATCCAGTACACAAGTCCTGCGATTAGACGATAGAAAGGAAACCTGGGCAGAATACCCGCAGCAAAGGAAGCAGTTGCTTGAACTTATAGGTGCCAGCCCGGCTCAGGGGACCGTCCTGCTGAGTGGCGACATCCACGCTGCCGAGATCAGCAGGCTGGGCAATGAAGAGGAGGATCGCTATGGAATTGATTATCCTCTTTACGAGATCACGTCGAACGGTTTGAACCGGCTGAGATGTTTTCTGTCCTTCTGCAACTATCATTGGAAAAACCCTTATCAGGAAGGCTTTGTCATAAAGATGAACTTCGGAGAAATTGATATCGCCCGATCTGTCGATGGAGAACTGGTGTTGGTGACCACGCTGCGGTCGTCTGAATCCCCGAAGATAGAGGTCTTACTACGCAAGAACATCCGGTTTGCTCCACGATAATGAACGGATTTAACTACTATCTTCCATCAGACCCAATTTCACAATTAATCTATCGGTTAGTATACAAGACAATGTCTAAAAGTCAATGACTTTGATTCGGTTCGGCAATCCTCAATAATTTAGAGTGTTTTATCCGTAGTGCCGGAGGCATTGCGGATAAAACACTCTAAATTATCAAAAAACCAAAATCTAACCACTTAACCGGACAGTCATAAGATTAAATGATAATGAAAGTGCTTTGAAAATCGTCACTTCGCATGTTAAAATCATTCAGGCATTCTTCAGAAATCATAGCATTAGGTCTAACTTATACATAAAAAAGTAAATAATGAGAAAACGCCACAAAATACAGTTCCCCAAAAGGGACACAGAAGAACTTGATCAGGATGAAATATTTTTTTATTTAGTAGAGTCTGCAGGAAAGAAGCTGGTCCGTTTTCATGATTATGATGTCATCTATAATAAACCAGATTTATATGAGCAACTATTCTATGAGAGATTGAAATGTCAATCTCCTGCAAAGGTATCAGAAATTCTGAAACATAGCCTTAGTCAATCTGAATACAATCTTAGTGAACTGAGAGTTTTAGATCTTGGGGCAGGCAATGGAATGATGGGAGAGGCATTAAAAAAGCATGGTGTTTCAAGGCTAATCGGAGTGGATATTATTGATGAAGCACAGCAGGCAACAGAAAGGGACAGACCGGGGATTTATGATGCTTATTATGTTGCAGATTTTTGTAATCTTAATGAAGATGTTCACGATGAAATAGCATCATGGATGCCGGACTGCTTGTCAACCGTTGCAGCTCTTGGTTTTGGTGATATTCCACCTAGGGCTTTTTTTACAGCGTTTAACCTTATCCAGAGTGAAGGATGGGTTGCCTTTAATATCAAAGAGACTTTTTTAGATCACACGGACACATCAGGATTTTCACGGATGATTCGAGAATTAATATTTTCAAAATATCTGGATATTTACCATTTGGAACGCTACCGCCACAGAATGTCAATGGATGGTAAGCCTTTGTATTATTTTGGTCTTGCAGGAAGAAAACATGCTGATATTCCTGATGATTTTTTAGAAAAATATGACCTATTAAGCTGCTGAAATGAATACGAGATAGCATAGACCTTTTTGAATGAGATATACAAACGACAAAATGGATTCTTAACATTAGCTGGTTGACCATCAGTAGATCACTCACTATCTAATGTTAATCCTCAACCAATTTATCTTCATACATCAATGATAATATGATGAAAGCGTTTATCTGTGACCCTCAGCAACCCTGAAGCTAAATATGATAAGTCAATGACCTTGAACCCTCTCCTATTTTGAAGACTGGCCGGTAGAGTCTTGCAACAAGACTTTATCTAATTATCAACGATTTCAGTTATCATCCACCGCCTAAGATTTCTCCCTTTGTCTTTATATTGCCGGGCAGAAAGCTAAATTGAAATTAGACACTCAAAAAAGCAGCATAAAAACTGTCTGTAATCAATCAAGGTATAAGGTTTTAATAAACCTACTGGATTCTTGGCCTTGCTCCTAATTTATAGAGAATATTTGCCATTATGCAAAAGCCTGTGAACGCAAATATAAGCAGGTTTACTCCAACAAGACCAGTCAGGATCAGCCAATATGTACTGTGAATTTCTGCCAATAGTGTTCCTGCCAGTGCAAAGGAACCTGCTATTAACCAGATTATTCTCTCCATATACCAGGTATCTTTATTTGCTATATACATTGTTATTCCTCCTGTTGATTAGTAAACTGTGCATTAATTTTTAACTCTCTTTTTGTACTCATAATAAAGCACAGGCACCAGAGTTCTGGACAGAAAAGTCGACGCCACTTCACCTGCCATCAATGATATGGCCATCCCCTGGAAAATAGGATCAAAGAGGATAACCGATGAA
>CALZJD010000022.1 GCA_945787795.1 Thermodesulfovibrionia bacterium | reverse complement strand
AGGTGCTGAGGTGATAGCACACCCATCAAACCTTGTTCTTCCATTTTGTCCTGATGCCATGCCGGTCAGATGCCTTGAAAATATGACATTTGCGATAACGGCCAACCGAATAGGGACTGAGCAGCGGAACGGTAAAGAGCCACTTACGTTCATCGGAAAAAGTGAAATTGTCTCGCCAAAAGGGAAAATACTGTTGCGTGCTCCTGATGATGAAGAGGCAGTAATGATCTCTGATATTGATCCGACTGAAGCAAATGACAAGATGCTGAATCAATACAATAGTATTTTAAAGGACAGAAGACCTGATCAGTACATTTGCATTTCAGATAATCCTGATAAAAAATAATCAGCCCTCAGCTAACCCATATTAATCATCAATAATCTGCACTAATGAAATATTATCAGATTGAGCCCCATGTTTCAAAATCAAGAGATTGTGATTTCGATGCAATGTATTTTAAGATGCCCTTCAGAACACCTTCCAGTTCTTCCCCCGGTCGGTGAAAGCGTACTCCAACATGCATCAATTTTTCCTCTTTAATGGGCTTGATCCAGCATACCTCGACTTCCGTATAAATAGGCTGAACAAGAACAGGAAAATCAAGCTCAACATATAACATGTCGCCCGGCAGTATTTTGTGTGACTTATTATGCGTCCTGATGATAAATCCCATTCCGCTTTCACTGATGTCAAGGAGGGGAACATGATCTGATCGTTTCAGGGCATACTCCACAGGCGAAACCTCTGTATACATGAGCCGGTAATGTGCAGGCTTGCTGCTTTTCGTCAGCTTATCCGGCAAAGCACTGACATACTTACTTTCCGGAATAATGCTCCTCTTTTTCTTACGGTTATCCCGGGTAATGGGATCGGGAACAACAAACTTGTCCTTGCATCGGGGACATTTACCTACAATGTTTGATTTCTGTGTCTTGCCTTTAAGGACTTTCCCGCATTTTTCACAGCGAATAATAATAGATGTCATTGTCTTCCATTCTTACGTCACACTTGAAAATAATTAGTGCAATCTAGATCTGCAAACTGCTTTCTGTGTTCAGCACTCTCCTTTACTACTATTTTTCTATGCCATAAATTTTTTAATGTCACTGTCCAGTTCTCTGGCCTTTTTTAACTGAAGCGCTATAAATGATCGCATCAATATGGCCGCAATTTCCGAAGCAATTTTGCTCAGGAGTTCCATGTCTGAATCTGAAAAAGGCATGCCGTCTTTTCTATTGTTGACATTAATAACCCCGATAACCTCACCCTGGGAAACAAGGGGAACACTCAATAATGAATTTGTGCGAAAGTTATGCTTCTTCGGAACGTGACTTATCAAATGTTTCTCCTGAGAGAGGTCCTTTATCAATAGCGGTCGAGTCCCCATGGCCACATGTCCGGCTATGCCTTCGCCAATAGGCACTTTGACTTTGGTGACATCAATATCGTACTTCCCTACCGCTTTTTTTATCCTTAAATATTTTCTGTCTTTATCGATAATCATCAGGGAACAGCGATCAACCTGTAAATTTGTAACAATCAGATTAAGTATTGCCTCGAGCAGCTTGTCCTCATCTCTTATGCTGCTGAGCTTGGCGCCTATTTCGTACAATAGCTCAAGAGACTTTGCTTTATCCTGCAACTGCTGTGCCTCCACATGCCACTTAAAATAGTGGCCGATCTGATCAAGGAATACTGTGATCATTTCACTCCTGAATGTATCGTCCAGGGAAAATGAATTATCATACTCACAGAACAGCACCCCATATACGTTGGAATACGT
This sequence comes from Thermodesulfovibrionia bacterium, assembly GCA_945787795.1. Classification (GTDB taxonomy): domain Bacteria; phylum Nitrospirota; class Thermodesulfovibrionia; order UBA6902; family UBA6902; genus CALZJD01. The sequence goes on along the minus strand of CALZJD010000022.1, from coordinate 22,062 downwards.
TTTGACGGGAACCGCCGCAATGAATTTATCATGGAAGTCATATAACCCTTTTTTCGTATGAACAGTTATTGCGGGTGAAGGAGCAGCTATGAGTTCGGTTTCTCCGGTTTGATAAGATCCAGGCCGCCTGTATCAAGAAAACCCCCGACATACTTTTGCCCCTCTTTTCCTGACGCAGCCCTGTAGTGAAATCTCTCAGATGTCAGGTTTATTATAAAAAGCGTGGCATCCCTGCACCCTGATATATTCTTAAAGTAGCGGCATACCAACTCACCTTTCTGCCTGTCTGTCATGTCTCCACTTAACTGCACTAGAATATCGTGAATCTCCTGGATACCCTTAAGCTGCTGTTTCAGTAGTTCATTTTCTTTTTTTATATTGCTGTTCATGGGTCCTCTCTATTCAATAAAAGTAGGCAATTTCAAGCCAAAAATATACTGTTGGGAAAAAGCTATTATCAGGGGAATGGTAACCATGACAAGCAGCGTCCCGATAAGCACCATTGAGGCCGCCTTTTCAGGGCAGTCGTCAAATTTTTCATTCAGCAGAAAACTCGCTATGGGAGCGGGCATGGCTGACATCAGGATGATAATAGATTCCGTTGTTCTTATATCGGTAAATAAAACAAGGTCATACCCCTGTTCGATCGGGGCCAGACCGATATAACGATAGAAAACGATCAGACCGAACGCAATTGCCGGTCCCAGTAAAATACGCATCCCTGCACCTGCCATCCCATGCTTCAAATCGGCAACTCTGGTCCTCTTCAGTGAATATCCCAGACTGATAATCAGCATGGGAATCGCCCCTTTACCGAGAATATCAATGCCGTCGCTAATAAGTGAAAAATACTTTGTGACCCCTGCGGGTATCGGGAAGGTGACAGTGGCAACCATAACACCAAAGATGGCAGCATACAGGTGGGGTATCTTGAAAAATTCCTTAAAGTTGGTCTGCCTGCTAACGAGGAACACGCCCATGGAGTACATAAACAGAACGTTAATAAGATGAAAAATGATCGCCTTTGCCAGTCCCTCATTGCCGTACAGAAAAAATGCCATAGGCAGTGCTATGTTCCCTGTTGCCATGAAAATAATGGGCAGATAAAATCCGCCACCCTTAATGTTTGCAATCTTCATATATATCCACGTAATTGCCATGAGAGAGAATATCAGTACGACAACAGAGAAGCTTATCATCATAAATTCCTGAAAATGAAAGGACCTCCTGGCCAGTGATGAAAATACGAGGCAGGGTGAAAATATATAATAAATAAGATTTGCAATGCTCTTCAAATCCAGGGTATTGTCCTTCACCGAATAAATATATCCGAGAAAGACAATCGCAAAGGATGGAAGGACTGCCTGTATTATTGAGAAAAAATCCATTGTCATCATCTTTTTATCCGTTCCTGGTTGAACAGCGTTGCAAAGAATGTCTTCGGGCCTGTTTTGCCCGGTTCTATTTCTCCGTCAGGTTTAACCGTCACCTCATGCCAATCATCTCACTACAGTTGAAATTCTTAACATCTGTATGGGTACGTTCACGCCTATCTCCTTGGCAGTTGAGAGGTTTACGGTCATGTGCAGGCGTTTCAGAGTGCTTGAAGGAACGTTGCCTGGTTCTTCTCCGCGAAGAATTGCCAGCGCCTTATATGCTGCCAGCTTCCCAAGATCATTGTAGTTGGGTCCAAGTCCGAGAAATGCCCCATTTTCAGCCACCATTGCCGGAATAGTAACGATAGAGGGAATTTTATGTTTGTTCAACGGAGGAATAATCTCATCTGCGCTTGCCTTTACCAGCGAATCCTGCGGCAATAGCACTGCATCGACTTTTTCGAGGACAAGAGCATTGATTACGTCCTGGATCTTGTCAACACTGGTGATGGGAGCATCCACCATTTTATAATTAAATTTGTCCTGCAGCAGCTCAAGCTCATCACGCTGGATTTTTGAGTTCGCTTCTTTGGGATTGTAGACAAATCCCAGTCTTCCTATATACATGACATTGGAAAGTGTGTTGAATGCACTCCCCATGGGAACTGCATTTGATGCCCCGGTTATATTACTTCCTGAATTCTCCCAGCTGTCGATAATCCCTGCTTTCATAGGTCGGGAAACGATGTTGAACACGATGGGAATGTCTGTTACCTTGTTTTTCAGTGTCTTTGTTACGGTTGTGCCAAAAGAGTAAATCAAATTATATTGACTGGCATCAAGATTATCTATTATTCTGGTTAGCTCCTTTTTATCCTGATTTGCGTCAAACACCGTAAACTTGAACTCATACTCCTCAGATTCATTCAGCTGGGACTGAAATCCATTTTCAGCTTCTGTCATTCCTCGCCAGAGCACCATGGCAATGTGGACCTGCTCTCTCGCCCATGACGGCGCCACACTTGCAAAAATTAAAATTACCGCCAACAGTACTGGATACAGCTTTGATATTTTTTTCATCCTGTTCTCCCTTCTTTCCTTTTTATTAGGTTAATTAAAGATATCATGGTATCTCTATTTCTTTTTTCTCCTGCCCGGACATATTATCCGTTTCCCTCAGACAGTCCAGATGGACCATAAGAGCCTTTACACAATCGGGGTCAAACTGGGTCCCTGCCCCGCTTCTCAATTCACTTAATACATCTTCAAGGTCAAGCGATGCCCGATATGGCCTTTGCGAAGTCATTGCGTCATAGGCATCAGCTACCGCCAACACTCTTGCACCTGCATGAATTGCCTGCCCCCTCAGTTTGTTTGGATATCCTGTTCCATCATACCTCTCATGATGTTGTTGCACGACCATACCCACTTCCTGCAGGGAGGATATTGACTTTACAATTGCCCCGCTGATGTCTGGATGCGTTCGTATTTCCTCTAATTCATCAGGACTCAGTACCCCTCCTTTAAGGAGAACATCATCCCGTATACCGATTTTACCGATGTCATGGAGAATTGCTGCATCCCTGATGATCTTTATCGTTGAATCATCAAGTGCAAGCTCTTTTGCAATTCCTTCAGAGTACTGCATTACACGGACCGAATGCCCTTTTGTATTGGTATCTCTTGCTTCCAGTGCCATGATCAGGGCACTTAATGTATCAAAGTAGCTCTGTTCCAGTTTCTCCCGATTCTGCTGGTTATGTATTGCTATGGAAGCCGTATTCGCAATAAAAGAGAGTGTCTTCAGGTCCTGCTCACTGAATACCTCATTTCCTTCCTTGTTCGTGACATTAATGACCCCGATAGGAACGTCATAGGACGAGAGTTCTGCACAGATCATTGGCGTACTGATGAAGGACTTGAACTCAGTGTTTATTTTTTTACTTAACCATGGAATTTCGTCAATGTTCTTGACCAGTATTGGCTCTCTGTCTTTAAGCACCCGTGCGGAAATGTTTTTTCCTATCGGAATTCTTATGCGCTGTAAAATATCATCGGGTACGCCGGTGCTGGCCCTTATACTCAATTCTCCATCCTGAACCAGGAGAATGGATATTCTTTCACAGTTAAGCGAGCTTCCAATAAAGGCCATTGTTTGCTCCAGAGTCTCATCAAGGTTCTGCAATGTATTGAGTGAGTTGCTGAACTCGTATAGATCAAGGATTATCTGCTGCTGTATATCAACCGTGCTTTTCAACTGGAATTCATTTAACAGCCGTTTAAGCGTTAATACAAAATCTTCAAGATCATTGACCGGCTTCGTGAGATACTTGTCAAGCACGTTATCATTAATGGCGACAACAGCAGAATCCATACCGGCATACCCGGTGAGAAGCACCCTCATTGACCTTGGGGTTATCTTCATTGCTTCCTTCAGGAAATCAATCCCCTTCATATGCGGCATCATCTGGTCAGTCACAAGAAGTGCTATCTCTTCCTTGTCTTTCACCAGCTCCCTGATCATTTCAAGAGTATCGTAGGGATTATCCATAAAAAGGATGGTACAGTCCGGTTTGTCACGGAACTTCAGCGGCAGGGATATCTTGAGTGAGTTCAGGAAATCCCTGTCGTCATCGAGGCATATGATGAACGATTCATTGCCCTTATTATAGTGTTCCATTGTATTCATCATTCAGCAATACCGCTGTTCTCCCCTTCTGCTTCTGCTTTATAGAGAGCACTGTCATCCATATCATTCAGTTTCTCAATACTGTCGTTGTCACCAGGTGATCCATTGTCTTCATCTTTCAGTAATATCTCTGTTCTGTTCTTCCCCTTTGCTTTTGCTGTATAGAGAGCCCTGTCAGCTCTGTCAATCAGTTTCTCAATGCTGTCGTTGTCACCAGGGGAATATCTGCTTAATCCAATACTCACACTCTGCTGAATATCATTGGGAAATTTATTGTTCCATATACCCTCGCGGATACGCTCAAGAACAGAAACGATTTCATCCAGTCCCCCTTCATTAATAAGCAGCGCAATTTCTTCCCCTCCAAAACGGGCTACAACATCCGACTTTCTGGAGAGATTTTTGCACAGAGTCCCGATTGCAGCGAGCACTTCGTCACCGGTCCTGTGGCCATGGGTGTCATTAACCGCCTTAAAATCGTCAGCATCCATCAGGGAAAGATAGAAAGGTAATCCATGACGTTCACTGTAATTATGTTCCTTTCTCAGAAACTCCGTGAATATGTGTTTGTTATACAGCCCTGTCAGGCCGTCAATGAGCGCAAGCCTCTGTGTTTTCTGATACAGCTGTGCATTGAGAATATTGATACCCAGTATATTTCTGATCAGTGAAGCAGCATAGGTAATGATATCCTTGCTACCCATATCACATATATTACCCATATTAAGTACACCTTTTATTCCTTTTGAATTACCCATAATGTCCTCAGAAGGCTGATCTCCTCCTATGACAAAGGGGATAATTATGCACGATTTTCCAAGAGATTCCTTGTTAAGAAAATCATAGGAAGCGTCCATGATTGCAGGGAGAACAATTGTTTTATTCTCCCTCAATGCAACTATCATGGGAGACTGATCATCCTGCTTCATAGACTTCCTGTAGTTTTCGGTCAGGTAATTGCTTTTTACCATTTGAAGGGTCTGGCTCTCATCATTCAGAAGGAACAACGATGCATACTTTGCGCTAAAAACTTCCGGAATCCTTGTTATGATAAGATCAAGCACTTCTTCAAGATCCAGTTTTCTCAGTCCCTGCGAGAGATAGGCAATCTTTTCTGCAGCCATATGCATATTTCGTATTTTTTCATTTTTTACCTCCAGCTCGCGCACATACTGCCTTATTTCCTGCTCAGCCCTCTCCTTTTCCTCTCGAAAGTGAAAGGTCTTAATTGCATTCCTTATAAGAGAGGCAAAATTATCATAATCAGCTATCGGTTTGGAAACATACTGATGGGCACAAACTCACTGACTTTCTCCATAAATTCTATTCCGGTCAACTCCGGCATCTGCTGGTCGCTTATAATGACGGCGATTTTTTCAGACTCATCAGTAAGTTCCCGGGCAAAGGACAGCCCCTCATGAGGATCACTCATGAAATGTGTCTCAATGTCCATGCCGTTACCATTTTCATGAATCTGTTTTGATACGGCCATATTCATGGATCGAAGAAAATCCTTGTCGTCGTCAATAAAAAAAAGGTGATACATATTATTACTCATTTATCTCGGCATCCTTTCCGTTTTCTTTAGGCAATTTTACTGTTATGGTTGTTTTTCCTGAGACGCTGCCAACTAAAATCTCTCCTTTATGTTTCTTGACAATGCCGGTAACTATGGAGAGACCGAGTCCGGTTCCTTTCCCAATCCCCTTTGTTGTAAAGAAAGGGTCAAACATCTTGCTGACATTTTCTTCTGATATACCAACACCATAATCGGTAACGCCTACGTTTACCCAGTCATCATCCTCTGATGTTTCTATCGTAATCTTTCCCTTGTCCTCCGGTTTTTTTCCATCCATAATTGCGTCATGAGCATTCGACAGGAGGTTTGTCCATACCTGGTTAATTTCACTCGTGCAGTGAATACGGGATATGGGACTGAATTTTTTCTCCACATCTATGTTGTACTTCATTTTGTTATGCATAAGAAGCAGAACATTATTGATATTTTCATTAATATCAACAAGAGACGTCTTATCCATGTCCGTATACGCGTAATATTTAAGGGCCTTTACTATTTCGCTTATCTTTCTAATGCTTGAATCGCATATCTTCATGCCCACATTGATTGTCCCGAATGAGTCTACAAGTTCCAGTGCCCATGTTTTCTTCAGCAGTGACTCATATTTAATCAATTTTTCTTTATCGAGAAGATTGTATTTTGAGAGAATGGTAACGATTTCCCTGTTGTTTTCCGCACCCACTTCTTCAAGCCAGCTCTTCACAACGCGGCTTTTTTTCCATTGCATTCCCCCTTCAGCGACATATTCTCCATTGGTAAATTCATCGGCAAGTGATCCCAGAAGGTGCAGCTCTTCCTCTGTCAGCTCATGCATATTAAGAAAGTCATTTGTTATGGCTTTTACCCTTCCGCGCAAATCACTGGCCACGTTGGCAATAGCGCCTGCAGGTGTATTTATTTCATGTGCAATTCCGGCGATGAGAAGACCCAGCGATGCCATTTTTTCACTCAGTACAATTTGTGACTGGGCGTTCTTTAACTTTCTCTCTCTCTGGAGAATTTCCTCATGGGCCCGCTGCAGCTTTACATTTTTCTGTTTTAGCTCATCCATGTAGGTGGTCAACTTGTCCCGGTCATCTTCAATCTGTTCAGCCATATAATTGAATGATTCGGCAAGTGAACCAATTTCATTTTTTGCATCAACATCAACACGTACTTGAAGGTCCCCTTTGCCCAGTGCCAGTGCACCATTGGTTAATACTTCAAGGGGTTTCATGGTGCGCTTTGTCACCCAGTGCAGAAGCATCAGTGTAATAATAATGAATATGCAAAAAGTAAGAACGAGCTTTCCGATGGTATTGAACGTCTTTAATAAAACCTGCTTTTTTAATATCCCGATATTAAGCCCGCCCACAACTTTTTTTGTTACCGGATCTTCGATAGGAATAAACGTATTGTAAGATGATTCTGTCGGAAACGTTTGCTGATTATTTTTCCTCAGCAGGGGAAGAATGATCTCGGGATGGAACTTGATGCCCAGCTTAATTTTCGGATGACTGTACAGAATATTAGATTCTTCATCCACTACGTTTGCATATAAAGCTTCCAGATCACCATTGACAATGTTCTCCAGTTCCCTTTCTATCCCTTCCAGGGAGCCGATGGGAAGGCCCAGACCCAGTATATCCTGCATGAATGTCTCGAGGGTACTTCCTACGGTTTCAACCCTGGACTGCATCAGTGAAACATATTCAGTTTTAATATGCAGGCTGGCAATAACGACAACTACAAAGGTATTTATCAGGAGGATGATAGCCCAGAACCATGTAAACTGCTGCGAAAGCCGCTTATGATCACTGTGTTCATTTTGGTTAATGGTCTGTTGACCGTCCCCTGGATCCGTTTCCTTCATCTGTCTCTTTTATCTTTCCTTATTGTCTGTTTCTCTTGTCTGTCACACGAGTTTATATATGTATCGGTAACGCTTAAGGATAACTTGAGGAATAATGCGCCTTATATTTTTCACATAGGAAATTGATATTTTATTTGTGGAAGACCCCACGCCAGGCCGTATTCAGTTCTTTTACATCTGCAGCATTTCTATTCTTTTAAAATCCGGATAATTTAATTTTTGCCCTGGATGAGCAGGTGAGATTGTTGCGGTATATAAATAATGAATGAATAAAGGGAATGAATAACAATAAGTATTTGCGGGACGAGCATCTTGCAGATTGATTATTGAATTACTTGTTTCGCGATAGCATTCACTGACAAATAAGCTTTAAGACTCTTCCTGATGTTCATTAATGAGGTATTTGGCTACTACTGCTTCAAGCGATCCAGCAGCTGGCTTTCCCTCCAGCAGAAGACGCAGGATCTTCAGATCAGACTTCCAGGCTGTAGATCCAGGCGCCAGGAAACATATACTGCCCGGACCATATGTATCACTGAGCAGTCCGTCCTTATAATAGAAGTAGCCGTCATTGACTTCCACATCAAAGGCACGAATGGCAGGCGGAATATCCCCGGGTTTAAACCACAGTTTGATTTCCCGTTCAGCTTCTTCATTTGTAGCAGATGCGTGAATAAGGTTGTCCATACGCTCCCCTACAGCATTCCCTGCAGCATCTTTTAACGGGACGACAGTACCCAGTGCGCGTATACATCCGGGTTTTTCATCACGGGCATTATGAGGATTGGTCGGTCCTGCAATAGCACGAATCTTCTTCACAGCGTCAGGGCCCTGATAGACAAGCGCAATCACTCTATGATTTACAGGTGCATCAGGAAAGTGGATACGCCCAGTTATATACTCAAGGAGAGATGGGAAAAAGACTTTGCCCCTGTGTTCAAAGTAGTGTTCGTCAGCAAGCACTTTACTCACATGAACGATCTTTGCTCCGGCAAAAAACAACCCTGTATGAAATTGAGAAAGCTGTGACAGAACATACCCTGTCAAAGAATTCTTTAGGGCATCCGGTTTGATAAGTACAAGCGTCTGTTCACGGGCCTTATTGTCCATAATATTTCTCCTGTTGTTCGATAGAAAATATTAAATTAACTAATGATAAGATTTGATTTGAAAATTCAGACAGGCTATATTTCCAGTTTATCCATCAACTCTCTTACTGCATCAGCAGAGGTGTGAAGCGCTTTAACATCCTCTTCTGATAATTCCAGTTCAATTATTTCTTCCAGGCCCTTTGAACCAAGCTTTACAGGCACTCCCACATAAACTCCGCTTATTCCATACTCTCCATTCAGATATACAGAACAGGGAAGTGCGTCATCTTTTAAACCAAGAATACTCTCGATCATTTCCACGGTTGACGCGGCAGGCGCATAATATGCGCTGCCTGTTTTCAGATGGCCTACTATCTCAGCTCCCCCGCTTTTTTTCCACTCACGGTTGTTAAACGATAGACCGGGACCATCAGATCCCCATGTCCACCGAGAACCATTGCCTGTATTTCTTTGGGAGGTACTCCTGTTTCCAGGGATATAAAACTCCTCATACGTGATGTGTCCAGTACCCCTCCCATACCAATCACCCTGCTATGGGGGAAGCCTGTTACTTTCTGGGCAACATGAGCCATTGCATCCATTGGGTTTGATACGACAATGATGATGGCATCAGGAGAAGTATTGAGAACATTTTCCGCGACCTTCTTTACTATGTCACCGTTTGCCTTGAGAAGGTCGTCCCTGCTCATCCCTGGTTTTCTTGCAAGTCCGGCAGTAATGACAACTACATCAGAACCTGCTGTATCACTGTAATTATTGGTCCCAACAACACGTGATGATGAATGCCAGAGTGGACAGGCCTCGAACATATCAAGGGCCTTACCTTGAGGTATGCCTTCAATAATATCTATGAGAATTACATCGGCAAGGCTTTTTTCTGCAATCAACTGGGCAGTGGTTGCCCCCACATTTCCTGCACCGACAACGGTAATTTTCTTATTTCCTGATAGTATACTCATCGAACAGATAACAATTATATCCGAGACATATTATTTTCACAAGAGAGTAGACTTACGATATTTCTAATTAAACGAAAGCCTCACTAATAATTTAACGTGTCCGCCTGTCATTCCGGCTTGTCCGGAATCTACCAAGTTCAGATTCCCGCCAAGCGGGAGTGACCCTCTCTGCTTCATGACTTATCTACCTTGATCGAGCTTTCCAAACGACAGGATTGGCAGAAAATAAATTACTTTATGATAACTACTAATTAATTGTCCATTTACAAAGCAATATCATCAGTAAAAATATCCCGCAGCTTCTCAAAGTTGTCTCCGAACCGTGCCTTTAGCAGCGGGGCAAACCTTCTTGCGGTCTTGATAAAATATATATCATGCCGTATATAATCTTCTGCCATCAATACAAACCCTTCGTTCATGCTCCATATCATGTCAAGGTTGCTCTCAGACACCTTCCCGAGCAGGGCCTCTTTTGAATCCGCAACCATGGCAAAACCCCTTGAATTATTATCAGTAAATATAGACCCTTCAATGGGATGTTTATATATTTGACCGACCTTTATGTTTGTCGCACCATAATGTAATATCGCGATCTTTACCCCTCTTTCTTCTGCCTTCTCCATTGACTCCAAAAGCAATTTCATTTCTTCAGACCAAAGCTGTATAAGCAGGTTTGATTCTGAGGTGTTAATCATTCTCCGGGCCTTCAGCAGGAGACTGTCATATTCCCTGATATGCCATGTATACGTGGTGTCAATCCCTGTTTTCAAATCAGACAGTTCACTATTCAAAGAATCAAGGCTTTCCTCAATATTCGATCGGTAATTGTTAATAAATTCATCAGGAGGCATTGGAACAAACCCCCTGGAGCGTTCCCCATGAATAGATTGCACCATGGACCTGTTATCAAGTTTTCTCATGACCTCATATATTTTTGAACTCGGTATGCCTGATTTTTTTGCTACTTCATAAGCAGTTAGGGGATTTTCACATAAAAGTGCGACATAGGCCCGGGCCTCATTTTCTGATAATCCAAGGTGCATCAGATATATCTCTGCCTTTTTCATCCATTATTAACTACCATAGTAGTTATTATTTGTCAAGAAAATAATCTGAAGCTCAGTAACAATTCATATATAGACCTGAAAAAGCGCAACGTATCTTCAGGAGTGCGAGATATCGGATACAGAATAAATCTCTTCACATGATTAGCCCGCATTATTCACACGGTAAGGGAGGTAAGCTTTTTTTAAAGCTTACCTCCCTGGCTTACATATTTATGAATAATCAGGGTTATTGGAATTAAATATTATCAGGCAAAGTGTGAGTAAAGCAGATTTGAGGCAATAGTACTTAATACTTTTTATATAAGGAAGTATCAGCACTCCATTCCAATCTGATGCATTTCCATATAATCAATAATACGTTCAGGACTGCATGATATGCACATATCTATTCCCTGAATAATCTGCATATCTTCACACAGCATATAGGCCCTTTTCAGCTCGTGATCCTTGATTTTATTAATAACAAGATCTTTTGGCCTGATATAGGTCTTGCCGCAGCTAAGACAAAGCCATATAAAATTTCCTTTTGCTTTATCAATGCAATCAGAACAGACAAAAATAATAATCTCTTCGGCTACTTCGACATTAACCGTTGTATAGACTTCATTACATATATTGCATTTACCGTAATCATGATCAAGTTCGCTACCTCCTCTTGTCTTAGCCATATGTGTTTCTCCTCCTGCATATATTATCGGCATTTATACGATGGGCTTTAACATGAGCGGTTATTCCGGTTTGTAACATATGAAGATTATTAAAAAAGCGCTATTATTCATACTTTTTTCACAACATTGCTATTAGAATTAATTGATATGTAAAATAATTTCATCTATTGTAATAACGGAGGTAATTAAAATGAATACACTAAAAACTGCGACCCTTATGGTGGGGCTAACTCTTGTACTGGTATGGGCCGGAGCAGCATTTGGCGGACAGTCAGGAATGACGATAGCCCTGATAATCGCGCTTGCAATGAATGGTTTCAGCTACTGGTTCAGTGATAAAATTGTGCTGAAAATGTACAGGGCCCAGGAGGCAAGTGAATCAGAGGCGCCTGAGCTGCACTCTATAGTGAGAAGGCTTTCACAGAGGGCTGAGCTTCCCATGCCAAAGGTTTATATAATAAACCAGGACCAGCCAAATGCCTTTGCCACAGGCAGAAATCCGTCCCATGCAGCTGTAGCAGTTACAACAGGTATTATGAAAATACTTAACAGGGAAGAGCTTGAAGGAGTTATAGGACATGAACTGTCACATATCAAGCATCGTGATATCCTGATAGGCACTGTGGCCGCAACTGTTGCAGCAGCTATCAGTTATCTGGCGCATATGGCCCAGTGGGCAATGATATTCGGAGGCCGTGATGATGATGACGGCAATCCCCTTGTCGCAATCGTGATGATGATCGTAGCGCCTATTGCAGCAATGCTTATACAGATGGCCATTTCCCGCTCAAGAGAATATGCAGCTGACGCCGGCGGAGCAAGGATCTCCGGTAATCCCTACCCCCTTGCCAGTGCCCTGAAAAAGCTCCATTCGGCGTCTCATACTATACCCATGAAGGCAGAGCCGGCTACCGCCCATATGTTTATAGTGAGTCCACTCTTTGGCGGAGGTTTCAGTAAACTATTCAGCACCCATCCCCCAATGGAAGAAAGGGTGGCAAGGCTTGAAGGGATGAGATAAAAAATAACAGGTAATGGGTTATAGGTAATAGATCAGACTTCTTACCATAACCCATTACCTAAACCTATCCTTTTGTCTCCTCGCCTTAATTCCTTACACTTGTGTAAAATGTACCGATGTCTTTAAAAACCATTGAAAGAAACATACTGTCCGGCAAACGACTTACCCCTGAAGACGGACTGGCGCTTTTTGAAAGTGACGATATATTTACCATAGGAAGGCTTGCCAACCATGTTGCTGAACAAAAAAATGGTAATAATGTATTCTTCGTCAAGAACCATCATATCAATCCAACCAATATATGTGTTAACAGATGCAAATTCTGCGCCTTCAGCAAGTCCAAAGGCGACAAAGGCGCCTATGAACTGGATATAAAAAAGATAGTCCGAAAACTGAAGGCACAAAGGCACAAAGGCACAAAGCTGGATAGCAAGACTAAGAGCAGTGCCTTGAACCCTCGAATCCTAGAACCTCGAAGCGAGTCTACGCGAAAAGTCGCTCCGACCTTGAACTCTGGTTTTTCTGAGGTCCACATTGTTGGAGGTCTCCATCCAGACTGGTCTTTTGACTTTTACCTAGAGATGTTAGGAGCAATCAAGAAATCAATGCCCTCTCTGCATATCAAGGCCTTTACCGCAGTTGAGATAGATTACTTTTCAAAAATAAGCGGGCTCTCATTAATGGACACTCTTAAGTCGTTAAAAGAAGCAGGGCTGAAATCAATGCCCGGAGGTGGCGCAGAAATATTCAACAAAAGGGTGAGGAATAAAATCTGCCCTGAAAAGATCAGCGGCAGCCGCTGGCTTAAAGTAATGGAAACAGCGCATAAGGCAGGGATCAGAACAAATGCCACAATGCTTTATGGTCATCTTGAAAATTATAAACACAGAATTGAGCACATGATAAAGCTCCGTGATCTTCAGGACCGGACAGAAGGTTTTCAAGCCTTTATTCCTCTGGCATTTCATCCTATGAACACAACCATAGAAGGAGCAAAGTATACATCAGGTATTGACGATCTTAAAACCATTGCCATATCAAGACTTATGCTGGACAACTTCCCTCATATAAAAGCCTACTGGGTCATGCTTGGTGAAAAAATCGCCCAGATTGCCCTTAAGTTCGGGGCTGATGATCTTGATGGTACTATTATAGAAGAAAAAATTACCCATTCAGCAGGCAGACTGTCTGCCAATGCAATGACAAGGGACGAACTTGTTAATCTCATTGAGAAAGCCGGCAAAGTCCCGGTTGAGAGAGATTCGTTTTATAACCCGGGATAAACAGTTGAAGAATAAATCAAAAGTAAAAACAACAAAACTCCCCTCTCCCCGTATTACCAAACGGGAAGGCCTTCAACTTCTGAAGAACGCTGACCTGCTCGGCCTGGGCATGATGGCAGATGAACTGAGAAAAAAACTGCATAGCGATAACAATGTATCGTTTATTATTGACCGTAACATTAATTACACAAACATCTGTATCAATAAATGCAAGTTCTGTGCGTTTTACCGGGAAAAGAATGATCCTGATGCTTATATATTAAGCAAACGCAAGCTGTTTAATAAAATCAGGGAGACCATAAAATGTCGTGGAACTCAGATTCTCATACAGGGAGGGCTTCACCCTGACCTTGGGATTGATTATTATGTTGACCTTCTTAAATCAATAAAGTCTAAATTTGATATTCATGTACATGGATTTTCCCCGCCTGAAATTTATTACATGGCAGACAAGGCTGGTTTTACTCTAAAAAAGACGATCCAGCTTTTGCAGGATGCAGGACTGGACTCCATACCGGGCGGTGGTGCGGAAATACTGTCCGACAGGATCAGGGAGATAGTAAGCCCGAAAAAAATAGGCTCCAGGAAATGGCTCAAGGTAATGGAAGAGGCCCACAAGCTGGGGATGAAGACAACTGCAACCATGATGTTCGGCAGTGTCGAAGGACCGCAGGATATCATTGACCACCTTGATGCAGTACGAAAACTGCAGGACAAAACTAGCGGGTTTACCGCATTTATCCCCTGGAGCTTTCAGCCCAATAATACAGCACTGCAGCAGTCAGCAGTCAGCGGTCAGGGATCAGCAAAGGCAAAACACCGTAGGGGCGTATTGCCATGCGCCCCTACAGGGGCTACGGGGATTGAATATCTCCGTGTCCTGGCCCTTTCGCGAGTTTATCTTGATAATGTACCGAACATTCAGGCCTCCTGGGTGACTCAGGGACTCAAGATGGCACAGGTTGCTTTAAGGTTTGGTGCCAATGACTTTGGCTCAACAATGCTGGAAGAAAATGTTGTTGCCGCTGCCGGCGTGAAATACCGGGTGACTGTTGATGATATTATAGATGCGATAATAAGCTCGGGATTTAAACCTGTGCAGCGGGATATGTATTACAATATAATTAAAAAAGGGTTCTAGCCTGCCTGCCGGCAGGCAGGGGTTCCAGGTCGGAGCGACTCATAGCGTAGACTCGCTTCGAGTTTCAAGGGGCCGAGGGATTTTCCATGTTTACTCCGATATCGCATGCATCATTTCCGTATAAGTCAACAGTTCTGATTCTCTTCGTTATATTAATTTCATGTATTTTTTTATCCAGTTCAGCAACTGCAGGTGTCACCGCATTTGATGCAGTGGCAACCGTCAAAAAACCGGTTAAGCTTCAGGCTCTGACCAAGGGGAAGTTTTTCTCCCAGGGAGGAAAACTTGTTGAATTCCATATTGATGAGCAACATATTGGCACTACCCTGAGCGGGGGCGACGGTTATGCTTTTTTAAAGTATACCCCTCAATCAAAAGGGCTGAAAAAAATTACGCTCAACCTCGCCGACGAAGTTGATGAAGCAATGCTGCTTGTAACGGACAAAAAAGACAGGATTATTTTAATTGCTATTGAAGCAGGCCTGTTTGAATCTCCCCTTTCATTTAAACCGGCCAAAGGGGCTAAAGAAGCCATCGACAAAGTTATAAAAAAATACAGGGTTATTTATCTCACCTCAATTATCGGTGTTAAACAATCAAAAAAATGGTTACGGGATAACAAGCTATATGAATCCATAGTTTTCAACTGGACAGGAAATGATATTATCGATGATGTAAAAGAGAAAGATATAAATATTTATGCAATAGTGGGTAGTCCTGAAATGCTTGCTGGGATTGAGGAAATCAGGAAATTCAGTTTTAAAGAAACTGAAGGGGGAGAAGCGGTTGAAAGCTGGGAAAATCTTACAGAAACATTAATGAAGAAATAATTATCCTTACAACCTGATAATCTCTGGTTTAATACTTTTTTCGTTAATATGCAGCAGCCCCACAGATACAGGAAGCTTAAACCTTTTGGGGCCGGCGCTGCCGGGATTCATATAGAGAACGCCTTTATGTTTATTAGCCGATGGCCGGTGAGAGTGCCCGCTGATCACAACACTCGTTCCAGATGCATCCGGATCAAGGTCAAGTCTTGCAATGTCATGAATAATGTAAATAAGATTGCCCATGACCTCAATGGCCTCTGTTTTATTTAATTTAAATGCCCAGCCACCATCCATATTCCCTCTTACCGCTGTGACAGGTGCAATGTTTTCCAGATCCTGAAGAACTTTTTCGTTGCCGATATCACCGGCATGTATGATTCTTTCAACGTTATGAAACGCATCATAAACTTCAGGCCTGAGAAGACCGTGCGTATCAGATATGACTCCCAAGGTACAGGATGATTTTTGTTTATCAATATGAACCATAACTTACAGATAATATCATATTGCTGAGATATGATTCACATTGCGAATAGAAACGGTCGGAAATGGGAAAACTTTCAGTTTCTTGTATTAATTGTTTGTCATTCCGGCTTGTCCGGAATCTTTCACGTTTGATTCCCGACACGCTTCGCTTGCGGGAATGACAACTCTATTATCTTTCGATCAAAAACCAATATTTATATTAAAGAAGTACCTTCAGAACTAATGCAGCATTAATGAAATTACTTTGCAGCTGTTTCCACAAGAAGTGAGAACATGACAGCCATAATAACAAGCTGGAAGATCCAGCCGATCAAACATACCCCCACTGCCCGCTTTGTGCTTTTATAATCTAGGGCCTGCCTGACCGCAATAACCATGGCCACCAGCATCCAGATCGATGTTATGAAAAATACCGGGCCAGAGATAAAGGGAACGATCCCCACGATCCTGATCAGGCCGGGTGAACTGGAAAAACCGATAGTGCGGAGAAGTTCTTTAAAGCTGGACTCGGTCTGGGGTTCTGAGAGCAGTCCGGTCCCGATCACATATGTAATGTAGGCCCATACTATCCAGCCTGTGAGGGCAATGACGAGCCCTATAAAAATGCCGCTGATCCCCAAACGCCCTATATTGAGAGAGGTCGCCAGGCTTGAAAGAATAACAACTGCCAGGGCCTGATGCAAGGCGGTCCTGTCAGCTTCTATTTCCTCATACATATCGGCATCAAGCAGTGCAGCACGAATGATTCGGTGTTTCAATCTGGTCATTCAGCCTCCATATATCCTATAGAATGGATTTCTTACATTGTAGCACCCTGCCGGATCTTATGCCAGAAAAAATAGTATATTGTTCATACATATAATAGCGATTCATGCAAGTTGTAAATAATAAGATTGTTATGTTACCCTTTGAAAACAATAATATTTTTCAATGCTTTTTTTTAAAGCATTGTTCAGAGCCGTTACCTGAAGAGAGAGTCACAAAAAATGTCAGAACAGGTCCTGGTTGTAAATAACAGTTATTTAACGCCTTATATTCAAAATTCAGAAAGCGGTTTTACCACCGGCAATCATAAACATTTATTCAATCTTATTCTTGAAAAACATGTTTTCATGTCACGGAACCAGGCTGAGTATAATTTTGAACATAAACAGATCATCCCCTATCTTATTATTCGAAACAATAATAACTACCTTCTTCTGCAAAGGACATCCAGACAGACCGAAAAACGGCTGCATAATAAATTCTCTCTTGGTATAGGAGGACATATCAACCCGGATTCAGCTGATCATGGGAACAACCTGATTACAGGGGGACTATACAAGGAACTTCATGAGGAAGTATTAATAAACAACCCTTCAAACCTTAGATTTATTGGTACAATTAATGATGAAAGCAACAGCGTGAGCAGGGTACACCTTGGACTGTTATATGAACTGGAGGTACTGTCAGATAAATTTGAGGTGCTCGAAAAGGACAAAATGTCTGCGCAATGGAAAAGTAAAGATACTTTGATAGAATTTTATAGCGGGCTGGAAACCTGGTCCCAGATTGTTTACGATAATTTCATCACATCAGACAGTCTCACATACAGCATTAAAGATAACCATTAACTTGTATGACAATACGGATGAAACCCAGCGAACGTATCATACTTGCCCTTGATGTATCTGATTATAATGAGGCTGTTGGTATGGTCACAAAATTTAAAGAACACATAGAGATCTTCAAAGTGGGGTCTGAACTGTTTACATCAGCAGGTCCTACCATCATAGAAATAATTCATTCCATGGGCAAAAAGGTGTTCCTTGATCTCAAGTTTCATGATATCCCCACTACTGTTACCAAATCATCACTTGCTGTAGCTAAACTTGGCGTATTCATGTTTAATGTACATACCATGGGCGGATATGAAATGATGCATGTCACGTCCCAGGCCATAAGTGACTTTGCGCTTCATAACAACGCTGTAAGACCAAAACTGATCGGAGTGACTATATTAACCAGCATAGACCAGACCGCTCTAAAGAATGATCTTGGCATAGAACTTCGTATGAGCGCACAGGTCAAACACCTTGCCACCCTGGCAGAGAGGGCCGGATTGGATGGAGTTGTAGCATCTGCCGAGGATGCTGAAATGATCCGTACCCACACCGGCAAGGATTTCCTGATAGTAACTCCGGGCATTAGACCTTTGTGGGTGCAGGCCGATGACCAGAAAAGGACCCTCACGCCTAAAAAGGCATTGCAGATGGGCGCTGATTATCTTGTTATTGGAAGGGCCATCACATCCCAGCCTTCCCCTTTGGAGGCGCTGAAGCGTGTTGAATCTGAAATAGCAGATGCCTGAATGCTTAACATCTTTCCATCAAAAAATATTTTTGTAGAAAACGCACGGTCCGGCAGGCTTGTGCCTGTTTACACTGAACTCCCCTATATTTCTCCCCAGGATATTTACGGATCTATGAATAAGCCGTTCAGTTTCCTGCTGGAGAGTATAAAAGGACCAGAAAATATTTCCCGGTATTCCTTTATTGGATCAGATCCATTTCTGACCTTTAAGGTGAAAAATGGCAATATAGAAATCCAGCATATACATAAAGAAGTTCGATCCTCGCGTTCTCCGTTGAAAATTTTAAAAGAGATCCTGGGCAGATACAAAACCTGTCCTGACAAAAACCTTCCACCCTTTACTGGTGGAGCGGTAGGCATGATTAGTTATGATTTCGTCCATTATTTTGAGAGGCTGCCAAGGAAAGCCCTTGATGACCTCAAGGTGCCTGATGCGCATTTCATGCTGGTTGATACAGTAATAGCGGTAGATCATACACTCAACAGAACATTGATCATTGCCAGTCCCGGAGCTTCTGATATGGTAACTGAGAACAGGGAACATCCTGATGACTGGGAACGTTATTATGAAAATGCAGCGGGGAAAATCAAACATATCCATGACCTGATATCTTCAATGCCGTCTCAGAATGACAAAGAAGATGCGTGGCAGGATGCTTCTGCCGCCCCTGTATCCATTCATCACGAAATGAAAAAAACTGACTATATGGATATGGTAAAAAAGGCCAAAGCATACATTCATGCCGGTGACATCTTTCAGGCCAATCTTTCCCAGAGAGTGTCGGCATATATCGGTGAAGTCAGTGCATGGCAGATATATAAGATGTTAAGCAGAATAAATCCGTCCCCTTTTGCATCGTACCTGGATATGGGAGATTACCACATAGCCAGTTCATCACCCGAAAGACTGGTCAGAGTCAAAGGTGATACCGTAGACACAAGGCCTATTGCAGGCACACGACCACGGGGAGATGATGCAGATGGTGACAACAGGATGAGGTCGGAACTGCTGCTGAATGAAAAGGAAAGGGCCGAGCATCTGATGCTGATCGATCTTGAAAGAAACGATCTCGGAAAGATCTCTGATTACAGTACGGTAGAGGTTGATGAGTTTATGATCACCGAGGACTATTCCCATGTCATTCATATTGTTTCAAATGTAAAGGGGTCTATTGTAAAAGGCAAAGACTGTTTTGATGCCATCCGGGCCACCTTTCCAGGCGGAACCATCACCGGCGTGCCAAAGGTAAGATGCATGGAAATTATCGATGAACTTGAACCTGTTACGCGCGGTCCTTATACCGGATCTATCGGATACATCGGGTTTGACTGCTCAATGGACCTCAACATAATCATCAGGACATTTTTAATCAAAAATAAGACAGCATATGTGCAGGCAGGTGCAGGGATTGTGGCAGACTCAGACCCGGAAAAGGAATATTACGAGACATTAAAAAAGGCTGAGGCGCTAATTAAGACTTTGGAGAGTATTTAGAGCAACAATTATTTAATATCTGTCCATACATTTTTTCTGCCTGTCATTCCGGCAATCTGCCTGCCGGTAGGCGGGTCCGGCATGACAAAAAATTATTTTTCATGGAAAAACTTTTTTTATGAAATTTCTCTCTCAATAATTTTATAATATGAATTAAGCAGGTAAATTTTAAGGGAGAGGGATAATGGATTTAGAAGCTATTAGTGGTCCAAAGAAGTCAGATCAACCTCACACCGCAATTGTCCATGAAGCAACAGGGGAACTTGTTGAGTCAAGGGCACTGATCCTGAAAGACGACACCACCCCCTTTGAAGCCATGTACAGGGGGGATGTGCAGGACAGGGTAACCATCTCCCCTGAAGCCCGCCGAAAATACAGGGATTTAATAGCCGGGGTTTAGCCTCTTTTCAAGCAGTTTTTTTTAAATCATGTCCAGGAAATCCGAGGAAATCAGGATCAGATATCTGTACAGAAATATGGTCCTGCACAGGAAACTGCAGCTGCCTTTAAAGACTGCGATAAAAATAGTCGGACCTGATTGCGCATATCATCTATATGCACAAACAGACTTTGATAGGGTGTTAAAGGATAAAAGATAAGCTTACTCCAGCTTGCATACTGCTCCATCCATATACTTCATTATCTCGTCATAATCCTTTTTTATTTTTTCATACATGAGGGCGTTTGCTATGGCTGTAGCACACTGCTCAGCCAGGGATTCAACAAAATGTATCTCCTGGTCTGAAAATTTTCTTGGCTCACCGGTAAGGAGTCTTAGTATACCCAGCACCTTGCCCCTGGCAATGACCGGAACGGTAAGCATACTCTTAATCCCTTCCTCCACTGCCTCCTGCTGGTACTGAACGCGGTTATCAGAGGACACATCATAAATAGCAACCGGCTTTTCCTTCAAGGCATCAATTACATTTTTTTCCGCATCAATGGGACCCCTCTCTAAATACTTCTTACTCAATCCATAAGCTGATGCAAGTTTGAGTTTCTTGCCGGAAGGATCAAGCAGTCTTATGGTAGCAGCTTTGAGATCCATAACTTCAGGGATCTTCCTTACTATCATCTGAATTACATCTTTGGGCTGAAGAGATGCACTGACAGCCTTTGTCACCTCTTCGAAAACTTCCAGGTATTCTTTCTCCTTGGATAACTGCTTTTCAAAGTGTTTTGCATTTACAATCGCAATAGCAGTCTGTTCTGCTATGGCAGACATAAACCTTGTATCTTCGTCGGTATAATTAATTGGTTCTGTAGAATAAAGCCGCAACCGTCCTATGGTCTCAGCCTGATATGACAGCGGTACTGACATGATGCTCCATATGCCTTCCTTTTCAGCCTCCCTGTAATATTTTGATTCCTTATCTTCCGCAATGTCATATACCGAAACTGTTGAGCTGGACAATGTATTGGCAAGACTGGCATCATATGAAACCGGGCCCTTGTTCGCATATTCTTCACTCAGGCCATGATATGCTACCAGTTCAAGCTGCTTCTTTTCCTTATTAATAAGCCGGAGCATGCTTCCTTTCAGGCCCATGACCTCGGGGATTTTCTTTACTATCATGTTGAGAACTTCCTTCACATCAAGAGAAGAGCTGATCGTTTTCGTGATCTCTTCAAATACCCTGAGGTATTCCTTTTCTCTTGATATCTCCTGCTCAAAGCTCTGGGCATTTACAATGGCGATGCCGCTCTGTTCTGCAAGAGAAGAAGTGAATTCAATTTCCTGTTGGGAAAATTTCCTATGTTCCGAGGTGAGAAGACGCATAATCCCTATGATCTTTCCCCCTGCAATAATCGGCAGGGTAAGCATGCTCTTTATCCCTTCTTCCTTTGCCTGTTTTTTATAATAAATCCTCTCGTCAGTTGTGACATCATAAATGGCAACAGGTGTTTCTTTTAAAGCCTCGACAACATTTTTCTCTGCATCTACCGGTCCCTTTCTGAGATATTCATCGCTCAATCCGTGTGATGCTACAAGCTCGAGATTCCTGCCTTCCTTATCAAGCAGACGGACAGTAGCAGCCTTCAGGTTCATCACCTCCGGCAGTTTTCTGACGATCATATCAAGGACTTCACGCGGTTTGAGCGAAACACTGAGGGCCTTTGTTACCTCCTGAAAAACCTCCAGATACTCCTT
>CALZJD010000021.1 GCA_945787795.1 Thermodesulfovibrionia bacterium | reverse complement strand
CGGGTTGCAATTTCAGCAGTCTCCAGATCCCTGATCTCTCCCAGCATAACAATATCAGGGTCCTGTCTGAGCACTGACCTCAATGCATTTGCAAAAGTAAATCCAATGGCCTCATTAATTCCTACCTGGGTTATTTCAGCGAGCTTGTACTCTACAGGGTCCTCAAGGGTAATAATATTCTTTGTCTCTGTCCTGACCTGTTGAAGGACAGAATACAGCGTAGTGGTTTTTCCGCTTCCCGTAGGGCCGGTTACCAGAAGCATCCCCTGGGGCTGACTGAATATCTCGATAAGCGGCTTGAGAACATGATTTGAAATGCCCAGTTGAGCGAGCGGGATAAGACCTGATGTGGGATCAAGCAGTCGTATAACGATTTTCTCACCGTAAATAGAGGGAAGCGTTGATATGCGGAGATCGACAGCTTTCTTTTCAAGCCTCAAGGCACTTCTTCCGTCCTGCGGAAACCGCCTGTTGGTTATATCAAGGTTGGATATAATCTTAACGCGTGAGATGACTGCGTCCTGGATCTGTTTTGGATAAGCCTGAATATTTTTCAGGGCGCCGTCTATTCTGTAACGGACCATAACATTCTTTTCTCTTGGCTCAATGTGGATATCACTGGCATCTGATTTCACAGCGTCGGCAATAAGCATTGTCACGAGCCTGACGATAGGAGGGGCCTCGCTGTTCTGGTACATGGCCTGAAAATTCATTGACGAGCTATCGTCTTCAGACTCCTCTTTTACAAACTCAACATTATCGTACGCAGGCAGCTCATTAATGATTTCCCATGTCTCATCTGTTGAGCCGTAATATTCCTCTATGACTCCGAGAATACTGTTTTCTGAAGTTATGGATACTGATAACTTGAGACCGGTTATAAATGACAGGTCTTCAATGGTTTCCCAGTCAAGGGGATTGGCCATTGCTATCTTGAGGTTTTTCCCTTTCAGCTCCAGAGGAAAGACCAGCTTTCTTTCTGCAGTTTCTTTTGGTATTAATGCTAACAGCTCTTCCGTAGGTGTGTAGTCATTACAATCAACCATCTGGAGAGAGAGCTGTTTGGTCAGACATTCAGCGACCTGGATATCAGTTATATAACCAAGCTCGATAAGCACTTTTCCAAGCTTTTTGTTTTTACCTTTCTGGGCGATAAGGGCATTTTCAAGCTGCTCTTCAGTTAGCAACCCTTCATCTATAAGTATTTCACCCAGTTTCTTTTTTCTCATGAACATTTCTCCTCAGCGCATTCAGTGCAGTCTATGTCGGGTGTCACACTAATTAATCTCATATTTTTCCTTTAACTCTTAATAATTTATATATCTTTCGGTATATAAAAAATTAATCTTTAGCCTGAATTATGCATACGACATGGCAGACTCGGTATAAAACCTTATTTATCAATACATTAAATGCAATATGAAAAGTCACGATTAGCCGCTAAGTTAATGATTTATATTTGAAACTCGGGTCACAGCCCGTTCCTGTTTTAGTTTCAATGACAGCACCAGAGGTGTTGCACAACTTCTTTGTACCAATATACAGCTTGTTTCAAATAGCATAAATGTGCTGAAATAGTTTATACTTATTCCGCATCATTTCAGTCACAGGCCTCCTGTTAGTATTCCCGGCTCATAATCAAATACAGCAGTGGTTCGGTTGATTTTCACATGACAATAAAGAATTGTCATGTGATCGCATAATGACAGGATGAATAATGCGGGTGTTTAACAGGAAGCATCAAAATATATAATTACAGGTGACATAACTTTATGAAACATGAAAACTTAAGAAACATAGCAATTATTGCCCATGTTGACCATGGCAAAACCACTCTGCTGGATGGCATGCTGCAGCAGGCAGGAATTTTCCGATCAAATGAAACAGTCAGGGAAAGGGTGATGGACAGCAACGACCTTGAGAGGGAAAAGGGGATTACCATCATGGCAAAGAATACTGCTGTTGACTACAACGGGATCAAGATAAATATCGTAGACACGCCCGGTCATGCTGATTTTGGAGGTGAGGTGGAGAGGACAATGAAAATGGCTGATGGTGTTCTTCTCCTTGTAGATTCTTCAGAAGGCCCTCTGCCCCAGACAAGGTTTGTTTTAAAAAAGGCACTTGAACTTGGCCTGCCTCCCATCCTTGTAATTAACAAAATTGACAGGGCTGACGCCAGGATACAGGAGGTCCTGAACGAAGTGTATGATCTGTTTATCGACCTTGATGCTACTGAAGAGCAGCTTGATTTTCCCATTGTCTATACTAATGCAAAGGCAGGGATTGCCAAACTGGAACTGGAAGATGATGCTACTGATCTGAGGCCGCTTTTTAATCTTGTCCTTGATACTGTTCCGGCCCCTGAAGGTGACATCAGCGGACCTCTGCAGCTTCTCGTGACAAATATTGATTACAACGATTATATTGGAAGGCTTGCTATCGGCAGGATATTTTCCGGCTCGGTCAGGGTGGGCGATCAGGTTGTTGTGGTAAATAGTGATGAGGAGGAAGTGAGAACAAAAATATCATCGATCTATACATTTGATGGTCTGGACAGAATAGAGGCAAAAGAGGCTTCAGTTGGCGACATTATTGCGCTTGCCGGTATTGATGGAATTAATATCGGTGACACAATTACGGACATGGAAAATCCCAGCCCCCTGCCTCGAATTAAAGTAGATGAACCAACCATTTCAATGGTCTTTTCAGTTAACTCATCCCCCTTTGCAGGAAAAGAGGGAAAGTATATTACGTCCAGGAATCTGAGGGAGAGGCTGGAGAAAGAGCTTCTGTATAATGTGTCTATCAGGGTGGATTTCAGCAATGCCGATGCTTTCAATGTCATGGGCCGTGGTGAACTGCAGCTTGCCATTCTGATTGAGATGATGCGGCGTGAGGGGTATGAGCTCTCTGTATCCATGCCCGAAACAATCACTAAAGACATTAATGGCACCAGGCATGAACCAATGGAGCTTCTTGTGATTGATGTTCCTGAAGCATTCGTGGGAGTAGTAACCCAGCAGGTGGGAATGAGAAAGGGAAAGATGCAGAAGATGCTGAACAACGGCAAAGGCAGAGTCAGGCTTGAATTCAGAATCCCCTCCCGCGGTCTTATCGGGTTCAGGTCACAGTTTCTGACTGACACGAGGGGCACAGGTCTTCTTAACCACCTTTTTGACGGGTATGAACCTTGGTTCGGCCCCATGTCAGCAAGACAGACCGGCGCACTTGTTGCCGACAGAACGGGGACATCTACAACATATGCTCTTCATCATCTTCAGCCACGAGGGGTCCTTTTTATAAAGGAGGGAATCCAGGTCTATGAAGGCATGATAATCGGTGAGAATTCCCGTGACAATGATCTTGATGTTAATGTGACAAAAGAGAAGAAGCAAACCAATATGCGTGCATCAGGCGCTGATGAGGCTTTGCAGCTTGTTCCTCCCAGACTGCTGACCCTTGAGCAGTCAATCGAATTTATCAAGGAAGACGAGCTCATAGAAGTGACGCCACAATCTGTCAGACTCAGAAAACGGGGACTTGAGGCCAACAAACGGCCGAAGTGGAAGAGTTGATTTAATATATAAGCCCTGCTATTTCATATTCAAAATAATCAGTGATGGAAAAGTAGCGTTCCTGTATTTCTGTAACCATATATCGAGGTTCAACCTCGATATATGGTTGTAAATAATATAATAGATAAATCCTGATAAAGCTTGCTGTTACTTTCTGCCGGCAGCTGCGTCCTTTAGGCCTTTACCTGCCTTGAATCTCGGGGCCTTTGTTGCTTTTATCTTAATAACATCACCTGTCTGGGGATTTCTTCCATTTCTTGCTTTTCTTTTGACTACATCAAAGCTGCCAAAATTAGGGATGTTAACAGCATTGCCTTTCTTTAATGTGGATGTGATTGTATCAAATACCAGATTGACTGCTGAGGACGCGCTGGACTTTGTGAGAGATGTTGATGAAGCGATCTTCTCAATTAACTCGGTTTTTGTTAAAGCTTTTTTTGCTGCCATATTTGTTACCTCCCTTTATGATTTTTTATGTAATAGAATTTACAGTATTTGAATAACGAAATCAACAAAAAAATGTATAAGAATATAATACCGCATTGATATTCATCAACCAAAACAAAAGGGCAAGAGATTTACTCTTGCCCTTTTGATGCATTGTTCATCACATGAGCTTTCATTTATGCCCGGAATCAGAATTACCTCATAAACTTGAAATAAGCCATTGTCCAGTTGCCCATCACTATAGCGGTAATTGCCACCAGGCTGGATAAGGCCATGGTGGACATCCCTGTAACCCCGTGGCCAAGGTTACAACCACCGGCAATAACTGCTCCTATACCCATAAGAAAGCTTCCAAACAGCACGGTGATAATTTCCTGGGCTGATGCGATCTTCCATTTGAACTCCTTCAGATGAAGAGCGCTGAGTGCAGCACCCAGAGGGATGGCAAGGATAAAGAAGACCCCCCATGTGCCTTTGAAAATTCCGAGAAAGCTATATTCCTGAAAAGGTGAATGAGAGCTGTTATAGAGCACGGAACTGAAGAACTCTCTCATTGGGGTGGTGATAGCAAGTCCTCTCGGGCCACCTCCAAACAGGGAAGACACAACCCATGCAAGGACTGTTATCAGGCCGACAAGGATACCTGTCAGTCCCCAGGAATATCCATTTCTGGATTTTCCAAAGGTGGGCTTGCCTTTAAACACAAAGGCCAGGGCACCGATGGAAAAAAGAGCGATGGTTATCCATTTCGCATTCAGGCCGCCTCCGAAAAGGTCCCAGATTGCCGGATTCATTTTTCCGAAGACCGTTATCTTGTAGTTTCCAAGGGCCTGATGAAGTGGTTTGAGCATTCCACTGGTAGTTGTTACTACGCCGAAGAAGAACCCGAAGATCGCCATGAGAGCGGACATCTGTCCTTCGCCGAGCCTGTAGACAATCCCGCTTGCACAACCTCCAGCCATAACTATTCCCAAACCAAAGAGGAATCCGCCAAATATGTTTGCAATGGGAAGAAAATTCTGACGCATAAGACCGGTTGAAACAAGCTGTCCGGACTGATTTAACGTCATGATAAGACCGGCGTCTTCAAGCAGGTTAGTCCCCAGAATTGCAACTACAACACAGAGCAGGTAAGCCCTGAAAAGATCCAGGTCCTCAAGGAAAATTATATCTCTGAATGCGGAATTCAGGCAGAAACGGCCGCGCTGCAGAATGAATCCGAGCATGAGCCCGACAATAACTGCTGAAAATGCCGACATGTAAGCGTTATATGGCATTTGCCTCCCTCTACGATTTTATTAAACTTAATACAGGCTTATGCCTGCCAAAATGGAACTGCACTTCTCTTAGCTGAACTGTGGGGCAACGTCTTTAATGCCATGAACAGCTTTGTCTTTTACTTCGGGCTTGTTCACAATTACAGGAACTGATGCGTTTCTTTCAACATGCTTGCTGACGCAGCCTGTGATAATCCTGTTAAGGCCTTTTTTACCATTTCCGCCGACAACGATAAGGTCAACACTCTCTTCTTCAGCGACCTTGAGTATCTCGTCTGACGGGATGCCTTCCCTTTTGATAGTCCTGACACTGACAAGACCGGTGCTTTCAAATTCTTTTTTGTAAAAGTTCAGGATTTTCTCAGAGTGAATATCAAGTTCTTCCTTATATTCATTTCCCTCCATGGATTCCTTTAATGTAGCAAGCTCATGGTCACTGAGCATGTCTATCATCATGGACTTGCCTTCCAGTCTCTGTACATGAAGGAGCAGGACTTCTTTCGGTGGTTTGACCAGATTGTTGAATACTCCCAATACACTCTTTGATCCCTTTGTGTCGTCTACAGCTATCAATACTTTTTCCATTGTTTTCCTCCTTTTAGGTTGTTTATATGTATGGATTCGTTGTTCCTCATTAAAGGAAAGCTCCAATGAGAAACATGGCTATTACAATTAATGATGTTACGGTGATGGCATCATACGCGTCCTTCCAGCTATACGGCTCTCCACATGTAACAGGCTTTCTTGCAACGATTACAGGGATTTTTGTTTTCTTCTGCACATCTGAAGATATCGATCCTGAAAAAAGCCTGCCAATTCCGCTCAATTCGATATAGCCAAGAAGAATCAGATCTGCACCAGCATCGTCTGCGAACTTAAGGATTTCCTCTGCAGGGTTTCCTGATTTTATTATTGTTGTAACCCTTGAAAACCCATGTTTTTCAAGCTCTTTCTTATAATGCTCAATGATCATTTCAGCTTTTTTATCCAGGGACCTCTTATAATCAGTATCCTTTAATGATTGCTTAAATGTTGCCAGCTCAGCCTGTCCCAGCATATCAAACATTAATGACATGCCTCCCAGTCGCTCAACATGGAGTAGAACGATTTCCTTAACATTATACGTCGAGTTTATGAGGGTAGAAATAACTGCTTTGGAAATATTTGTGTTGTCAACTGCTATTAGCACTCTGTTCATTTTTGTTATTAAACTTTTTAAACTGTTAACCTGAAAATTGATAAAATAGAATTGCTTTCTGAATTGCAAATCCAATGCCAGCATTACGATTAAAACTAGAATTGTTTAAAATTAGCATTTTAGTTGAGAATGACAATTTTTTTATTGACTGTTTAACGTTCATTTGTTAAGGTCAACATTAACATCGCTTAACAAGTGTTCACATTAATTAACAACTTTTTAGTGCATTAACACTTTATGACGATAGAAAAATTCCTCAAAAATCCGCAGTTCCTGCCTGAAGTATTCGAGACCATGAGAGATGGCCTTATGGTAGTGGACAACGAAGGGTATGTCCAACTATTTAACCGGGCAGCTGAAGAAATCACTGGATATAAAAAAGAAGATGTAATAGGTAAAAAGTGCAATCTGTTTGATTGTGATACCTGTGTGGTTTTAGACGAATCCGGCAGCCAGAGAGACTCCCAGCTGGTGGAATTCGGTGCTGTTTATAATAAGGAATGCACAATCAGGTCAGGAGACGGACGTTCTGTCCGCCTTTTGAAGAATGCAGTTGTTGTTCGTGATAATAACGGGGACATAATTGGCACTGTGGAGTCCATGACTGATATCACTTCATTTTATAAGAAGGAAATGGAATTGCAGGACATAAAGCAGGAATTAAGACAGGAATACTGGTTCATGGGACTGCTGGGGAAAAGCCCCCAAATGCAAAGACTTTATGAACATATACGCAATGCATCTCAAAGTGAAGCGCCTGTCCTGATTTCCGGGGAGAGCGGTTCAGGCAAAAATCTCGTGGCAAGTGCATTGCATAAACTGAGCAGACGGAAAGATGGACCGTTTATTCAGATGAACTGCGCTTCCCTCAATGAACAGTTGCTTGAAAGTGAACTGTTCGGACATAAAAAGGGTGCGTTTACAGGGGCAGTAAATGACCGGGTCGGACGCTTTGAGGCATCAAATAAGGGAACTATTTTTCTTGATGAAATCGGCGATATGCCCATGACCATGCAGGTCAAACTGCTGAGGGTCCTTGAAGAGAAAGTAGTAGAACGTGTAGGTGACCACGAACCCATTCCAGTGGACATACGGCTTGTTTCTGCTTCAAATAAAGATCTTAACTATCTGATGCATTCCGGAAAACTCAGGGAAGACCTGCTATACAGGATTAACTCCATAGTTATTAAAGCTCCGCCACTAAGGGAAAGACGGGAAGACATCCCGCTGATTGCTTTTCACTATCTAAAAAAAATCTCAGCTGTTAATAACAAGGAGATCCGCAGTATTAGTCCCCCTGCAATGGAAATGTTCATCAATTTCCCCTGGCCGGGCAATGTGAGGCGGCTCATTAACGCCCTTGAGCATAGTGCAGTCACGTGTAAAGGAGAAACGATTGAAGTCTCTGATCTGCCGGAGTATCTTGTGAATGAGAAAATACCAGCACATAGTAAGTTTCGGCCGGAGGACGGAGGCAGTTCTGACAGGGAAAGAATCAGTGCTGCACTTTCTCAATGTAAAGGGAACAAGACACTTGCCGCAAAGCAGCTTGGAATCAGCAGGGTTACGTTATGGAAAAAAATTAAGGCAATGGGAATAGAATAATAATGAAGTCACAAATGATAATTATAGCCATTCTTGTGATCATTATTTCTGCGGTATTACTGCTGAGCTACTCTTTTCAGCATACTCTCCAGATGGAAATGGCGGAACAGTTTAATAAACAGCAGTTGCTCCTGGCCAGGGCAGAAGCATCCAATATCCAGGCTTATATAAGCAGAGTAAAGGAAGAGATGTTCAGTATTGCCCATCTTGTGTCCTTATTCAGGGTAAATAATGAATCGATCTATAAATTTCTCACGAACTTTTTTTTAAGAAACCTTGGAAAAGTTAAGTTGGGTATAAAATATTTGGACAGCGACGGGAAGACGATCTTTGCCGAGGGGATAGTGGCTTTTAAACGACGCGCTAACAAGTATATTCCGACTAACAGTGAAATTATTGATATTGCTAACAGGTCATGTCCCAGTGATCTCAAGATTAGTCAGAATTCACAACGAATCAATATAATTGTACCGGTGTGTCGTTTTGATTCGCTGATCGGTGCCATTATCACGTCTATAGACATTCAGGACCTGGCACGGGAATTTCTTGGCCCTATTAAATCCGGCTCAAAGGGATATGCATGGATGATGGACGGCCAAGGAAACCTTCTTTACCATCCCTCTCAGCCGGATATGGTAGGCAGAAATCTTTACAAAACAGATGAATCATGCTTTAAATGTCATAAATCGTTCGATGTGGAAAAGAAGATTATCGAGGGGAAAGGCAGTAATTATGGAAAGTACGTTGCTCCCACAGGAGAAGACAAAGTACTTGCTTTTTCAACAATAACGGTTGGAGATGCGCAGTGGATTGTGACTGTTTCTGCCCCGTTCTCTGAGGTCACCATGGCAATGCAGTCATCTAGAAAATATCACTTATTTCTTACGGTTCTGATCTTCCTGGCCGTAACTGCTGTGTCTGCAGTGCTGATAGTGATGAACAGGAAGAGGGTGAGGGCTGAAGAACTGGAGAAGCATCGGGAAGAACTGGAAAGACATGCAGATGAACTGGAACAAAAGGTCGTGGTAAGGACACAGGAGCTGTCAGCAGAAAAGGAAAAGCTTCATACTGTTGTTACTGCAATTGGAAGCGGCATAATGCTCATTGATAATCAAAGAAATATTTTATGGATTAACAAGACGATGAAGAATATTGTTGGAAAGGATATTACGGGCATGCAGTGCGACGACTTCTTTTCCGACTGCAAAATTATCGGTTCGTACAAGTCTGATAACATGCAGTCTGATGTTTTATCCAATTTATTTGGTCAAAGTGATAAGTATTTTCAGGTTACTACCGCTCCTGTGAAAGGCCAGGACGAAGATGTACAGGGATTTATCAGGCTTGTGGATGATGTGACAGAAATGAAGAACATGGAAGATCAGATGATGCATTCCGAGAAACTTGCTTTGCTCGGAAGACTTACCACAGGTATAGTCAATGAAATAGGAAATCCTTTAACATCGGTTTTTTCATTTGTTCAGATGCTCAAGGAGAAGGAAAAGGATGAGTTTAAGAAGGAAAGCCTGGAGACCATCGATTTATACACAAATAAAATTTCTGATATCCTGACGCTGCTGTCCGGTTTCTCAAAATTGCCCGGAGAGGAACTCAAACCCTGTAAGGTGAATAGTCTTATAGAGGAAGCACTTTCACTGCTTCAGTATGATAAGCGGGTCAATGATATTACTATTATGAGAGATCTCCGTTCAGATATACCCATAATTACCTCTGACGGAAACCTGATCTCACAGGTTATAGTCAATCTTGTATTAAATGCAGCTGATGCAATGCCGGATGGAGGGTCTCTCACGATCAGGAGCAGATTGGAAGGGCAGGATATTATACTTGCTTTTGAGGATACGGGAGAAGGCATTCCAAAGGAAAACCTTTCCAGGATATTTGATCCTTTGTACACGACCAGGGAAAAAGGAACAGGTCTTGGTCTTGTCGTGAGTCAAAACATCATGGAGAAGCTCAATGGGCTCCTTACGGTAGAAAGCGAGCTGAACAAAGGCTCAAAATTTGTCATAACCCTGCCTGTAAACTGAGCGTGTCAGACAAGCCTGATAATAATATTATCGATGAACCCCTCCAACCATAAAAAAACTGTTATTGCGGGCACACCATTAATTGGAGAAGGTAATATCGTTGACAATCGGGCGATACTGCACGCTCTTACCAAAGCTGGAATGCCAGGCCTTGGATTCTACCCGAATGGTCCATTTGTAAAATTAGGCAGGGACTTTCATATCAGGATGTCCATGAGCACACAAAAGACATTGGCATATGCCCGGACCAGTAATACCACACGACGCTCATTAAGAGTTACACCTCTAAGATGGGAGTTAAGACGGGCAATAAAAAAAGCAACGACAATGTATTCGGACGCAATATGTTTCATTACATCACAAAGCATGATGGCGGAAGAAGCTATTGGCATTTGTGATAATATACCCACACTTATGGCTTCCTCAGATGTGAGCGGCAAGTATACCTATGATAGTAAGGTGTCAGATCGACAAAAAGAAATTATTTATCTGGTCTGGAACAGGGAGGCTTTACAATTATATAAACATGAACTCAAACTTGAACATGTTTATCTGATTAAGCCTTTTGATCCCCTGCTTGCATTTGAACCAATAGAAAAATCCAGTTTACCCTTTCAATTTGCACTTGATGAACCTCATGTCTGTTTTATAAAACTTTCTGGCAGTGGCGGTGATCCCAGGCTCGTTAACGCAGCAACTAATTCATTGTGGAAAAAAAGCCGGGTAAAGAGCATTGTCTTTCCGGGAATTGAAAAGACTGAAAGAAAAATCATTCAAACTGTCGGCAGTAATGTTACAGTTAATACCAGTCTTGACGCATCGGTTTTTTATCACCATGCAAGATCAATATTATCTCATAAGCAGATGCTTCTTGCCTATCCTTCAGAGCAGGTAAAACACGTTGCGATTCTTACTCAAAATAATATTTTTCCAAACATTGTCTGGCTTCCGCCAAGAGGAGTGCATGAGGCAGATAATCTTGCCTGGGCCATGAAAAAAGGATTTTCCGGGACTATATGTATTCCAGATGACTATCATAGCGTATTAAAAAAAATTTTGATGAAATCAGGAATTCGACCTTCCTCTGTGGAATGTGTTGATCCGGATAATTTATCAGCAGAACATTTCAAACCTTCTCCGGTATGTAAAAGTGAAGAGGAGGCCTGTTCACTGGAGAGCGTTATAAGGAAGATAGTATCTGTTTAAATTTATTATTGATTTTATTTATTAATTGACATAACCTTATATAAATAACTCAACAGAAATCCATTTAGAATTTCAAGGGAGGCTTTGATGCGCATTAAGAAGTGTTTACTGGTGTCATTTTTTTTATTAATGTCTTTTTTTGTTTTTACAGTAACTGCTTACGCAGGATGGGTAATGGAAGATAATGATGGAACTACCACCTATCTTGGCAAGGGAATGATAAAATCCGAATACAACAATGAAGGAGTAAACTTTGCACATATAATCAATGCCAACAAGAGTCTGATAACCATGGTGGATAAAAACAAAAAAATTTACGGGTCTGGCACGCCTGATGACTATTGCAGCGCCACCCGGTCCTTTGGCAAGGAAATGCAGGAACAGGCCATGGCCGGGTTGTCTCCTGAGCAGAGAAAGATGATAGAGGAGCAGATGAAGCAGTTTCAGAAGATGCCAAAGCCTGCTCCTATGGAAAATATGCCCAAGCCAGTTGTATCGATAAAAAAGAGAGGCAGCAGTGATGTCATTGCAGGGCATAAGACTGACAAATATACTGTTAATGTGGATGGTAATAAATATCAGGATATCTGGATTGCATCAGATATCTCAATGGACGATGAGATGAAGAAACTCAGGCTTGATAAGTTTCACTTAATTGAGAAACGAATGGACAAATGCATGGATTCATCAGAGGAAGACATGGGAATGATGGCCGACCCTCTTGACGCTCCCGAATATAAGAAATTAACTGAAAAAGGGTTTGTCATGAGAGAAGTATATTACACGGGCGGTTTCTCCAGTCACGGAGGCGGTAAGACAACAGAGGTAGTCAGGCTGGAGAAGCAGGCAATCTCTGCTTCTGCATTTAAAATACAGGCGGGTTACAAAAAGGTCCCTCTCAAGGAGCTGTTTAAGGGCATGATGGGTGATGCCGGTATGGGGAAAGAGGATATGTATTAATACTTCTGATCCTATGTGCTGATTATATAATCTGATATAATTTTATAACAGGTTGAGAATGTATGAAAAAGATATTCCTTAATATTGCACTGACTGCTTTGATAACGTTACTGCCTGCATGCAACGGAAAGGCTGCCAGGACAGAAAGCGCTTCAGATTCCCCTCAGTTAATAGCTGCTCCTATTGCGAATCCCGGCTCTTTAAGGGCCGTGGAACAGGCAAAGGAGTATGTAAGGAGCAATCCTGAAAACGCAGAGGCCCATTACAGGCTTGGTACCGCCTATTTTGATGCATTTATGTATGAAGACGCAGTAAAAGCCAATATCAAAGCAATCAGAATTAATCCTGACCATGCAGAGGCCCATAACAGTCTTGGTGTTGCTCACGGAAAATTAAACAAGTACCATGAAGCAATTGTAGACTTTCAACAGGCAGTAAGAATCAGACCTGAATATGCAGAGGCACATAATAACATGGGGCTTGTTTTTGAAACGCTGGACAGGTCAGATGCAGCCATCAAGGCTTATAATCAGGCCATTGAAATTGACAATGAGTATTTTGCAGCACATTATAATCTTGGAAATCTTTACTTGATGAAGGGGGATTTTTCCCGGGCCATAACACCATTGAAGACTGCGGCACGCTTACGACCTGAGGAGCAGTATAAGACATTAAAGAAACTTGACAGGGAAAAGGCAGAATCTCTTTTTACTATTATCTATGAAGATCCCATTCCGGAAAAGTAGTTTTGCCCTTTAATCACTCACCGATAATCTTGACGGGCAACTTCTTTCTCCATCTGCCGGCAGGCAGGCCTGACTACCGAAGGCAGGCGCGGTGGACTCAATACTCGAATAAATAACGTTTTATCAAGCTGTTATCCATGTCTCTCTTATTCACATACATTAGAAATTATTTCCTTGACATATGTATCTGATAATGATAATAATATCGCAAATAATCCTCTAAATTTACCATCTGATAATGTATTAAACACAAGCTTGGTTAGTGGATTAATTAATTACTGTAGGGGTAATTTAATGATGGGGACTTTTTTTAAAAAACAGCTGAACTGCCTGATGATTAATTTGGGCAGTTCGGCTTTTTTATTCTCTTTCGTCTGGATGCTTAATAGCGATGATAACCTGTAAGTTAAATGTGCCCGGAAGATAGCATGTCAGAAATTGAAGATAAATTTAGTTGTGACATTGAAGAACGGAACAAAGCGAAAAGAGATCTTAAAAAAAGGTTTTGTTTAAAACAAATTCTTGGAAAGAGTAAAGTTGTCAAGGAACTTCATAAGAAAATAGACATGCTCTATTCATGCGATGCAAGTGTTCTTATTACCGGTGAAAGCGGCACTGGTAAGGAACTTGTGGCCAGAGCTTTACATTATTCAGGCAACAGAAGTGAAAAGTCTTTTATCCCGGTGAATTGTTCGGCAATACCTGAAAATCTCATCGAGAATGAATTCTTTGGTCATGTGAAAGGCGCTTTTACAGGCGCCCATTCTCAGCAAACCGGTCTCGTAAAAGAAGCAGAGGGTGGAACAATCTTTCTCGATGAAATAGGAACTATCAGTCCCTATGTACAGGTAAAGTTTCTTCGTCTGCTTCAAAACGGTGAATATAAACCTCTTGGGGACACGAATATACATAAAGCCGATATAAGAATAATTGCAGCAACAAACAGTCTATTAAAGAATCTTGCAAACGACGGCACATTCAGGGAGGATCTTTTCTACAGGTTAAATATTGTCTCTCTACACATACCGCCATTAAGGGAGAGACGGGAGGACATCCCCATACTGGTAGAACATTTTATACACAAATACTCAATGAAGTATAAAAAAACGGTTAAGGAGATTTCTAAAGACGCTATTGATGCGCTTATCTCCATGGAATGGCCGGGAAACATTAGAGAGCTTGAAAATAAAGTTCAGCAGTTAATCATAATGTCTGAGTCATCAGTAATTAATTTCGAAAATATACGGCCTGTCGTAAGAGGATCTCGAAATAAAGATTGTGAAATTAGGTGTTTTAAGATAGCAAAGAAAAAGGCTATTAATGTATTTGAAAAAAATTATCTTGACAGACTGTTGATGGAGCACAGAGGCAACGTAGCCAGTGCTGCCAAAACGTCGGGACAGAATCGCACTGCACTCTGGAATCTCCTGAAGAAGCATAATATTTCCCCAAAGTCTTCTTACTAACATCAAAGGGATGGCAAATAAGAAAAGTTTTATTAGGAGTTGTTATGCATACTTTGCGTTATAAAAAAATGACGCAAGAGTCATAAAAGTGAAACCTTTAATTAGTTGTTTTTAAGACATTATTTACAAGAGTCATAAAGTCTTGACTCGATTGATGAAGCCCTCTTTTTTGTCTCCGGAATAATTTCAAAAAAATCAATGACTTTTGAATCTTTTGTATCTCGTATACTTTTTGCATTAGTAGGTATTTACTTGAAAATTTTCTCACTTAATTTCTTTCATGGTTAAAAAACAGGAAGCTGAGATATTAACGCTCCTCAAAAAAAAAGGTCAGCGCGGATCTACGCTTCAGGACATAACATTTGAATTACGATCCAAAGTAATAGAAAAATATATAAATGAGGTAGCTGGCAGCTTAGAGCATCTGGAACGTAAGAGACTAATTGCTAAATTTTCAGAAACAGACGAACAGCCAAGATATAAATTACGGATTGATGCTTAGAGTTGATACTGGCTGGTATTGACGAACTATTATGACGCAGGCTGTGAAAATGCTGTAATTGATTCAGGTAAGAAAAGAAAAAAACTATTGTCTGTTTTGCAAAGCTGTCCCTGACAGCAAACGGCGGTAGCCTGTCCAAATGAATTAATGCAGAACTCGTATTACCTATGAAAAATTGGTATTGCTTATATACGAAATCACGATATGAGGATCATATATCTGATCGTCTGATGAGTTTTCCTGATATTGAGGTGTTGAATCCAAAGATTAAGACGAAAAAATATCTAAGGGGAAAAATGAAGGAAGTAACAGAAGAACTGTTCCCCTGTTACATCTTCTCAAAATTCGATCCGGCGCAATACTTACGTATGATTAAGTATACGCGAGGGGTAAAGAGGTTTGTTGGTGATGCAGTCGGAATCCCCTATGTCGTAGATGAGGAAATAATATCCCAGGTTCAGTCCAGAATAAATGACGGATTTGTTCTGGTACAGCAGGAAGTATTCCAGAGGGGGGACAAAGTAGAGGTTCAGGAGGGACCGTTCAAAGGACTTACTGGGGTTTTTCAGGGTGAATTGAAGGCACGTGACAGGGTTATGATTTTGCTGAATGCTATTGCTTATCAGGCGAGTGTTGAGGTTGAGAGGGCATTGCTTCTGAAGGCGTGATTATATAAATTCAGTAATATCTCATCTAAAAAAAAAATAATGGCAGATTACAAGGCAGTAATGGCGGTATGTGAAGCAGTAGTGAGTCTCTTACACTCGACTTATCGGCCGGATGATTTTAACAGCGAACTTGAATTTAAGGTATTCACATCCAATGATTTTAAAAGCAACACCATTTCGAATGGGGCTTCATTATTTCTCTATCGGATCTATTGTAACGGAGTCCGCCGGCATCCTGCGGGACGCATCGGACAGGATGGAAAGCGACATAATACTCAGTTGCCTCTCGAACTCCATTTTCTAATTACTGTATGGGGAAAAGAGGCTTCACTGCAGAACACACTTGCCGGATGGATAATGCGTACTCTTGAAGACACTCCGCTGTTACCATCGGGGATATTGAATATTGCCCACCCCGGGGTATTCGAACCCAAAGAAACAGTAGATGTCAGTCTTGCGGAACTTCGAACTGAAGACATGTTTCGAATATGGGACGTTCTGGGCGCAAACGCATATCAGCTTTCCATCCCTTACGCCGCGCGAGTCATCAATATTGAATCGTCCCAATATCTCGAAGCGGATCAGGAAAACATACAATGCCGGACGATAAAGACTTTTCAGTATGATTCTCATAAACAGACCTGATTGAGATCTGTATGTACGATACTTTCGAAATCAAAAGCACAAACACACCGCTGGGCATTCGTTTCTGGGACCCCCTGATTGATGATCAGATCAGGGATTCGCTGAAGGTTACGGCACGGCCGGTAGATGCCCGGTGGCCAGTTAAAGAGGCTTATCGCACATTATCAGATGTCTATGCATTTAACCGTTTGCCGGGAATTGACAATAACACATGTCCCGAATGTGAGAATGAATCAATAGGCAGTCCGTCTGTTTCAAAGAGTTTCGTTATTGAAATCAGTGATCTGCGTCGGCGATATGTTGACACGGCATTCATGATCGAGTTGCCTCTGTCATACTGTGGAATTTATCTGTCGCAGATTGAGTGCAGTCCCTACCGGAGTCATCCGAAGGGCTTTCTTCTTTACTCGTCGCCCACAAGAACCAGGCCTCCCGGGACGTTGTCAGTAAGAGCTGAAGTATGGGACATTCAATCAAATAAAGCGGCATCTCATGCTCTGATGCGTATCACAACGGGCGAAGGGCAGATATGGTACGGTCTTGCAGATGGCGAAGGCAGGCTGGTTGCATACATGCCGCCTCCGACTCTGGTAAATGGGTTTAGGGGGTCGCCGACAGACTCGTTAAATCAAAAATCACTCTTAGAAAGAAGCTGGGAAATAAAAGTGGAGTTCCTCTATTCCGGCAGTGTTCCACTTCTACCCCGTTCCGGTCTGCCAGAGTACAGGCAAATACTGTGTCAACCAAATGGACTGATATGGCAGAGAGATCCTGCAGAGGAATCTCCTCCGGAAGGGCAGGCAGGTACATCAGCA
>CALZJD010000020.1 GCA_945787795.1 Thermodesulfovibrionia bacterium | reverse complement strand
TGATGCACTGGATGACCAGTTCAAAGAGGCCTGGGAGGCCCTGGCTGACGGAAGACTGCTGGTTGCAGGTAAATTATTGAGGAGTACAGTTGACAAACAGGGCAGGATGTTAATCGCAGCCCAGTTCTATCTGCCTGTCGATCCTCTTGAGTGTAAAGTTGATGATGACTGCACGGTCAGTGTGTACACAGCTCCTGTCAAGGGCCCCGAGGATTGCTACTGTCAAACATGTCCTGTGCCTATCAGTGTGAAGGAAGCCATGATAAACGAAAAACAATGGAAAGCATACTGCCAGGATGTTCGGCTCATGTGTCCCCAGTACCTGTGCGTGATGCCGCGACCTGTAGGATGTGTGAACAATACATGTGAGTACCTGCCTGATGAATTACATACTGACATCAGGTCCTGAATTCCAGAATGTATTGAAATACACAGTGCGTGAATTTTATTTATCCGTAATATCAGCGCATCGATTTAAATCATCGATAGATTGAAGGTATCGTGATAGTTAATTCGAACCGGAAATTACAGATTTCCTGCAGCAACAAATGAGGTTCTTCGCCCGAATCATTGCTGAACAGGATTCGAGCCTGCCTTTCGGCAGGCAGGTTTCGGGAATGACGGAAAAGGAAGTCGATTTTATACACAGACTCTAATTAATAAGATCAACAGGATAATGATGAGTCGTAAAGGTTTTGAATTTGATAATTCAGTTAAAGTCAATAAAAAAGGCAGAGCCATTGCTGACTCCACCTAATCCCCCCCCTGGTATTTCCCAACCTTTATTCAAAGAACCTGTTTCAAATATTTCTTTCTGACACCCCTGGTATCAGTTTAATGTATGTGCTCTCCTTTTCAGTTAAACAAGCTTGTCTGCTATGTGCACCCATATTTCATATAGTCCGGCATATTTGCATACAGCTAATAACATAACAACTTCTAAAATCTCTCCAATTGTCTTTAACATTCCCTTATAAAGCTTACGTCCCAGATATCTGATGTTAGTATCGCTGACAGTTATATCATTGAAATCTCGTACTTCTTTCCTTGAATTTCCACGCGATACGAAATATGTCTCATTAAACTGAAGATAATAATCATTAGGTAAAGTTGTTTCCATTTTAATACCCCTCCTTTCAGGTTTTCAGCTGCCATGTTCAAATAGACGATTACTAGAGGGAAATCTTGCAGGAAAGGTAAAAAAATACTATGCAGGTATGATGCTTGAATAGGAATATTCAAATATAAAGCACATTAATGATGCAGTATTTTGAGTATTACGGAAAAAAATAAAAGCAGTACTCGTAAACTATTTTTTAGTCAGAAAGAAAGATCTATATCAGGAGTGTTGAAAGAATTATTGTATTCTGGAGATTTTTCCATATCCTCTACACTCACAATGCCAATCAGTTTATTGTTTTCAAATACGGGCAAATGGCTATTACGTGTGTCTGTCATGAGAGTTATGCACTGTTCGATAGATTTCTCAGGACTTATGGAGAATAACGGGGTACTCATCAACTTTCTCACAGATGTTTTTTTAAGGGATTTTCTATTCAGATTTTTCTTGCGGGCATATTCACGCTCCGAAAAAATGCCGACTACACATCCCCGCTCAGTAACTGCTAAAGCCTCAATGTCATTTTCATCCATAATTTCCAACGTCCTGAAAACAGACGTACGCGAGGAAACCGAACAGATAGTATCACGCTTTGCTTTTAAAACATCTTTGACTGTTAACATAGTTTTGTAATCAAACGTTATTAATTGTCCAGTTTTTCAATCAAAATAAAAAACCGACCATGCCAAAGGGTGTTCTCCTTCGGCAGCTCGGCCATCTATTATTGAAAGACCTGAATAGACCCGCCGCTTTCCGTGCCCTTCTCCTGGAGGGTTTGGCTTTGTCGGGAAATATATGTTGTTTATAATATTTTTTTAATAACTTATCAAGTAAATAATATTTATGAATGTTATTAATAAATCTTATATACACGTAGAATTAGCACTTCTCACAGGAATAACCTGACAATACCTGGCTGAAATTTTCAGTCAGGACCAGATCTATCCATTATCCCTGAAATCTGATGTCAACCGGAAGATTGCAGATTCTCTCTTTTCCGTTATAATCTTAAGTATCAATTAATGATGAATAAATCAATTCTTTATATGAAAATACTCATGATTTCATGACAGGGTAAAGGTGATAAATGAGGCGGAGTCTTACGGTTGGTCTATTAAGAGAAACAAAAGGATTTGAACACAGGGCGCCTCTTGTTCCTTCTGATGTTAAGTGGCTGATTAAACGCGGCGTATCCGTTGAAGTTGAGCAAAGCAATAACAGGGTTTTCAGGGACAGTGAATATAAAAAAAACGGGGCTGCGATTGTGGATAAAATCGTTGAAGCGGAACTCCTTGTCGGTATTAAGGAGCCCCGCGTCCATGATATTCACTCCCACAAGATATATATGGTTTTTTCGCATACCGCAAAAGGGCAGTCCCACAATATGCCTCTTCTCAAGGCATGTCTTAAAAAACATATAACGCTGATAGACTATGAAAAAATTGTAGATCTGTATGGGGCACGTCTTGTTTATTTCGGAAAATTTGCAGGAATTTGCGGAATAGTGGACAGCCTGCATTATCTCGGAAAAAAGCTCGCGTGGAAGGGAATTAATAACCCTCTATCCATGATCAGGCCTGCCTATGAATATGATTCTTTCAAGGACCTGAAATGTGCCTTTGAAGAGGTTAAGCAATATATCGCGCGAAAAGGTTTTCCGGATGAATTATCACCGTTTATTGTGGGAATCACAGGACATGGCAATGTTTCAAGGGGCGTACAGGAGATGTACAGGAGATTCTTGGACTTTTTAATCCTGTAGAAATACATCCCAAAAACATGCTGGACTTTATTCAGCATCAAAGAAAGCAGAGACACAGGATGTATAAAATTGTCTTCCTGCGTGAAGAGAAGTTCCGTTCCAAAGAAGGCAAGGGGTTTTACTTTGAGGAATATCTCAGAAGTCCAAAGAAGTTTGAATCGAATCTGGATCTGTATCTGCCCTATATAAACATGCTTGTTCATACTGCCTACTGGGACAGCAAATACCCGCGTCTCGTGACGAAGAACATGATTAACAGGTTATCGGGCATAGAGCCTTTTCGTATGGAATTTATCGGTGATCTGTCGTGCGATGTTGAGGGATCAATAGAGATTACTCATAAAGTAACATCGTCTGACAGGCCTGTGTTTACATACAACCCCCGAAAAAATAAATATATGGACGGATATAAATCCGAAGGGCTGACCGTTCTCGCGGTCGACAATCTCCCGGCTGAACTGCCCGCAGACGCATCAGACGA
Organism: Thermodesulfovibrionia bacterium; assembly: GCA_945787795.1. Lineage (GTDB taxonomy): Bacteria > Nitrospirota > Thermodesulfovibrionia > UBA6902 > UBA6902 > CALZJD01. The sequence continues at coordinate 21,307 of CALZJD010000020.1, read as the reverse complement.
TTTCAGCGGACTTATCAGGGATTACGTCTATCAGATAGCTGCTCACGGGATAAATGATATAACAAAACACATGGCCATACCCGCTGAAATCAGGAATGCCGTTGTTACACAGAGCGGGAAATTAACAAAAGGTTCTTCATATTTAAAGAAATTTATTTCCAGATAAATATTTAAGAAAATAAGAAAAGACAGGAGGTCAGTTTTCGACACTCGACATTTCAGGACAACCCGGATGTCAATTTGGTATCATGATCGGAACTGACCCATTGGCTGAAACAAAAATCAATGGTTAACATTAAAGTCTCTCTGTGTATATTAATATTACTTGCTCCAGCAATTGCTTCTGCTTTGCGTTGCGGCAGCAGTCTGGTATTAAAAGGAGACAGAAAAATTGAAGTTGTAAAAGTATGCGGTGAGCCGGAGTTTATAGAAACATGGGAAGAAGAAACAGTAACTCATATTACGGGAGAACATGACGAGATTCGCGAGGATTTAATTATTGGCAGAGAGACCACTATAGGAAAATCAAATCTTGTCCGTCTGGAAGAATGGACGTATAATTTTGGAGCAACTCGTTTTATTCAGTATCTTACCTTTGTAAATGGCAGGCTTAAGAAAATTGAAGACGGCCCAAAAGGGACTGATAGAGATATATTGTCTGGATATACGAAATCAAGATGTGGGCATCTTGTAGAAAAAGGAAACAGGAAAATTGAAGTTATTGTTAAGTGTGGTGATCCTTATTCGATGGAGTATCACTGGGAAGAACAATTCTCTGAAGTATCAAGCGCAAGAAGAACTCGAAAAATCCCGCAATTTTATAAACAGGGCAATACGTATAAAAAAGATTATAGATTTATAAGAGAGAGGGTGTATGAACAAACAAGAACGTTAATAAATATTGAAGAATGGACATATAATTTTGGTCCAAGACGTTTTTTGTACTTTATTGAATTTAATAACGGTGAAGTCGTAAAAATTGAAGATGGAGACTATGGGTTCTGATAATTTGAAAGTCCCGAACAGAATCCATGGGTGAGTGTTAAGATTAATAATTAAATGGTTTTATCTCAGATTGACATGATACAGGCACAGGACAGACATTTTATTTAATATATACCTGATAAGGATATTTTAATGGCAGGACTACCACCGGCAGCAGGAAAAAGCAGTTTTGATCTGATAGACGAGAAGAAATTATTTTCACTGATTGACATGCCGCACAAGTCAATTGTAATAGACCTGGCTTGTGGAATAGGCAGATATAGCATTGAATTATCAAACTTTACAGAAGCACGATATGAAATTTATGCTATTGACCTGTGGTCAGAAGGTATTGACGCATTAAAAGAATTATTAGCAGATGAACATATAACCAATATGCATGCAATCGTTGCTGATATATCCAAAAAGATACCCCTTGATACAGCCTCTGCAGATATGTGTCTGATGGCAACCGTTCTTCATGATTTATCAAAAGAGGCGCAGGACACAACTTTGAGGGAAGTACATCGGGTTTTAAAGCCTGGAGGTGTTCTCATGATTATTGAATTTAAAATAATTGATTTTGGACCGGGACCTCCGGTTGGCATAAGGCTTTCAGAACAAGAGGTTGAGCATCTTGCTTCTCCACATGAATTTAAAAAAATATCATGTGACGAGATAGGGGAGTTTAATTATTTAATGAGACTTCAAAAAAATGATTAGAAAAAAGGGACACTTCCATTGAGAAATGTCCCTTTTTTTTTTGTGACTGGCGGTTAATTGAGTATAAATCACCGGGATGATGCAAAGTGATTAAAGACCAGATGGATAAAATATACAGCACTATCCCGCCTGACAGGATCCCCTGGAATATGGAAGATCCACCGGAGATTATAAGGGATATTGTGCAAACAGGAAAGGTAAAACCCTGCAGGGCAATTGAGCTTGGATGCGGGGCAGGGAACTATGTAATTTACTTTGCTCAGAACGGTTTTGATGTCACAGGAGTTGATATTTCAGAATCAGCGATCAGGATGGCGAAACGCTCAGCTTCAGACAGGGATGTTAATTGCAGATTTATCACGGCAGATGTACGGGGCGACATGTCTGGAGTCAACGATACATTTGATTTCGCATATGACTGGGAAGTAATGCATCATGTATTCCCTGAAGACAGAGAGGCATATATTAATAATGTTTATAAAATGCTAAATCCGGGTGCACTGTATCTATCGGTATGCTTCAGTGAAGAGAGCCCGCAATTCGGCGGAGAAGGTAAATATCGCAGGACACCGCTGGATACAGTCCTGTATTTTTCATCTGAAAATGAAATGGAAACGTTGTTTAAGCCCCATTTTGAAATTAAGGAGTTAAAGACAGTTGATGTTGCAGGGAAGTTCGGATCACACAAAGCGATTTATGCATTTATGAAGAAGAAATAATGTAATTAGTGTTTGTCCATAAATTGCCGATTTATATTTATGTCATACCCGAGGTCGGTAATCGGGTATCCAGGACTTACTGAAAAGACTGGATTCCCGATTAAGGATTTTGGGAATGACAGACAAAAAAACCGAGTTTATGAACAAAGACTAATTATACGGCATGCCGTGCCCCATTCAATAAAGGGGCATTTCATGAAATGCCCATGCCATAAACTATCAATCCCCCTTTAAGTTTCACATGAAAAAACCGTATATAGTCATATGAGAAAATCAGGCGTACATTTTCTGATAGCCATATCCATGCCTGTGATATTAGTCGGCTGTTCATCATTAAATTCCCTGTCTGATAAGGAACTGGTCAAAATGGCGAAAAGTTTTTATAGCTATTATTACAGCGAAAATAGCATTGATATGACAGTGACTGAGAGAGGTACATATGAAAAAAAGTGTGACTGCTATCCTGTGAAATTTCTTATGGTCCGTCAAAAAGAGGCCCCTAAAAACAAAACACTCTATTTTTATAAAAGTAACTCTGGCAGGTTTGAAGTAAGAGAGTTTAAAACAGGCATTAAGTTTGTAACAAACTGAAGCCACGTAAATATCACGTAATAACATTTCTCCACATTATTATTTATTTGAATTATGTATTATTAATGAGATATATTTTTGAATTATATACCAGGGAGATTGTATGGCAATTTTATCTTTCAGGGTCGGACATGTCTATTGTCACAACTGTGTACAGGGAGTAGGTAAGTTTGTAGGGAAAATGAAGGGGGTTCATTCTGTCACGGTGAAGAACAATGACAGTGCTGTAATTGAATATGACCCGGACAAACTGGAAATGGGTGAAGAGCAGTTTAAACAGATCGTAAAAGAGAATATCGAACGGCTGGGATTCAGGATAAAGAACTACTGAGGTGCACCAGCCACTAAAAGCAAATATCATTTATATGCTTTTCTTGAATATTCTTTGACTTTCCCTTGACCCCTGGATCCCTATCTTTTTTAACCCTTTTTATTTTAATGATCAGCAATTCTGGATGGTTTTTATGTTGCATAATCATTTTCTTATTAAGAATATATGATGTATTGCCGATATATACATTGGAGTTGGCGCGGTTTTTTAAATAATTGTAACCTGCCAGAATTTATAAACATATTTAATAAGGAGTAAAATTATGTCACCTAGAGCAGCAGACAAAGGCAAAATGGTAACTATTGCAGGTACAGGCATAAACCTGGCACTGGGTATCTTATATACCTGGAGTATTTTTAAAGTTGCAATCAAGCAATCCATTGAAGCAGGCGGAGCAGGGGCATTTAACTGGAACCTGGCTTCCATTAATGATCCATATGCAGTATGCTGTCTGGTCTTTGCATGCGCAATGATTATTGCAGGTAAATGTCAGGATACGCTGGGTCCCCGGGTAACAGCCTTTATCGGAGGTCTTCTCGTGGGTCTTGGATTCATAGTGGTTTCTCACTCAACTGCCTACATGAGCTGGATCATCGGTTTTGGATTCCTGGTCGGAACAGGGATTGCTTTCGGATATTCCTCGGCAACTCCGGCAGCCCTTAAATGGTATCCTCCTGCTAAAACAGGCAAGATCGCAGGAATAGTTGTAGCCGGATTTGGACTGGCATCTGTTTACATTGCACCTCTTGCTAAATATCTTCTTTCTACTTACGGGATGCAAACCTCCATGCTCTTCTTTGGGATTGCATTTCTTATCGTAATGAGCATATTGTCAATGTTTCTTGTCAATCCTCCGGCTGGGTATGTGCCCAGGGGGTTTGTTGAGAGAAGGGCAGATACACCTGACAATACAGTATCAAGGGCCATGTTTCCGGAGAAGAACTTTACCACTTCCCAGATGATGAAGACTCCTGAATTCTGGATGCTCTGGATTTTATACTTTATAAGCGCCGGCGCCGGTTTGATGGTAATCGGCAGTGTAGCAGGCATGGCAAAGAGCAGTCTGGGAGAAAGCGCCTTCATTGCAGTTGCCATTATGGCAATTGGAAACGCAGGGGGCAGGGTCGTGGCTGGCGTGGTATCAGATAAGATAGGGAGAACCAGGACACTGGCCGGCATGTTTATCTTTCAGGCAATTTTGATGTTCGCTGCAATCCCGATCATAGGAGCCGGGTCCACCTCAGCTTTGCCGCTGGTCTTTCTTGCCACGTTTATAGGATTTAATTACGGAGCGAACCTGACGCTGTTCCCTTCATTTACCAAGGACTACTGGGGAATGAAAAACTTCGGTGTTAACTATGGAGTTATATTTACGGCCTGGGGAGCAGGCGGTTTTGTAATGAGTAAAACATCACAGGCCCTTACCACCAGTACGGGTTCATTTGCTGCATCTTTCCTTATCGCCGGCATCCTGTTGTGCGTCGGCATATACTTCACTTTTCACTTAAGCAAGGATGCAAAGGCCAGGGAAAAGGACGTGATTGAACAACTGGCAGCGTAAAGCCCCGGAGTCAAGGGGTCGAGGGATCAAGCAGTTTCCTATCCCATATCTCCCAGTTCATACTGGATGATGCTGAGAGTTGTTATAGGGGCAGTCTCGGTCCTTAATATTCTGGGTCCGAGGGAGACTTCCATAAAGCCATTTTCAGCTGAACGGGTGATTTCCTCTTGTGAAAATCCCCCTTCTGGCCCGATTAAAAGCAATATCTGTTTAATATCCATATCAGCCGTTAACATTTCTTTCATGTTCTGCTCTTTATAAGATGCTGAGAGGATAAGCTTTAATAATCCATCCTGTTTCCCCTTCTTATTCAGGGGGAGGTTATATGGAGTTACAAGAAATTCGTTCAAAACAACAGGCTCTAAAATCTCCGGCACCCTGTCTCTTCCGGATTGTTCAGCAGCAGAGGTGGCGATCTTTCTCCATCGTTCCAATTTATTCGTATTCCGTACCTGGGACCGCTCCGTAATTACGGGAATGATTTTATTGACACCGAGCTCGGTGGATTTCTGAATAATAAGGTCCATCTTCTCTCCCCTTGCAATACCCTGGCAAAGGGTAACAGCAACAGGCTCCCCGTCCAGCACCTCAAGTGGTGCGCCTGCTTCAATCCTCAAAACAAGTGCAAGATGCCGTGCGTTATTGCCGGTTATCACCAGCTCATCTGATGCCAGTTGTTCAAGAGGAAGAAATATTCGGGTCATGGATGATTGTATCACAGATCAATAATGTGCAGGGGCAGATCAACAATAGGAAATTATCAAGGCCATTGAAAGAAAAGAGAGACCAGACACTTTGAGAAAAAAGAGCCGTATCAATCCTCAAAAAAAACTGCTTCACTTTGCATCTTTATGATAACAATGTTATAGCTTATGGGTGGATGCAATGATTCATTGATGGCAATAGGATGTGCATGTTATCAGTTCTCCGCCAAAGGCCCCCCTGTTATAGTCGCTATGACATTCTGTACACAAGGCATCGCTGCCCAGTGAATTTACTTTATTTTGATGCCCTGTGACTTCCCATAAAATCTCGCCTTCATCAGCATGAGGAAATATGCCATCATCGTGACAGCTGTCACAGGATACGGGAGCACCGCCTCCCTCGAAATCAGCTCCATGACAGTTAGACGCACATTCTTCATTACTCGTATCCTGAAGTACATAATTCTCAACGTAATATCTTCCGTGGTTTGATGCGTCACTCATGTTGGTCCATTCTGCATTGTGCGGATAGGGTTTGTGACAATCAAAACAGGGAACACGGGTATCTCCTCCCTTGAAATCAGTCCCATGACATGCACCGGCACAAGTGCTGGTGCTGTTCGTAAGAACATAATCCCCGTGATTATCCCACTCGACCCATTCAGTTGCATGAGGGTAGGGATCATGACAACTGACACAGGAAACAGCATTTTCTCCTCCAAGAAAATCAGATCCGTGGCAGCCCCTGCATTCATCCTTTGATTTTTCAATAGTGTATATTCCATGACTTTGGGGGATCTCCCAGTCTTTGCTGTGCGGATAAGAGGCATGACATTCATAACATGATGTCATTGAAGTGCCGCCCTGTAAGTCATCACCGTGGCAGATTTCACAGCTCTGTATATCGTTAGCCAGAGTGTACAGTCCGTGAGAATCAGGATCAGTAAATCCAGCTGCGTGAGGATAAATTGATCCCGTACTCTCGCTGATAAGTTCATCCTTCGATCTGTCCTGTTCAGCCACATATGCCCCTGATCCGCAGGAAAGACTAATGAACGCGAACGCGAGCATGTAGATGATCGGTCTGTTTGAAAACAGTGCTTTTGCGGTCGATGCCATGGGGCGCTTACATTTTCTTATAAATAAGTTAAACATACCTGTTTCCAGCATTAAGTATTATTACATCCTGTGGTCTCAGCACAGTTCCAGATATCTGTCATTCCGGCTTGTCCGGAATCTTGACAGCAAAAATAAACTTTCATATAATGAACGTCCTGCGGTCTCTTCCGCAGGGTACTTCACAATGTAATGTATCAGAAACGGTATATTTTTTCAGTTGCATCATATCAGTTTTTATGACACAGGATGCACACTGCATCCCGTGATTTTGAAAGCTTGCTTTTAAATCCCGGAGGGTGAGGGTTCCCCCCCGGCCCAGTAATCCCGGACGGATTTATGGCATGGCAATCTATGCAACTGGTGGCTGCACCCTTGTCATGGCATACAGCACAGGTTAGGATGTCCCGCCGTGCTGCCCTGCCGTGAGAAGAAAGGAAATCCGGTGGATGAATGTCGTATTGATTTCTGAAATCCAGGGCAAAGCCTTTCCTGCTGTGACAATTCTGGCAGAAAGAGGTTCTGTGACATTTAACACAGAGACCTGGATCCCTTCTGGCATCAATTTGATGGCGAGACTGATAATCACCTCTGTGGATAAAGGTCCTGTCCATATCAAACCTGTTTTTTTCGCTTGCCTTAATTCCGGGATTGGTACTGTGACAGTCCATGCAGAATTCTTCCCTATGGCACTGGGCGCACAGTACCTGCCGGTTGTTTTTAGATGCAATGTCTTTGTGACGCTTTATAAAGTTTCCCTCATGAGAAAACTTTGTAATTGGCTTTAACTCCTTTGAGCCCAGGTTTCTGTGACATTTACTGCAGAGCATATTGTCATAATCTTCCTCATGATGGCACTGGAAACAGTCTTTATGCTTTGGAATTTTATTCATTTCAGGAGTATTACTGATAGTGACCTTTTCATGGCATAAAGAACATTCATCAGCGCCTTCATCCATATGGAACTTATGGGAAAAGTTCAGGGCAGTTTCAGTTCGTGGCAGCAGTCCGGGATTCCTGATGTGTTTGTGGCACATGGTGCAATTACTTTCTACCTCGTCATGACACTCAGCACAAATACTCATCTCCGGAAGACGACTGCTCATAATCGTATCACTCTGTATTATGCTGGTGTGACATGTCCGGCATTCCAGGTCCATTTCAATATGCAGGTTGTGAGAAAAAATTAGGTCTGTTTGGGTGCTGAACAAAGACGAAGGCTTCTCTACATCAGTATGGCAGATCACACAATCATCCGGTGATTCAGGTTCATGGCAGACTGCGCATAATCCCGTATGCTCGTTATTCTGAAAAGGATTTAGCGGGATGAGTAATTCCGATGACACCAGGCTTGTCCGGGCGTCTGGATGACATACATTGCATTCGACATCCATTTCAACATGAAGTTTGTGTGAGAATGTAAGATTGGTTGAACGCTCACGCAGAGACGCAGGCTTGATTGCCAGGTCTGGATGACACATGGAGCAGGAACCAGCCTCATTCACTTCTTCATGGCACTCCTCACATACTCCTATAGAAGGCAGATGGCTGTTCAGGTCGTTTTCACTCATTTCGACTCCCTCATGACAGGTAAGGCACTCGATCTCCATTTCAAGATGAAGAGTGTGAGAAAAAACCATTGAGTTGTTGTTCTTAACCATATAGAAACAGGATGATACAACAGCTATCAGTAAAAAAAGCAGAAGGGTTCTTATAAGAGCGGGTAATTTCATCTGGTCTTTGTCCCTGCTGTATCAAAGGTGAAATTATACAGCACCTTAACGATGCTTCTCAGTTCATTTTCATAAAAGGGTGTGTTCCGGTAATCAATACCGAATTCAAGAGCAAGTTTCTTTGCTATGGCATATCTCATATCTCCTCCCACGGAGAACGAGTAATCACTATCCAGCGTTTTATTATCCAGAAGTACAAGAAGGATGTCATTTGCCAGGGAAAGCTTCTTTTGCAGGGTGCATCTATTCAGCAGCTGCAGTTCATAATAACCACCATCAACGTCGTCATATCTGTTTGCCTTTCCTGTGACATAATGGTCAGCGTCTGCACCATATCTGAATTTGGCACCAATACCATAACTGTTTGCGCTATCTCCATCTTCATACTTGTAAAACCTGTAATGTCCGGTAATTGATGTAAATGTGGTCAGGTTATAGTCTATATCGATGCCGATGTCACGCTGCCTGTCCACCGAGAAGACCCAGAAGATGGAGGTTTTATCAAGCAGCAGGGATGGTATGGTCTGATTGTAATCTATTGATACAGTAAGTCGATGTGAATGCTGGTATAAGGAATATAGCTCCAGATCATACACATCTTCTGCAATCAGGTCGTAGTACAGATGCCCATAAAATTCCAGGCTTTCATTGACATTATAGAAGCCGTCAACTCCCATGTTCTCCTTTGATGGTTCGCTGTCATCGGATTCAAACACATAGGAGAGGCCAATTTCTTTTTGCCGGTTCATATTGTAGTACAACCGGGTCCCAGCGGTGTTGTTGCCTTGAAAGCCACCGGTTGATACATCCACAGTTGTTCCGGCATAAAGACCGATGCCCAGACCATTTGTCATTGAATACCTGCCGAATACGCCATCAACTATTTCATTCGTTACCCCTGAATAGATAAACTGTCTGCCAGCTCGAATATTTTTCCTGAAATCACTGTCAAGCCAGTCAAGATAAATAATGCTTAACCAGGAGTCAAAGGCATTACTCTCAAAGCCTTCATCAGCTTCAAAGCTGATATGTCCATTTGTATAAAAACTCAGACCCTCAACAGGGAGCCTGTCGATGGAGAGGGAAAAGTACTCCTGTAAACGGGCATGATTTTTATCGTCATCGACAAAGTTTTCATCATACATTCTGAAAATGGTCGTAGAATTTCCGGCAATTTGTGCAGCCTGTGAAAGGGCCGGGCCAAGGAACTGGGAAAACATAACGATACAGAAAATTTTAAGAAACAGGGTGGTGCTCTTACCGTATCGCACTACTGACCAGCTGCTCTGGAGTGCTGAATGAATCTGAATATATGTGAAAAGTCTGTGCAGAGCTGAATGTCCGAAGGTATGCAGTAAGCGGATTAAAAATAAAAAATGTCGTCCTGATATCGGGAAAAAACAATGAATCCATAAAAAACAGCAGTCAATTTCACTGGAAAGAGCAGATCGGTGTGTTGAGTTAATAATCCAATCCCTTATGTTTCTTTTTTAATGAGACTGATATGGGAAAAGCCAAACCCATAATCTCGTAATATACCGTTTTATTACAATATTCCAGTCTCCTGATAGTGCTGAGTGAGTTTATCAAGCAGAGCGATAATTGTCAATACCGGAACAGACGATATCGATAATAACGATTAAGGACACATACTAAGCAACCACATACATAACTGAATCCTGAACTTTACCGGGAGATGTTGTGCGTAATGTCCAGTAATAATTATTTGATGAGAAGTAAACTGCTGCGGAAGCAGAAATATTGGGATGATGAGAGGTTTTATTATATGGCAAAGCATACATAACAGGTCAATCATATCAAAGTTGATCCTGCTAAATGGTTATGTACTTAAGTAATATGTTCACTATTCCGTATACAAAATAATACATATATTTTTAAATGATATAGGTTATTTTGCAGGATCTCTTATAAATATATGTCGTTATCTGATTATTAAAGTTTTTTTTGGGCAGAAAGGGTATGACAGAATTAAATATTTTTAAAAAAGCCAACATTGGCAGATTGGTTTTTACTACTCTTACGATACTCCTGGTCTTTACCATCTATTTTACTTCAGCTGCCACCTCGAATAATGAATTTGAGGCTGATCCGGGAACTGAAACAGTGGATGTGCAGGACACTGTCACTCTCCAAAACACGGGCCGTGCTGAGATAGTTCAGAGCAAACGTGTATCAATCCTGAAGAGCATCAGCTCCTATTTCCACGATATTATTGATACATCAGCAAAACAGACTACCCTGCTTGGAATTAGTGTAACGGTGTTATTCATTTCCATGTGTTTCCTGCTTGCTGTGATTGTATTAAAGAAGAAATGGTCTTTGCAGACGTTTAAAGCCGGATTAATAATCAAAAGAAACCTTGGCCTGATTCAGACGATTGCAGAGAATTATGAAAATCCTTCTCCGGATATTATGGTGAGACTACGGGGAATGAAAAACGAAAGTTTTATTGAAATCATTCTTGACAGAGCTGCTGAAGTATCGGGAAATTCACTCAGGCACTTTCAGGCATTTTATGATGTGACCGGAGTAACAGATAGATATGTAAAGATACTTATAGAATCCAAATCATGGAGAAAAAGAGTGTTTGCAGCTGAAAAGCTTGGATTTATTGGCTCCGCAAAAGCTGTTCCCTATCTTCTTGAACTGGTAAGAGATGTGAAGGATGAAGATAAAGATGTACGTACTGTTGCCCTTCGTTCTCTTGGACGTATTCAGGACAAAAGGACAATTCCGTTTCTCATTGATGCCCTTGGATATCCCGAGACATGGCTCCCGGCCAGGGTAGGAGAAATACTGCTTACTATCGGCCAGGATTGCATAGAGCCGTTAAAGAAAGAGCTGAAGAATTTCAATAGTGAGAGTAAACGTTACTGGTCAGCTGAAATACTTGGCTGGCTTCATGCAGACAGTGCAGTAAAGTCGCTTATGGAGTCTTTGTTTGACGTAAGCCCTGAAGTGCGGGCGCGGTCTGCCGGTGCACTCGGAAAAATTGGAAACGAGCGTTCCATAGTAAATCTTGCTGAACTGCTTGTTTCCGAGCCTGTGCCCTATGTGCGCACACGGGTGTCACAGGCGCTGGGAATGATCGGACATCCTTCTGTAATACATCATCTTATCAGTATATTAAAAGACCCGGAGTGGTGGGTCAGAGTAAGAGCTATTGAGGCGCTGGAACAGTTGGGAGAGAACTCTGTTCCCTCACTTCTTATAGCGTTAGAAGATGATGATGTGGAGGTCAGGAAAAGGGCTGCCCTTGCTCTTGAAAGAATTGGATATATTGAAAAAATACTTGATGAATATGGAAAAGAAGAATATAAAGCTGAATTAAGGAAAATACTTTTTATGGTTGCGCGGGCAGGTGCGATAGAGAGCCTTGGTGATCGCCTTATTACCGGTGATATAAAGATGCAAAAAAGTATCGTACGAATCTTTGGTGAAGCCGAAAAACAGGATGCAGCCGAGCCTCTTATCGAACTCCTCAAGTCAACAGTTGACTGGAGTCTGAGAGCGCGCATAATAGAAAGTCTGGGCAAAATTGGCGCACATGAATCTGCATCCCTTCTTATAGATTATATAAAAGACAGTGAATACTGGGTACGAAGGTCTGCGGTGGAAGCCCTGGGAATACTCCATGCGGAGAACTATGCTGATGATATTGCTACTATACTGATTGACCCTAACCCCCTTGCCCGTGAATCAGCACTACGCGCACTGTCCATGCTTAAGGTCAAAACGAACTGGGATAAAGTTGAAAATATGCTCTTTGATCCAGCGGTCCAGGTGAGAATCACGGCCCTTAAAGTGATGAGAGACCTTGGTATTATTACAGATAAACAAAAGATTATTGACCTTATGAAGGAGTCATCTGAAGAGGTAAGGATAGAAGCAATAAAATATTTTACGGCCATTAAAGATGAAGAAGTGATCCCCGAAGTAATCAGGATGCTGCCACAGGCATCGCATGACTTAATAGATGTGATTGTGCAGTACATGCAGAAAATTCAACCGAAGAATTTTTCCTCTCTGCTTAATTTATTAAAGCCATATAAAGTCAACCAGGAAGCAATTGCAGCCCTCTTTGAAATTGCAGCAATAATTAAAGATAAAAACTCTTATGATTTTGTGCTTAAATTTACCAGCTGTTCGGATGAATATTTGCGTGAACGGGCATTCAGGGTCCTGGTTTCCTTTGGATATAAACGGAACGAAAAACTTCTTGAAAAGGCACTCTTAGACCCCTCTCGTGCAGTGAGAGCAATAGTCCTTGCGAGCGCAGGGCCTGATTCAGACCGTGATTTTCTCAATCGGGCAAAAATGCTGGTTAAAGATCCTGATGAGGATGTGAGACTTGCGCTGGCACTTGCAATTGGTTCTACCGGATTACCTGAATTCAAGCCCCTTATCATGGATATGCTTGATGATCCGTCTCCCAGGGTAGAAGCAGGGTCTTTCATTGCGCTTGCATGCTTTAATGATCCTGATTTCCTCAATGCATTTTATAATCATTCAAATATCAGTACGCTACGGAGTGAAATTAAGAGTATTTGTATGGATGATCGCTTTAAGACAGTTGTTAAGGAAATTACTGTCAGGGCCAGAAAATTAAAAAATCTTGAGGTTGCTTTTATTTTTGCAAACAATGACAGGGAATTTGCGAATTACCTTGTCAAAAGACTGAAAGAATCACTTGATCCAATTATGCGGATGCAGGCTATAGAAATTCTAAAGCTTATTGCAATCCCGGAGCTTTTTACTTCCGTGTTAAGTGTTATGAAGAAAGATCCATATGCGGACGTGCGAATACAGGCCATGGATATAGTTGTATCCATTGGTCGGGAAGAGGAGATAATTGCAGCTTTGTCAGCATTACTTGCTGATCCTGAGCAACATGTCCGGAACAGGGCTGTAATGCTGCTTGGTAAATACAGGAATCCTAAAGCACTGGAAGCCCTGCTCCAGGTGCTTGATACGGCTGACAGAGAATTCAGGGACTCTGTTACAACGTCTCTGTCTCACATGTTAAGCGGAGATCCCGGATATATTGCCAGGCTTGTTGAAAGCGTGCCTGAAACAAAAACAAGAAAGATAGGGATGGCCTGGCTCATGGGCAAAAGCAGAAAGCAGGGATCCGTTAATTTTCTGGTAAAACTTCTGTCTGATGATGATCCTGATGTCCGGGCTTCCGCTGTAGGAGCCCTTGGAAAGTTTAAAAATAAACAGCTCATTAATACCCTGGAGAAGCTCATCTATGACCCGAATGAAAGGGTGCGTGCTGCTACGATTAATGCAGTAGTAGCAATAGGAGGAGACAGGGTCTTTGAAATTGTGAATGCTGCACTTCATGATATCGATGACTTTGTCAGAACAAGGGCTGTCATAGGCCTGGCTAAGATAAACCTTAAGATGGCTATCGGGATGATCAGATCAAAATTGAATAAATTCCCTGAACTCAAATCCTATTTGATAGGCCTGCTCTTTGCAGCCGGTGAACCCTATAATGACATTGGCGAGATGGACGTTCTGGCAATAAATGTTGTAGATGAAGTATGTGACAGGGACAAGATGAACAGCATTTATAAAAAATCATCGGATCGCGAGAAAAGGCTGCATGCGTTTCGGGTGTTGAGTCTGAACAATAATCTGGAGAGCTATACATTTATGAAAGCTGCTCTGAGAGACCCCCTTCCCGAGATACGTGAAGAGGCACAAAAGGCGTTAAGCGCACATTAAGATGATCGAACTTGAAACATGTTACAGACTCATTGAATATTTTTTCATAAGCTATTTTATTTTATTTAACTCAATAAATCTGTTCTTTCTTGTTGTGGCTTTTTATGATGTGAGACGTTTAGTAATCAGCAGGGGATATGAAGGGTTTGATATTGCCATGAAATCTCCTTTAACTCCTCCTCTGACCATCATAGTTCCTGCGTATAACGAAGATAAAACCATTGTAGACTCTATCCAGTCCCTGCTGAAGCTTACCTTTCCAAGGCTTGAGATCGTCATTGTGAACGACGGCTCAAAAGACAGGACAATGGATGTGTTGAAGAAAGCATTTGACCTTAAACGTGTTGACATTAATTATGTTGAGCGTATCACTACCGCACCTGTAACATCCTACTATGTATCAAGAGCAGAACTCCCGGAATACATTAATCGGTTTGTTGTGATAGACAAAGGAAACGGGGGAAAAGCAGATGCTCTGAATGCGGGAATAAATGCATCTTTCTGCCCTTATTTCGTTTCAATCGATGCTGATTCTATCGTAGATGAAGCTGCACTGTTGCAGGCTTTTCGGTCAGTACTGGATCAGGAGGATATCGTTGCAGTCGGGGGGCAGGTTGCCATTGTGAACAGCTCACATGTTGAGCAGGGAAAAGTCATTGAACCGCGCTTATCCGGAAATTGGGTAGTAAGATTTCAGATAGTTGAATATATCAGGTCTTTCAGCCTGGGACGAACAGCACTTTCACGGCTCAGGTCAATATTGATCATATCAGGAGTATTTGGGATATTTAATAAAGAGTTTGTCCAGAATATCGGGGGGTATCTCACGAAACATGTAACGTCCAAAATTGCAACTGAGTATACCGGGGAAAAAGTAGAAACAGTATGCGAGGACATGGAAATTATTGTAAGAATGCAGCGGTACATTCAGGAGAAACAGCTCAATAAAAGGATCGCCTATGTCCCGCACCCGCTCGCATGGACTGAGGCACCGGAGGACCTTGCCACTCTCTCCAAACAGCGCAACAGGTGGCAAAGGGGATTAATTGAGACCATGTTATATCACAGGAGGATGCTCTTTAACGTTCATTACGGGAGAATCGGTATGTTTGCCTTTCCGTATTTTTTGATTTTTGAGCTTCTTGGAGCTCCCATAGAGCTGGTCGGGTACATTACCCTCCCTCTCCTTTTTTACCTTGATAATCTCAATTACACCTACCTTTTCTTATTTACTGTCGTGGCAATTGTGTATGGGATTTTTATATCTGTCATGTCAGTAGTCATGAGTGCATGGCCGCATAAAACGTCTGAAACAGATGTTATGGGAAAAACGCTTATTTACTTTAATAACTCGAAAGACATAATGATACTTGGCATCGCTGCAATTCTTGAGAATCTCGGGTATCGGCAGTTGACCATCTGGTGGAGAATTAAGGCTGTCGCAGACTTTTTCAAGGGAAAGAAAGATTGGGATAAATTTGAACGAAAAGGGTTCAGTGAGGACAAACAAACAGGAGAACAGAATAAAGTTGTTTCAGCGTAGCATGATACTCTTTTGTCTGTAGATCTTTTTTGTTATATCTGTACCGTTCGCTTTTTCGTTTTTCATTCTCATTGCTGACAGCTGAATGATGAATGCGGCTTTTTTACTTTGCTTCCTTATGGTGGTGATGGAACATATCTTTTATTTTGTCCATAAATCCTTTTGATATGTCATCACCGCTTATTTCTGCAAACTCCCTGAGGAGTTCCTTTTGTCTGGGGGTCATTTTCTTTGGAACATCAATAAACACATTGACATACTGATCGCCTTTTCCGTATCCTCCCAGCTTTGGGACGCCTTTACCCCGGAGGTGGAATACTTTGCCCGAGGGGGTGCCAGCAGGAATTTTAATATGAGAACTGCCGTCCATTGTAGGTACCTCTATTTCTCCTCCAAAAGAGGCCTGAACAAAAGAGATAGGCACTTCGCAAAGAAGATCATTATCTTTTCTTCTGAAAAATGGATGGGGTTTGACACTCAGTACTACATATAAATCTCCGTGAGGTCCTCCATGATGACCAGGGTCTCCTTCACCGGTAACCTTGAGCCGTATTCCAGTATCAACACCTGCAGGTATTTTAAGAGACACTGTTTTTTCAGCCCTCACATTTCCCTGACCTTTACATGTGGGACAGGGGTCGGAAATAACTTTTCCTGCACCGCCGCAGGCTCCGCAGGTCCTGGCTATGGTAAAGAACCCCTGCTGCAGCTTTGTCTGTCCGGTCCCCTGGCAGGTACGGCATACCTCTGGTTGTGTACCTTCCCTTGCCCCGGTGCCTTTGCATCCTGAACAGGTTTCCCATCGTGGTATTTTAATTTTCTTTTCTGTTCCGCTCACAGCATCTTTAAGGTTTATCTCAAGATCGTAACGAAGGTCCTGTCCTTTGGCAGGACGTGTTCTGCTTCTCCCGGTGAAATCTCCAAAGATATCGCCAAACATGTCGCCGAATATGTCTCCGAATCCTGAGGTGAAGTCGCCGAATCCACCAAATCCTGCTCCAGCACCCTCAGCTGTTCCGAACCGGTCATAGTTGGATTTTTTTTGAGGATCACCCAGACATGAATACGCTTCATTGATTTCCTTGAATTTGTCCTCTGCAGACTTATCATCAGGGTTCCTGTCAGGATGGAACTTCAGGGCAAGCTTTCTGTATGCCTTCTTAATATCTGACTCGGACGCATTTCTGTCCAGTTCAAGTGTGCTGTAATAATCTTTTGACATGATTTAGTAGTCAGGAGTTAGTAGTCAGTAGTCAGGGTATTTGTTTTTATCCCTTATCTACCACAGCTACTAACTACTGTAATTATTCTTTCTTCTCCTCTGTTTCTTCAAATTCTGCTTCTACCACATCTTCCTTGTCTTTGGGAGCTTCTTCGGTTTCTCCTGTTTCCGCGCCGGGCTGCTGGGCTTCAGCACCTGCTGCTCCTGACTTGTACATTTCTTCGGCAATCTTGTGAGAAGCTGTAGTCAGTTCCTCAATAGCCTTTTTCAGTTCATCAGGATCAGTAGCAGTGTCCTTGAGATTTTTACATTTCTCAAGAGCAGCGGTGATCTTCTGTTTTTCATCATCAGTAACTTTATCACCATAATCCTTTAATGATT
Organism: Thermodesulfovibrionia bacterium; assembly: GCA_945787795.1. Lineage (GTDB taxonomy): Bacteria > Nitrospirota > Thermodesulfovibrionia > UBA6902 > UBA6902 > CALZJD01. The sequence goes on along the minus strand of CALZJD010000020.1, from coordinate 3,945 downwards.
TTTCAACGGTATAGATGAGAGTATCGGCCTCGTTTTTTGCCTCAGCAAGCTGCCTCCTCGTCTTGTCTTCATCAGAATGGGACTCTGCGTCAGCCGTCATTTTATTGATTTCTTCATCGGACAGACCGCTTGAGGCAGTAATTCTTATGGACTGTTCCTTGCCTGTGCCTTTATCTTTTGCCGAGACATGCAGGATGCCGTTTGCATCAATGTCAAAGGTAACTTCGATCTGGGGAACCCCTCTCGGTGCCGGAGGTATCCCCACTAATTCAAAATTTCCGAGCATCTTGTTATCACTGGCCATTTCTCTTTCGCCCTGACAGATTTTAATGGTAACAGCGGGCTGGTTGTCAGCAGCGGTTGAAAAGACCTGACTCTTTTTGGCAGGGATGGTCGTATTCTTTTCAATCAGTTTAGTAAAGACCCCTCCCAGTGTTTCTATACCAAGAGAAAGCGGAGTTACATCAAGGAGAAGAACATCTTTTACTTCACCTTTTAACACGCCTGCCTGGATTGCTGCTCCTGATGCAACTACTTCATCAGGGTTCACACCCTTGGATGCTTCCTTGCCAAAGAACTCCTTGACTATCTCCTGGACTTTTGGTGTCCTTGTCTGGCCACCAACCAGAAGCACTTCGTCAATGTCAGAAGCGCTGAGACCGGCATCTGCCAGGGCTGTCTTACAGGGTCCAATGGTTCTTTTTATCAGATCATCAGTCAGCTGTTCAAATTTGGCGCGGGAGAGTTTCAGAACAAGATGCTTGGGCCCGCTTGCATCAGCAGTTATGAACGGCAGATTGATCTCTGTTTCCATTGCTGAAGATAATTCTATTTTTGCTTTCTCAGCGCTCTCCTTTAACCTCTGCAACGCCATTTTATCATTGCGAAGGTCTATGCCGGAGTCTTTTTTGAACTCATCGACCAGCCAGTCCATGAGCTTTATATCAAAATCATCACCGCCAAGGTAGGTGTCACCGTTTGTTGATTTAACCTCTACAACTCCTTCACCGATCTCCAGTATTGATATATCAAACGTACCGCCGCCCAGATCATAAACAGCTATCTTCTCTTCCTTTTTTTTGTCCATTCCATAGGCCAGGGAAGCTGCCGTAGGTTCATTGATTATTCTGAGAACATTAAGACCTGCGATCTTTCCGGCATCCTTTGTTGCCTGGCGCTGGTTATCATCGAAATAAGCAGGTACGGTTATGACCGCATCGGTTACATCCTCGCCCAGATAGTCCTCAGCAGCCTGTTTTAATTGAAGAATCATGGCTGATACTTCAGGCGGGGAATATGTCTTGCCGTGTGCTTCTACATGAGCATCGCCGTTTGATGCAGCGGCAATTTTATAAGGCAGTTTCTTGATTGCTTCTTTTGCTTCTTCCGAGTCGAACTTTCTTCCCATCAGTCTCTTTATAGAGAAGATGGTATTTTCCGGATTGGTTATGGCCTGTCTTTTTGCGACCTGCCCAATAAGCCTTTCCCCCTTGTCTGTAAAACCAACAACAGACGGGGTCGTTCGTGTGCCTTCCTGGTTTGCTATTATTGTAGGCTCACCGCCCTGCATTACTGCGACTGCCGAGTTGGTTGTTCCGAGATCAATACCAATTGCTCTCCCCATAATATTACTCCTCCTGTTTCATGTCTATTATAAGATTGTTAACTGAGATTCGATTGTTGAGGTTCATTTACTCTTGCTGCTCTATTCATCAGTATGGGCAGGTTTTGCTGAGACCCCTACCATGGCTGCTCTTAAAACTCTATCTTTTAACATGTAGCCTTTTCGGAACTCTTTTACTATAGTGTTTTCTTCTGTATCTTCTGATTCGATCTGTGACATGGCATGATGCACTGCCGGGTCAAACGGTTTACCCAGGGCTTCAATGGTCACCAGTCCATGTTTCTCAAGGACGTTTTTCAGTTCCTTTAACGTAAGGTTTACCCCCTCGGCAAGTGAACTTGATGTTTCACCCTCTGATGCATGATGAAGCGCCAGCTCAAGATGATCTATGACAGTGAGAATGTCAGTGATGATATCTTCATTTGCATACTTCAGAAGCTCTTCTTTGTTTCTATCAGCTATTTTCTTGTAGTTTTCAAACTCGGCATATAGTCTGACATATTTATCATGAGCTTCAGACAGCAACTGCTTTACGTCTTCTTTGTCTTCCTGAACTTCTTCTCTGTCCTCAGCAGGGATGTCATGCTCTTCAGGATGCCCGGTCTCTTCGTTGTCGATGTTTATATCTTCCTTAATATGTTGTTCTTTTGACATATGACACATTCCTCGTCAGTTTTCCGATAGAATCCGGGTTAAGGCTTTCGCTGTATGATCAACAATCGGGATAAGCTTTCTGTAATTCATACAGGTAGGCCCGATAATACCTATGGCTCCACTTGAACATTTTTTATCATTGTATGTTGATGCAACCAGGCTCAATTTACTCATTGCAGGCATTATATTTTCCAGTCCCACAAATACTTTGATTCCCTGCGAACCGCTAAGCTGGTTGAGCAGTTTAAGCATGAAATGCTTATCTTCGATTGCCCTTAAAATGATCTTGACCTGTTTTGAATCAACAAAGTCAGGAAGATAGGATGTGCCTGAAAGGCCGTTCAGTGACAAAGTATCATCATCAAGAATGATAAGGTCTTTGAAAAGATACAGCACACTTGTTGCGATCCTGTCATAAGCTTCCTTGTCCTTCAAGAGTTGATAGGACAATAATTCTTTTACGTCCTTTATCTTTTCACCCGTAAACTTGCTGTTTATATAATGTGCAGCTTTATCCAGTTGCTGCTGGGTGTATGATTTATCCAGTTCTACAAAAGTATTTTTTACAATTCCTTCTTCTGATATAAGCACGGACAGCGCTTTCCTTTTATCATATTTGATGAACTTGATATGCTTCAGCACCATATCTTCAATTTTCGGGGGAATGGCTATTGCCAGATTTTGAGACATGAGAGAAAGCGTTTCTGCGGCTTTTTTTATTACGCCATTGCTGTCATTCTCTGTGCTTTGAAGTCTCAGTGATAACTCATGAGACATGCTGTCGCTTATGGAAAAGGGCTGGTCCTCCATGAGAGAATTAACATAAAATCTGTACCCCTTCTCTGTCGGTACTCTGCCTGCTGAGGTATGGGGCTGCGTAATATAGCCCATTTTTTCAAGACTGGCCATGGCATTTCTGATTGTTGCAGATGACAGATTAAGAGGATATCTTTTAATTAATAGTATAGAACCAATTGGTATATTAAGATCGATATGGCTCTGTGTCACTGCCCACAGTATTTTTTTTTGTCTTTCATTAAGCATTATTCTGTTAATTAGCACTCTCTATTGGTGAGTGCTATTAATATAGCAGCAACTTTTATCAGCTGTCAAGAAAACGGATACCGCTTCATGAAAGGAAGGTAACGTAAGAATCGGACTGTTTTAAAATAATCTTACCGTATGAAAGGATAGGTATTATTTGATAACGGGTAATTGATGTTGACAGTACAGAAGAGCTTAAAAAGCGGGAGCGGACACAATAAGTATTGTATAATGATGTTAAGTATATTTAATAAATTGATTATTTTTTAATTGTCATGAGCTTGTAATATTGGGAGTAATCAGGAGATTAGATGAGTATTATTTATGTAATAGCAATTAATTGCTGATTTTAGGGTTTTGACAGTAATTGGCAATTGTGGTAATAATAACAAGCTAATTTATTCGCTGGAATAATTTGCTATAATGTAGGTAGGAAGTAAGGACTGCACGGTAATTATTTTCTATATCTTCAACTGATCTTTGAGAACTTAAAAAGTAGGCCCGCAAGTCAATTAGTTTATAAATTGAGAGTTTGATTCTGGCTCAGAACGAACGCTGGCGGCGCGCTTAACACATGCAAGTCGAACGGGGTGCTTGGAGCTGATCGCTTCGGCGTGACGCAC
>CALZJD010000019.1 GCA_945787795.1 Thermodesulfovibrionia bacterium | reverse complement strand
GGAGATTGCCAGGGCCCTGAGTATACAGAGAAAGAACTCAAGAACACTGAAACGTGTCCTTGATACCATGACTAAATCAGGCGACATATTCAGGACCAAAACAGGGTTTTACGGACTGGTCAGGGAAATGAACCTTGTAACCGGACACTTCGAAGCGCACAGGGACGGATATGGGTTTGTCATACCTGAGGAATCAGGTGAGCGTGACCTGTTTATTCCTCCCCGGAAAACCATGGCAGCCATGTCAGGCGACAGGATCGTTGCCCGTGTAGAGAGTGCCGAACGAAGAGAAGGATCGATAATAAAAATTCTCGAGAGAGGCCAGAAAAAAATCATCGGTACGTTCCACCGTGAAGAAAACTTTTTTTATGTGACCCCCAAGAGAAGGAATATCCCATTTAGTATCGTGATAAGCCCCAAAAACAGGAATGGGGCGAAAAACGGTGACAAAGTAACGGTTGAGATACTAACCTATCCCACTACAAACAGACCTCCGGAGGGCAAAGTTCTGAAGGTTTTAAGTGATGTGACAGAGCCCTCCCATGAAATTGACATGATCATTGAGGAATTTTCCCTCCCCCGCAGATTCCCGGCTCCTGTGCTGTCAGCTGTCAGGGAACTTTCTTCAAAAATCAGTCTCCGCAACAGAAGAGACTGCCGCAATATGCTAACCGTAACAATTGACGGAGAGACAGCAAAGGACTTTGATGATGCCATCTCTATTGAAAGGAACGAACAGGGATTTATTTTGTATGTACATATTGCCGACGTAAGCCATTATGTTCAGTGGGATTCTGTCATAGATATGGAAGCAAGAAAACGGGGGACAAGCGTATATTTCCCGGGCAGCGTCATACCCATGCTGCCCGAAAAGCTGTCAAATGATCTGTGCAGTCTGGTACCGAAGGAAGACAGGCCCACCTTTACTGTTGAGATGCACTTTGACAATAACGGGCAGATACTTGATAAGGATTTTTATCCGAGCATCATACACAGTAATGAACGGATGACCTATACGTCGGTAAGAAAAATACTTGTCGACAATGATGAAAAAGAGAGATCAACGTATGCCTACCTGATCAATATATTTGAGCTTATGGAAAAACTCTGTGCTATCCTGAGAAAAAAGAGGCTCGAGAGGGGCAGTCTTGATTTTGACCTGCCTGAGCCCGAGATCCTGCTTGATATGCAGGGCAGGCCCGAAGCAGTCATCCGAAGCGAGAGGAATCTTGCCCATATGATGATCGAAGAGTTTATGATAGCTGCCAATGAAGCAGTTGCTTCACATCTGGAGGAAACAGACATCCCTTCTGTCTACAGGGTGCATGAAGAGCCTGATACGGCAAAGCTTGATGAATTGAAGCCAATCCTGGCGGCATTCGGCATTCATATTAAAAAAGCTACTAAAAAGACATTCCATTCTGTCCTGAAAAAAACAAAAGGAAGAGAAGAAGAGTCAATAATCAATATCATGCTTCTCCGCTCCCTTAAACAGGCAAGATACGCCACCGAAAATATCGGGCATTTCGGTCTTGCCTCGACATGCTATACTCACTTCACCTCTCCGATTAGACGTTACCCTGATCTTATCGTCCACAGGATGCTCAGAAGTATTCTGGATAAAAAAACCCTGTCTGAAAAGAAGAAACAGGCTTTGGCCAAACTCCTTCCCGATCTTTCTGTCCATTCTTCCAAAACAGAGCGTACTGCTGAAGAGGCAGAAAGAGAAATCGTAAATACCATGAGGACATGGTTTATGAAGGACAAGGTCGGTGATGAATATAAAGGGATTGTCACTAATGTCACTTCTCATGGACTGAAGATACAGCTGACGGATTTTTTCATTGAAGGATTGAAAAAAACTACAGGTTAATCGGCCGGCGGAAAAAAAGGGTGTTCAGTATTGGGAATAAAATCACCGTTAGAGTTGAAAAGGTTGATACTGAGGAAAGGAATATAGTATTCGGGCTGGTGTAGATCCTGGCGATAATTACGGACAGGCCCTATCCGCAGCAGCAGAACCATCAAATTCCACACAACAATCGCTGTTAACGTCAGCAGTCACTGCCTGATTGTATGTTAAATTGTTACCTGAACCATTACAGCTTCCATTAGATGTAGGATACTGTACCAATGTCTCACCGGAGTTGAGCGTCTCAGAAGTCGTTATCTCTGCATTATTAGCAACAGTCACACAGGGTGGCTTCGGCCTGTCAGGTTCGAAGTCTTTGGTATTGCCGTTAACGTTCCACACCCGGTAATTAGAACACCCTCCACCTCCACCGCCAGAAGCAGGATTAAGCGTAAGGACAAATGTCCTCTGGGAAATATTGTCATCATCACCGATGTCATCATTTTCATCCCTGATAAAAAAAGTAATCCCAAAACTGCCATTAATCGTAGGTGTGCCTGCAAGACTTAAAGCTGTACACTGTTCCCATGTCCCGCCTGTGAGGCTGCAGGTCGATGAAGCAAGAGGGTTAATTCCACACATAAATGTTATACCTGTAGGAGCGCCATTAATCGGATCATCTTCCCAGCACCATTCATAATCAGGCTCACTATCAGCATCGTCAGTATAGTCTGCAAAAGGAACACCGCCGTCTCCGAATATCGCAGCAGAATAGGCGCTGTCTTCATATCCATATGGCAGTTCATTATTTACTATCCTTATCTGAGATGCCTCACAGCCGGCCTTTATCCTCAATTCATCAAAGGTGACCCACTTCAGAACATCATCATACGGTTCTGCCCTGTTCATGTCTGTTGTGTAATCATCCAGTACAAGACCCTGGCTATAATGGTTTACTGTTTCTGATGATGTTACAGGGTTTGTTGCAGGGACAATGGTCTGGTTGTTGAAATTGGCGCTGCCGCTGATGATAATAAACGCCACATTATTAACGGTATTTGTAGGAGAACCGCATCCTGTAGTTGGACAGTTGCTCAGTTGGAGCTGGGTTGTTTTCCTGCCGCATATTCCACCGCTGGTGCTGTCCATAAGATCATCGTCAGTTATATAATAGAGTGATTTTCCCCACACATCATTGGGATTTCCTACCACGGTAGGGAATGTGGCCAAATCAGGCAGGCTGTTGTTTGAGGCACTGTAGCTTATGAGAGACTCTATGCCTGCATTAATTATATTTCTCGTCTCGTGGAGTTTGGCCCGCTTTGTGAGCATTCCCACTATGCCGGTCCCTGTACCAAGAAGAAGTCCAAGTATCACAAGAACTATGGCAAGCTCGATCAGGGTGAAGCCTTTCTGCCTGATCACATGAGATTTCACCTTTTCGTTCAGACACCTCTTGCACATAGCATCCTTTAACATTATATTTTTCTCACTCTTTTAAGAACATAACATATACACATTGCACTTCCCAGCATACCCGTAATCATTGCGGTCCTGGTCCGCATGATAACATCCTCAAGTTCAGTCTGAGGGTCTATCCAGAGCAGACAGTATGTACCTGCCAGCAGCATCACCCCGACAATTCCTGTTAATTTCATTAAAAAGAAACGTAACATGCAGCATTGATCTTATGTAACACAAAAGGGGCGATGTCTCGCCCCTCCTGATTTCATAATTTAATATGTAGAAGTCAGCGTATGACTTCCTGCATTATAAAGCGTATTGTAAATTAACTGTGACTACAGCAGGGGCTGAATAATCACCGTCTGCCTGGACAGTTCCTGTATTCCATACACCGTCATCATGCTTGATATCAAACAGCTCTGCAAGAACCCTGGGGACATTTGCTGCCGCAACATGATTTTTTGTGCCTATCCCTGCTCCAAAGCCCATGTTGCCCAGTGTATAAGCCCCGCCAAACGGATTTTTCGGTAACATGCTGGCTGATGCTGCTACGGGATCTCCAGTAAGCAGTCCTGCATAACGGAGCGCCTGCCATACCTCATTATCTTCATTTCCATCTGTTGTGCCCGTGTCATCTATTAAACTATCCCCATTACCAGCAACAACACCTGCCCATCCATGAAGTGTTGTATCATCACCCGGCACTGCAGAATATCTGTCCATGTACGTGAAATATGCAGCACTGATGCCCTGCATGTCATTGAGCAGCCTTTTTCCCCTTGCGTCATCGATCATGGCCTGTCCTTTTAGAACAGCTCCGATAAGAAGACCGATAATGACCATTACGATTGCCAGCTCAACCAGGGTAAATCCTTTTTCTCTTAAATCTTTTCTCATTTTCTCTTTCCTCCTTAATAAGATTATTTTTATGTTAATGAGTGTACAGGTTTTTCAACCCCCCTCTTCTTTCCAACACCTTACTTTGCCTGCATTTCATAACTCCTCCCATTCATAGTCATTGAGCCCGTAATATTACCTGTCTGGCCCGTTTACGTATTTATCGGAAAGGAAAAATAAAAACTTTAATGCATATATTGAAATTAACTGGATGGGGATTGCCTGGAAAAAGAGGACATTGCAGAAACAGCTAAAACATGGTGCATATGACTAATTAGAGTCTGTGTATAAACCCGGTTTCTTTATCCGTCATTCCCGAGTTTCTTAATCGGGAATCCAGTCTTTTCAATAGATTCTGGATACTCGACTAAAGACTTGCCTATCGGCAGACAGGCTTCGGGTATGACAAAAAAACGGCAGTTTATGGACTGACACCAATTAAGACATTCTGGTTATTTCATCTGCAATCTTTGCAACTCTGGACATTTCCTTAATATCATGAGCCCTTATGATATTTGCCCCTTTTGATATGCCGATCGCAATGGCTGCCGCCGTACCCTCAAGCCGCTCTGTGACCGGCAGGTCACCCAGGAGCTTGCCGATGAAAGACTTTCTGGATGGACCTAATAGGATTGGTTTCTCAAATCCCTTAAACTCATCCAGCCTGTTAATGATTTCAAGGTTATGCTCAACAGTCTTTCCAAAGCCAATGCCGGGATCTAATATGATCATATCGTCGGAAACCCCGGCTTTCAATGCAATGTCGATACCCTCCCGAAGGTAATCCATGATCTCCGGAATAAGGGCCTTATAAACAGGCTTCTTTTGCATATTCCCGGGTGTTCCCTGTATATGCATGATCACAACAGGGACTTTATGCCGGGCAGTAACTCCGGCCATCCCTTTGTCAAATCTCAGTCCGCTGATATCATTAATGATCGAAGCCCCCGCAGATATTGCCTCATCAGCAACTTCAGCCTTGCAGGTATCAATTGATATGGGCACCTTTACTCTCTTGAGCAGTGCCTTGATTACCGGCACCACCCTTTTTGTTTCCTCTTTGATAGAAACAGGATCTGCCCCGGGCCGGGTGGACTCGCCTCCGATATCGATTATGTCCGCGCCTTCCAGAACCATTCGTACCGCCTGTTCAACTGCGTTTTGTTCATTAAAGAACAGCCCGCCGTCAGAAAAGGAATCAGGCGTGACATTCAGAATGCCCATCACATAGGTCTTTTGGGAGAAATCAAAGCGGTAGTTTTTCCATAAGAGTTTCATTGAGAAAAGTCGGGAATTGTGATACTGGCTTTAGAAATCAGCAATTAAGCTGTTGTTTCATCAGATGACGTATCAGCGGCTTCATCCGGTTTTTCTGTATCAGCTGTATCTGATGGCGCTGCTTCTTTTTTTTGCGGATCATCCCCGTTACCTGAAGGGGCCAGCTCTTTACCGTGTATTATGTCATCTATTTCAGATGCATCAAGGGTTTCCCTGTCAAGCAGAGCATTTGCAAGTTTGAGAAGGGTTTCCTTGTTATCAAGAAGAAGTTTTTTTGAATAGTTATATCTTTCACCAATGATTTCCTTTATTTCAGCATCAATCTCTTCAGCAGTCTTTTCAGAATAATCCTTGTGTCGGGTAATCTCCTTGCCAAGGAAAATCTGTTCTTCACGCTTTCCAAAGGTAAGGGGCCCCATGGCGTCACTCATACCCCACTCAGCCAGCATGTTTAATACATGATCTTTTGAATAGGTATACTTGTCATCGGCCGGAAGCTGCTGGGTAATACCAAGGGCCATACCACGGGGGATAATGCTTACCTTATGGAGAGGGTCAGTGCCGGGTGTCAGTTTGGCTACAAGGGTATGCCCTGCTTCATGATAGGCAGTATTGGTCTTTTCCTCTTCAGATATAATCATGCTCTTTCTTTCCTTACCCATCATGACCTTGTCCTTTGAGTCCTCAAAATCGATCATTGCGACCTTTGTTTTGGACCTTCTGGCCGCAAGAAGCGCTGCTTCATTAATAAGATTGGCAAGGTCAGCGCCGGAGAATCCAGGAGTGCCTCTGGCAAGGGTCTCAAGCTCCACGTCTTCTTCAAGCGGTATTTTCTTGCTGTGCACCTTGATGATCTCAAGCCTGCCTTTGACATCAGGAAGGGGAACAACAACCTGTCTGTCGAACCTGCCCGGCCTTAAAAGCGCCGGATCAAGTACATCAGGCCTGTTCGTGGCTGCCAGAACTATAATGCCCTCATTGGGAGCAAAACCATCAAGCTCCACAAGAAGCTGGTTTAATGTCTGTTCACGTTCATCATGACCTCCGCCGAGACCTGCACCCCTGTGGCGGCCTACAGCATCGATTTCATCAATAAATATGATGCATGGGGAATTCTTTTTTGCCTGCTCAAACAGGTCCCTTACCCTTGAAGCCCCGACTCCTACAAACATTTCTACAAAATCAGATCCGCTGATGGAAAAGAACGGCACCTCTGCCTCACCCGCAATCGCCTTGGCAAGCAGGGTCTTTCCCGCACCCGGAGGACCGACAAGCATGACTCCCTTTGGAATCTTTCCGCCAAGTTTCTGAAATTTCTGAGGGTCTTTGAGAAACTCGATAATCTCGGTTACCTCTTCCTTTGCCTCTTCAATACCTGCCACATCAGTAAAGGTCACTTTCACACCCTTGTCAGATACGAGCTTGGCCCTGCTCCTGCCGAACGAAAGGGCCTTGTTCCCGCCTGCCTGCATCTGCCTCATGAAAAATACCCAGAGAAACACAAGGAGAATAATCGGTCCGAAATTAAACAGGACACTCATATACCATGGGGTATGTTCAGGTTTTGCGGATATTCTGACTCCCTTGCTTCGAAGCTCCTTCACAAGGTCAGGATAATCAGGAGCATAGGATTTAAATCTTTCACCGCTTTTCAGGACACCTACAATAAGGTTTTCAGGCTGTTGTATCGTGACTTCAGCTATGTCACCCTGCTGCAGTTTTGCCGAAAAATCGGAAAATACCATTTCTTCGTCCGGTTTGGACGTTTCAAGGAGATTGAAGACCAATATCATCATCAGGCCAAACAGGACCCATATTGCTATACTTTTATACAAATAAATATCCTCCAGATTCCAGTTAGATTCACTAAGAGTAACATATTTCTTTTTTATATTACCAGCAAGGCAGTTAACTGAAAAATGCATTAAAAAGACAAAAGGTGACTACTGAGTCAGGCACAAAGGCACATAGTAACAAAGGGACAAAGTGAAAAAAGATTTAAATTTGTTTCCTGGCATTGTTGTTAAAACTTTGTGCCTACCTACCTGCCTGCCGGCAGGCAGGTGTGCCTTTGTCACTTTGCTCCTGAGCAGTTACGAATAAAATCATTTATTCCCTTATTAGTCTGAAAAAATGGATACTTTCCCGAACACCCCGTCATATCCCGGTGTAATGGACAGATCGCCTGCTCTGACTTTTAATATCCCCTCTGCTATCTTCCTGTCTGTAATCCGGTATAGTTTATCTTCAGACAGGTCCATAAGGACATTAAATTCCGTATTGGATGTAACAATCTTCTCATATTCATTTTTTACTTTTTTTGAGTTAACACCTACACTGAATGCTCCGGAAATAATCTCCTGCAAAGGGACCAGGTGTTTTGATGGTATGGCATTGTCAGGAACAAATCCTTCAGGCCTGTCAGCAAGCTCATTGACCCTGTTCATCACACCCACAATCAAAGGTTTCATACATACGGGACAGTGAAAGTCATGCCTGATCGTCTGCTCCGGTGCAAATGATATACCGCATGTTCTGTGACCATCAAAGTGATACTTTCCCTCTTCAGGAAAAAATTCTATGGTATAAAGGAACTTCTTTTTATCTTTTTTCCTGATGACATCCATAATCTCGAAGTAATCCATATCGCATTGAAAGACATTTGCCTCTCTCCCGATCTTTGCAGGCGAGTGTGCATCAGAATTGGATAATAACGTTATGGTATCAAGCATGGACAGCCGCCAGTTCATTTCCGGATCAGAGGAAAGACCAGTCTCGACAGCATATATGTGCTCCGAATACTCTTCAAAGCATTCTTCTATTGAATCAAAGCCTGATTTGCTGCCGAATATCGAAAACCAGGGGGTCCATATATGGGCCGGTACAAAAAGACAGTCCTCTGAGATATCCATCACAATTTTCAATAATTCCTTTGCAGGAGTTCCCAGAATGGGTCTCCCGTCAGACGAGATATTTCCGCGCTTGTCAAGCTCGATGTTAATTTTTTCTGCAATGTCAATATCCGGAGCAAAAATGAGGTTATGGGTCTTTCTGACCTTGCCGTTCTGCTTGTAAATGCTGCTTACCTCGGCGGTCAGCATAAAATATACTGAAGGCTCTGAAGGAATTGAGTACAGACCACTGCAGGATGGTTCAAGAGACTTTTTTAAATTTGAGAAATGTCCGGGATGTGTGAAGTCACCGGTGCCTACTAAATTAATGCCCTTTTTCCTGGCCCATAAAGCCAGAGCCTCGACGTTCATCTCTTTGCTCGTTGCCCTGCTGTATCCTGAGTGAATATGTAAGTCAGCTATAATTTTATTCATTATGATTCTAATTATATGATTGACTACTTTATAATTTCCCCTCTTTGGCAAAGAGGGGGCAGGGGAGATTTTTCAATGAATGCTCTTCCATAAAATCCCCCTTACTCCCCCTTTTCCAAAGGGGGAAAACTTAATACGATTATTTTTTGTTCCGTTTAGTATACCGTATATATTTTCACATTACTCTGCTCCCAGGACTATAATCAAAAATCCTGAAAACATGATAACGCTTCCGAGGGTCCTTTCCCGAATATTCTTTTCTTTAAAAATCAGATAACCATAAAATATGCTAAAAAAGAGAGACATGCGCTTCACAGAGATCATATAGGCAACCTGTGTCATGCTTATGGCGATCATATGAAAAATAATCATCATGGCATACGTCAGGCCGATATACAAAAGGGGCATCATATCTTTTTTAGAGATAACGAGGTTCTCACTACTCTTTTTAATGGCTATCGGTGTAAAAAACAATACGACAAGAATAAAATAAAAGCTCCCGAAAAATATTGGAGAAGAATGCTCTATCGCCAGCTTACCCAAAGATGAAGTAAAGCTGTAAATAAATGCCACCGTAATCATCAACAGCGAACCCTTTTCCCTTAATATTGCCTTAATCGGTGCAAGAAGGTCTTTTTTGATTTTATGCAGGTTAAGGGCATAGCCTCCTACAGCCATTAACATAATGCCCAGGCCGCCATAAAGAGACACCTTTTCTCCGAGAACAATAAATGAGATACCTATCAGGAAAAGGGGCGTCAAAGCAAGAAATGGGACTGTGAGACTTATCGGTGAAACCTTAAGCGCCTTTGTGTACAAAATGATAGCCAGGATCTCAAGGGGAAGGGCACAGAAAGTAGCTATCCAGAATGTCCTGTCCAGCGATGGTATCTCTATAAATAAGAAACTCACTATGAGAGGCGGAAGACAAAACATCAGCCTGGCCCAGGCCACAAAATACTCGTCCCTTGATGCCAGCACACGCTTTGTCAGAGTATCACTTGTTGCCAGGGAAAAAGCGGTCAAAAGGGAATAGAAGACCCACATATAATTAATGTCAAATGTTAAAATCCAAATGACAAAGCAATTCAAAATGACTGAATAAACAATTGCACATTTGAAATTTAGATTTCATTTGACATTTGAGCTTTGTCATTTGTCATTTTTCTAGTCCATAGTCTTTGATCTTCGTCAGCAGGGTTTTGTAACTGACTTTTAAAATCTCCGATGCCCTGCTTTTGTTGCCATGGGTTTCTTCAAGGGCCTGTCTGATCCTGCGTGATTCGACGATCTTCAGGGCAGCCTTGGCAGCCTCATCAAGTGTCCCTTCCATTGGTATGCCTTCCAGACTATTACCGGTCATACCTTCAGGCATAAGCCCAAGATCGTTTTTTGATATATGATCAGATTCACATAAGATCATTGCCCGCTCTATGACATTCTCAAGTTCCCTGACATTTCCTTTCCATGAGTAACCCTGCAGGACTTTCATCGCTTCCGGTTCGATCTCTTTTCCGGGTATATTCATCTCTATAGAATATTTGGAAATAAAGTGTTCAATAAGGGTTGGAATGTCTTCTTTCCTGTCCCGTAAAGGTGGTATAACTATGGGGAATACGCTTAGCCTGTAATAAAGGTCTTCTCTGAATTCCCTGTCTTTCACTGCCGTTTCCAGGTCCTTATTGCTTGCTGAAATAATTCTTACATCTATTTTTACAGAGCCTGTTCCGCCTACCCTGTCTATCATCCCCTCCTGAATCGCCCTCAGCATCTTGGACTGAAGAGACATTTCCATTTCTCCGATTTCATCGAGAAATACCGTGCCCCTGTCAGCAAGCTCCAGCTTACCAAGCTTTCTTTCTGTTGCCCCTGTAAAAGAGCCCTTTTCATGGCCGAACAGTTCTGATTCAAGGAGCTCTCCGGGAATGGCAGCACAGTTGATCGGAACAAAGGGATGGTCCTTTCGTGTACTCAAATCATGAATGGCCCTTGCAAAGAGTTCTTTGCCCGTTCCCGATTCACCAAGCAGTAATACAGTGGTCCTGGCAGATGCCACTTTCTGGATATTATCAGCTACGTCACGCATTTTGGGACTTGTGCCTATAATATTTGGAATGCCTGTCCTGTCAGCAAGGACATCTTTCAGAAGCAGGTTCTCTGCAACAATTTTCTGGTTCTTCAGTGCCCTGTCTATAAGCAGGTTAAGGTGGTCAATATCAAGAGGCTTTGTTATGAAATCATAGGCACCAAGCTTCATCGCATTAACAGCGGTCTCAATCGAGCCGTAAGCAGTCATTACTATGACCGGTGTCAGCGGGCTTTCATTCCTCGATGCCTTTAATACCTCAATGCCATTTTTTTTAGGAAGCTTAAGGTCAGTAAGGACGAGGTCTGCATTGCGTTCTTTGATCCTCTTGATCCCCTCGGCCCCGTCACTTGCGATGATCACTTCATAGCCTTCCAGCTCAAGTGATTCTTTCAGCATCTGGGCCATTGAGGCCTTGTCTTCAACTACGAGGATCATTGCCATATTTCTATCCGCAGATTTCACAGATTAAAAAATTTTAATATTCAACTTATTAACTCAAGTCTTTGTATAAATGCAATCATTCGTTATTCTTTGTCATTCCGGCATTCCTTTAGCCGGAATCTCCTCTTTTCAGTATCTTCTGGATGCCTGATCAAGCCTGCATGCCGGCAGGCAGGTCCGGCATGACAACCTAACGGACTTCATTCACATATATTAACTAAATTTTACATCTACAATTAATTCTATTTGTATAAAAATATAATCTTTGCTGTATCTGCGAAATCTGCGGATCAACCAAGCTTCTTTCTCAAAATTTCATTCACAATTTTAGGATTAGCCTTACCCTTTGTCTCTTTCATGACCTGCCCTACAAAAAAGCCCATTAATTTATTTTCACCGGCCTTAAACTTCTCAACTGCATCACTGTTATCAGCCAGTATATCATCAATGATTGATTCAATACCTGATTCGTCACTCATCTGGAGCAGACCCTTTTCCTCTACAATGATACCGGCCTTTTTTCCTGTCTTATACATCTCCTCAAAAACAGTCTTTGCAATTTTACCACTTATAGTACCTTTATCTATGAGTCCGAGCATTTTCACAAGGTTTAAGGGCTTTATTCTGCTCTCAACTATCAGGATATTATCTTCATGAAGAAGCTTCATAAAATCACCCTTGATCCAGTTGCAAGCCGCTTTTGGATCAGCACCAAGCTGAACAGTTTCCTCAAACCACTCTGCAGTTGATCTCTCTGAAGCCAGCAGTTCTGCGTCCTGTTCTGAGATATCCCATTCATTCATAAACCGTTTCTTCTTAACGTCAGGCAGTTCCGTCATATGAGTACGTATTTCATCGATCCATGATGTATCAAATTCAATTGGCACCAGATCAGGGTCAGGGAAATACCTGTAATCATGAGCCTCCTCCTTGGAACGCATCGATTCAGTAATACCTTTTTCAGAATTCCACAGCCTTGTCTCCTGAACAATCCTTCCACCTTCCTGCAACACCTTGATCTGCCGCTTGATCTCATAATCAAGGGCCTTCTCAATAAACCTGAAGGAGTTCATATTTTTAATTTCTGTTTTTACTCCTAACTCCTTCATTCCCTCCGGTCTTACAGAAACATTTGCGTCACATCTCAAAGAACCCTGTTCCATATTACCGTCTGACACGTTGATGTAACGGACTATTGTCCTTAATTTCTTCATAAAGTCTGATGCTTCCTTTGCAGTCCTGATATCAGGTTCAGAGACAATCTCCATTAAAGGCACCCCTGCCCTGTTAAGGTCCACGAAACTGTCACTTGCTGAACCTTCATGGATATTCTTACCCGCATCCTCTTCCAGGTGAATTCTTGTCAATGAAATTCTTCTATTACTCCCATTTCCGGGTATTTCAACATAACCACCTTCACACAGGGGAAGTTCAAACTGACTTATCTGGTAGCCTTTGGGGAGATCAGGATAAAAATAATTTTTCCGGGCAAACCTGCTGTGAGAAGATATCTCACAGTTCAGTGCAAGTCCTGTTCTTACAACATATTCGACAGCCTTACTGTTCATCACAGGCAGTACACCGGGCATCCCGGTACATACCGGACAGGTCTGGGTATTCGGCTCTGAACCAAATTCAGTGGAACAGCCACAGAATATCTTGGTGTCCGTCAATAACTGGGCATGGATTTCAAGACCGATTACTGCTTCATACTGCATTCAAAAAACTCCTTAATGAAGTTAATAGTTAATAGTTAATAGTTAATAGTTAATAGTTAATAGTTAATAGTTAATAGTTATTTGTTAATCGTTATTTGTGATTCGTTATTCATCAAACTATTCAGTGTGTTGTTTTACTAATAACTTTAAACAAATAACTAATAACTATTTTCCTACAACTCCGGTTTCCTCTTATGCCAGTCAGTTGACTGCTCATAGGCATAAGCTGCTTTAAGTATTGTCTCCTCATCAAAATGATTCCCTATTATCTGAAGTCCAACAGGAAGGTTTTCTGATGTAAATCCACAGGGAACAGTAATTCCCGGGACACCTGCAAGGTTGATCGATATGGTAAATATATCTGTCAGATACATCTGAAGCGGATCTTCCATTTTTTCACCCGCTTTAAAAGCAGGAGTGGGCGTGGTTGGTGTGACTATTGCATCAACCTCTTCAAATGCCTTCTCAAAGTCCTGTTTGATCAATGTCCTGGCCTGCTGGGCCTTTTTATAAAATGCATCATAGTAGCCTGAAGAGAGAGAATATGTCCCGAGGATGATCCTTCTCTTGACCTCAGCACCGAACCCTTCTTCCCTTGTACGCATATACATATCAATAAGGTCATCACCGTCAACACGCATTCCGTATCTGACACCATCATACCTTGCAAGGTTTGAAGATGCCTCTGAAGTCGCAAGTATATAATATGTAGCTACAGCATATTCTGTGTAAGGAAGGGAGATCTCAACCGGGACCGCGCCAAGTGATTCGAGCTGTTTTATTCCGCTTCTTACGGCAGCCTCAACCTCCCTGTCTATCCCTTCTATAAAATATTCTTTGGGTATGCCGATCTTCATTCCTTTAATATCCTTACCAATAACAGCTGTAAAGTCAGGGACAGGAATATCAGCAGAAGTTGAATCACACATGTCATGACCTGCAATGGCATTTAATAATATTGCGGAATCTTTAACGCATTTTGTAATAGGACCGATCTGGTCAAGAGACGAGGCAAACGCAACAAGACCATAACGCGAGACCCTTCCGTACGTCGGCTTCAGACCCACAACTCCGCAAAACGCTGCCGGCTGCCTGATCGATCCGCCTGTATCAGAACCAAGGGCAGCTATGCACGCAGCAGCAGCAACAGCAGCAGCAGAACCTCCGCTTGATCCGCCCGGCACCCGCTCCAGGTCCCATGGGTTTCTGGTATGACCGAAGGCTGAGTTCTCTGTAGACGAACCCATGGCAAACTCATCAAGGTTTGTCTTACCTGTGAGAATATAACCCTGTGCTTTCAGTTTTTCCGTTACACTGCTTTCATAGGGAGGGACAAAGTTTTGCAATATCGCAGAAGAACAGGTGGTCTTCACTCCTTCGGTGCAGATATTGTCCTTTATTGCCATAGGTATGGCATATAGAGCACTGTCTTTATCAAAACCGGAATTATTGTCCGCATCTTTTGCCTGACTAAGGGCCTCTTCCTTATTTATTGTCACATATGCTCTTAGCCTGTCCTCAACAGCATCTATCCTGTTGAAAACCGATTCTGCTATCTCAGAATAGCCTGCTTTACCACTTTTGATCAGGGATTGTAATTCTTCAATACTCAGATTATAAAGCTCCAAAAGACCTCCATTTATTTATTAATCCTGCGTTAAAGCATTGATCATTGTACTATTTTACCCTCATATAAAAAAAGCCCGGTTGGGAATTGTAGGGGCGACCCGGTGGGCATGGGTGTTAACTTAAGCCGCATCATACACTGACACTTTCTCCTTATTGCATGGTCCGTACTCAATAAGTTCAAGCGTAGATCGTCGAGATTTATCGTGAAGTTTGATGCAGTTTTTAATAAGTCGAGGGATTTCTGCTCGCAAGTATTCTAAAGCTTTCTGCAAAGATGTCAGGAGCAAATCCAGTATTATAAAAGCACGCTCCTGGAGCCTTTTGAATAGTTTTTCCATGCTGAGTTCCATTCGATGACTGTTCCAGAGCCTTATGTTTATATCAGCATGAGTGCGGTAGATCATTACTGCCATAATCATCTTTCCGTATACTTCGCATCGCAGTCTGTTTTCTCTGCCTGTATTTGAGTGATGAACGCATAAAACCGTCTTGATCTGCTTAAACAACAATTCAATCTGCCATCTCAAGGTGTATAAAGTTCTGACTTTCTCTAAAGGCAGCCGCTCTATGGGAACATTAGTTACCATTAACGTCCAATCCGCCAAGATTAAATGATACTTACTCGTGGTAGTTCCTCTCTTTCGTGAGTTTTTCTTTAATGTTCTGCGACGCTGGTTTGCAATGTCCTGACTGACCCTCATGCACACAAGCCTGCATTGTACCTGTGTTTTTTTGCGGGTACCCATAATTACATGCCTTTGATATGTGTCTTGCTTGAGCTTTTTCAATACTCCAGGCAGATCAATAGGTTGCAATGTATCTGCAGAAATTAACTTTGTTCCAACAAGCAGGCGGGAGAGGAAAAATGCACCTGATGAGGTTATCTGGTGAAAAGTCTTCATACTGAAATAGCCGAGATCAATCAACAATAAGTCACCACACTGCATATGACTGGACAAATGGGCTGTGTAGGCATTATCACTTGCAATTCCCGGTTGCATATCAAAAAACTTCAGTTCTCCCCTTTTATATTCGTAACAGACCTGCAGCTTACAGTTTGCATTTGATGCGCTGCCTCTGTTGCCGGGGAAAACATCACTTAGTCTTGGATTTATATCCCAACTCGTACTGTCAAAGATCAGAAGACGATTGAAATGCTGAAGCAATTTTGTTTGAAGAGGAATCATTGAGGAGGCCTTTTGCTTAATAATAAACTCAGAACACTTTTTCATGAATGCAACGGCTGACTCTGAAAATCTGCGGTGCATACCTTCCCTGCTCATTCCGTTTTTGATAGCCTCGACCATACCTGCCAGTGAGGGATGTTTCATCCCCAACTGACCCACTGTCATAAGGGCCAAAAAATCGAAAGCTTGCAGGATCTTCCTACGCTTAATAAAACCTGTCTGCCGTGCCCACTGGTCAAGTGTTTTTTTTAAAAACTGCCAAAAGCTCATCTGTCATTGTATACCCTCCTGAAACCGTTGGAACGGATTAAGTCCACATAGGCCTGTACCAATTCCTTAGTCAGTTTTTTGAATTCCTGGTAGTTCTGCACCCTTTTGCGCGCTTCGGACAGGTCTTCTTTTTTGATAAACATCGATGAGCTTCGGCCACCTACGCTGAAGCTGAGTTGATAATAGGGCCCGTGCTTTTTGGGGTTTTGCGGGTTCTTGCATTTGCAGTTCAGCGTTCCACAGATGTTCCACTGTTCGCTGATGCTTCCAGGAAGAACCGGGCCTAGATTCAGAAGTTTTTGCTTTAACTGATCTACTTTGTTTTTGGGCATGTTTATATCCTCCTACCGATAGCATATATAAAGCTATCGGCTTATTGCAAGAAAAAAAGATAGTCGATCAACTATCTTTTTTTAAATGCTTAAGTTAACACCCATGACCCGGTGGGTCGCCCCGGTATTTGCATATGGACGGCATCTTTTCTGTAATCATTTATATCTTTATTGGAATGTTTATGTTTTTCCAGGGCAAGGGCCAGAACGAGAGGGCGAGGCACCGCCTCGCCCCTACAATGTTAATTGATGATTAACATACCGTGATACTGAGATACAATTACCGATCCGCAACCTTTTCTAGGATATATCCATGTGATATTCCTGAAGGCTCTTGACCTCGCTTTTTTTCTCACGGCATGCAGTTATCCCTCGTGCAGCAGCGATAGCAGCAGCAGTTGAGGTGATGTAAGGCAGGCCATGTTTTATGGCTGCCTTGCGAATGTACGAGTCATCTATAGCGCTGCGTTTGCCGATTGGTGTGTTGACCACAAGCTGTATTTCACCATTTTCAATTGCATCGATCAGATTGGGACGACCTTCATGGAGTTTCAGAATTTCTTCGGATTTTATTCCATTTTCAGCAAGATACGTACAGGTCCCTTTTGTGGCCCTGATGGTAAAGCCGGCCTTTTCAAATTCCTGTGCTGCTTTGATCACCCCTGCCCTGTCACGTCTGGACACAGAAATCAGAACAGCCCCTTCCAGGGGGAGTTTCAGCTTTGTGGCCTCCTGTGCCTTGTAAAAGGCCCGCCCTGAATGACCGGCCATACCCAGCACTTCTCCGGTGGAACGCATCTCCGGACCAAGCAGGGGGTCTACCTCAGGAAACATGTTGAATGGAAAAACAGCCTCCTTCACACCATAATGAGGAATTATTTTATGTGAGAGATTAAGGTCGCTTAATTTTTTCCCAAGCATGATCTGTGTGGCATATCGGGCCATCGGTATATTACATACCTTGCTTACCAGAGGAACAGTACGGCTGGCCCTGGGATTTGCTTCAAGAACATATACAACCTCATCGGCAATGGCATATTGAATATTCATCAGTCCTACAACATTTAATTTCACTGCTATCTTTTTTGTATAGTCCTCAATTGTGTCAATATGCTCCTGAGTAATACTGACGGGAGGTATAACACATGCTGAATCACCTGAATGGACACCGGCAAGTTCGATATGCTCCATAACTGCAGGCACAAAGGCGTCACTCCCATCAGATATGGCATCAGCTTCAGCCTCTATCGCATTTTCCAGAAACTGTTCAATCAGAATTGGCCTGTCCGGCGACATGTCCACAGCTGCAGAAACATATTCCTGCAGCATCTCCCTGTCATAAACAACTTCCATGGCGCGTCCGCCAAGCACATATGACGGCCTCACAATGAGCGGATATCCTATGCCTTCTGCAACGGCAAATGCCTCATCAACACTTCCGGCCATCCCGGATTTAGCCTGGGGTATGTTCAGGTCTTCCATGATCTTGCGGAACCGGTCGCGGTCTTCTGCAAGGTCGATCGTTTCAGGACTGGTACCGAGGATCTTTAAGCCTGATGCTTCAAGCTCTGCCGCTATGTTGAGAGGGGTCTGACCTCCGAACTGGACAACTACGCCCTCGGGCTTTTCTTTTTCATAAATCGCAAGAACATCTTCAACCGTCAAAGGTTCAAAGTAAAGTTTGTCCGACGTATCATAGTCAGTGGACACTGTCTCAGGGTTGCAGTTGACCATCACTGTCTCATACCCTTCATCACGAAGGGTAAAGGCCGTGTGTACACAGCAGTAATCAAACTCTATTCCCTGTCCAATACGATTTGGGCCTCCGCCGAGCACCATGATCTTGCGGTTTGAACTCACATCAACTTTGTCAGGAGCATTATACGTAGAATAATAGTAAGCCGCATTTTCCACACCGCTTACCGGTACAGGCTCCCATGCCTCTACCATTCCGAGTGAACTCCTTTTTGCCCGTACATCCTGTTCAGCGACTCCAAGTATTTTTGCAAGGTATTTGTCTGCAAAGCCGTCCTTTTTTGCCTGGACCAGAAGGTCATCCGGCGGCAGCGTGCCTTTGTGCTCCAGAAGTTTTTCTTCCAGATCCACCAGCTCTTTCATCTGCTCGATAAACCACCTTTTAATATACGTCTTATCATGCAGATCATCTATGTCAGCGCCTTTTCTCAGTGCTTCGTACATGATAAACTGACGTTCACTGGAAGGCTCCAGAAGCATATCCATAAGGTCACTCAAAGTTTTATCGTTAAAGTCCTTTGCAAAGCCAAGCCCGTAACGTCCGTTTTCAAGAGAACGAATCGATTTTTGAAATGCCTCCTTATAGTTTTTTCCAATACTCATGACTTCACCGACAGCCTTCATCTGGGTGCCCAGCTTATCTTCCACCCCCTTGAATTTTTCAAATGCCCATCTTGCAAATTTAACAACAACATAATCTCCCGAAGGCGTATATTTTTCAAGCGTACCGTCCCTCCAGTAGGGGATCTCATCCATGGTGAGCCCTCCTGCAAGCATTGATGAGACAAGCGCGATAGGAAAACCCGTGGCTTTTGAAGCAAGTGCAGATGAACGTGAGGTCCTGGGATTGATTTCTATTACCACAACCCTGCCTGTATCGGGATTGTGGGCAAACTGGACATTGGTGCCGCCAATGACCTCTATTGCTTCAACAATATCATAGGAATATTTTTGCAGACGCTCCTGAAGTTCAGGTGAAATGGTCAACATGGGTGCCGTGCAAAAAGAATCACCGGTATGCACTCCCATGGCATCAACATTTTCTATAAAGCAGACGGTTATTTTCTGATTTTTTGCATCACGCACAACCTCCAGCTCCAGCTCTTCCCAGCCAATCACAGACTCTTCAACAAGGACCTGATGAACAAGACTGACAGATAACCCCCGGTTTACTACAGTGCGCAGCTCTTCAAGATTATAGACATGACCTCCTCCGGTTCCGCCCATGGTATAGGCAGGCCTGATCACAACCGGGAAGCCCAGTTCCTCAACAATCTTTTCTGCTTCTTCTACAGATTCAGCTATTTCGCTCTTTGGCATTTCAATGCCCAGACGGTCCATGGTTGCCTTGAACTCCTTACGGTCCTCTCCCCGCTTAATCGCATCAATATTGACGCCTAT
>CALZJD010000018.1 GCA_945787795.1 Thermodesulfovibrionia bacterium | reverse complement strand
TTGAATTTCTTTGATTAAATTCACTACTTCTGGTACGCTAATTTTAATTCTCATGGGTGTTCCTCCTTTTTTTTATTTGTTATTGGTCGTAACAAATTATTTTACAGGAGGTACGCCCCTTTTTTTACCGTTTACTATTTCACACAATCGAGATTACACTATCTGTTATTATGCTATTCCTTTAATACACCATTCAATTACCCGTTGTATTGATCGTGACGACGAAGCCATGCCATAGTATAAGGCAAGTTATCTTCATCGCGCCCTTTAGGCACGAGATCCATGAAGTTGTATGCACCATTTAACAGGTCCAATCCTCGCGCATAACACGAGTACGTATGAAACACATCTCCCTGTCGGTTCTTGAAGAACACACTGATCCCGGGCATCTCCTCGCTGGGCACCTTGCTGTTGATGAAGTTATAGAACGCCTCGCCTTTTTCCATCTCATCAGACGAGAATGAGACGTGATAGTCATGATTAAAGTCGTTTTCAAATGATGACACCCATTTAAAACTCCACCCCATACGCTTTTTATAGGCCTCCAGGGTATCCAATTGCGCCCTTGAGACGGTAACCAGGTTGATGTTTCGATGATTAAGATGAATAATTATCCCATTGAAATTGTCCGCCCAAAAGGAACAGCTGGGGCAACCCTCCTCCCAGTCCGGACCATACATGAAATGATAAATAATCAGCTGGCTTTGTCCGTTGAACAGGTCGGACAGAGTTTCCTTGCCATTCGGGCCATTGAACAGATATTCTTTCTCGACTTTTACCCAGGGGAGTTCGCGCCGGTCTTGACTCAATTGGTCACGCAGCCGGGTAAATTCCTTCTCTTTCAGCAGATGTTCTCTGCGGGCGGCAAGCCATTCTTCTCTGGAAACTATTTTATGGTTTTGCATGATACCCCTCCTATTGTTTTGTGATTGCTCGTAAGGTATTGCAATAAGCCCCAGCACTGATGAACAAATTACCTGATTATATTTAATAACCGGAATGTTTCTGCGTAAATGCGCTCCCTGGGCCCTATAGCTATAATCTCGATCTGCTTCTTTTTGGAGAGCCGGTAGATTATCCTGAACTTGCTCACACGAAAACTCCGTAGACCGAAAAGCTCATCTTTTAAGGCTTTGCCGGACATGGGATCGGACAGGATTATTTTCAATGATGCCCTGACCTTCTTTTTAAGATAAGGGTGCATTGTGCGGATAAGGTCAGCAGTATTGTCAGGGACAAGGAGTTTGTACTGTGCCGGCTTCATATGGTGCAGATCTATTTAAACAGCTCTTCCAGCGTATAAAGTTTAGCCTTCCTGTTTTTCAGGGTTTTTAACCCAGCTTTTATCTCCTTCATTAACGGCTTATCGGACCGGACAGCTTTTGTCTCTTTTAAACTTTCAAATTCATCAGGGCTTATTAACACGGCAGCAGGGGAACCGTTTTTTGTAATTATAACTTCTTCATCGGTTGAACGTACCTTATCAACAAGGCCGCTCAGTTTCATTTTTACCTCGGAAAGGGAAAGAGTTTTCATAATATTGACCTCCTTTATAGTCGACCAGAATTAAGACTAGAATAACACCCTGTAAATGAAATGTCAAAGGAGATGATATGTCAAGCAATATGTCTAACCTGCTGGTTACAGATTCCGGTCAAGCCGGAATGACAAGAATTTTTGCAAGGGCACGGTTTCCTTTCCCTGGTAAGAAACGGTAATAACTCTGAAATTAGGTTTCACATCCCAGTCCACCTGCCGGTTTACAGTAATTTTTTTCTACACATCCGGTACCGGCACATGCAGGGCAGATCTCCTCATTATCAAGAAATCCCTTTTTATTGCAGGCAGTGCAGGGGCTATGACATACCTCATGCGAATCTTTGTCTGAATCTTCTTTTCCTTCATTCATAATAATATCCTCCCGTAAATATATACATTATAAACGTCAGGAAACCCTTAGGCAATATAAGCAGGGTCAGGTATTATCAGGCCGGATGCCAGGTCTGTCTTTTTTTCTTGCAATCCAACAGGAATTGCTTCATAGTTATAACTATAGGAGTGTAGCAGAGTTTTAAATGAACATAACTTAACTGCAGGGAGGGAAAAATGGATTTTAAGACACATCTTGAAAAAGCCTGGCGTTTGACACTTAAATATATTGCACCCCTGATAATAATGACCCTTGTCATGATTGCTGCATCTTTTTTTACCCTTGGCATTCTGGGCCCTGTTACATTGGCCGGATATATGCATTCCATATTATTAATGATAAGGGAAGGGCGGGAGCCAAAGGTCCAGGACGTCTTTTCGCACATGAAATTATTTTTCCCTTTACTGCTTTTTGGTGTCGTAGTTTTTCTGGCAGCCCTTATAGGGTTTTCACTTCTTGTCATCCCGGGGATAGCTGTTGTACTTGCTGTAGCCTACTGTTGTCTGTATATGTTTCCTCTTATGACTGATAAGAAGCTTGGAATTATTGATGCGGTCAAAGAGAGCTTTTCCATGACAACGAATGGAAGCTGGATAGACAACCTTGCTGTTTTTATAATTTTCATAGGATTACTTGCTCTGGGAAGCACCACTTTTATCGGTGCACTCTTTACACAGCCCTTTGCAACGATCTTTTTGATGTCTGTCTATGATGAGAAGAAAGGGACGGGGGATGAAGCAGTAGAGAAGGGTGTTGTGAGTGAAGACGGCCCAGTGGAATGACCAATGTCAAAGCTCAAATACCACATGAAGGTCAACTGATTTAAAATTAATAAAAACAAAGCTATCAGGGCATGGTCAAACTTTCATTTGTCATTTGCCATTAGGATTTGATTTGACATTTACCTACGGCCTATAGGGGGTCTGGACATTAGACATTTCTATGGCTCCATGACGGTCATGCCTTTTTCTATTTTCCCCTCACCGTCAGTTATGCTGGCAATGGAAATTTTCTCCTTTACTGTATCAACAACTATCATTCCTGATTTTTCCATGGACACATCAAGCAGCTCTCCTGTGTCAGGGTCTCTCAGTTCCTCAATAGCTCCTACAACAAAGCTCTGGCCTTTTGAGACTCCTTCTCTATCTCCCCTGTTTATATAAACTTTACCCTTCTTAACAAGGATGACTGATCCTTCCCATGGAATTTCTTCTGCCTGCCCGGTAAGGAATTCGACAGCTTCATCAATAGCTGCCTCTACAGCTTTGCCCACGTTCGTTTTCTTAAATCCTCCCAGATCAGCTCCCCAGTCCCTGTCAGAAAATCCAACCTTAAGACTTCTTTTTGAGGCCTTGCCAATGACTTTCTTTGAGGATATGACCTGACCGGTAGTTGAATCAACCATATAAATTACCGCGTTTATCTCTGCCTTGTCTTTTCCGCCGCCAAGCTTTAGTCCTTTTATTCTGATACCTCCCGACCCTCCAGATGTAGAGTGCTGGAAATGGGTGATCTCCCCTTTAACAAGAAGCTGTGCAGGCGTCATTTGTCCTATCTGTGCCTTCTTCTTTCCGCCCGCTGTCCTGCCTGATGCGCTGAAGTCCTGCTCAGCCAATGCTTCCCTTCTCATGTCCTTTTCACCGAGTACAATAAACTTTTTAGATTGCTGGAGACTGTCCGTGAGCATGGCGCCGAACGTATCACCCAGCCGCCACTGGCCGGACCAGTTTGAGCGGTTCTCAAATTTGGATACCATGATAGAATGACGAAGATTGCCCTCTGCAGAAACAAGAGCAGGGACCATAATAGAAATGCACATCAGAAAAATAAGTATTTTTTTCATATGTCCTCCTAATATTATATTTCAACAAGTTAATGGTAAGTTTGTTTCCAACAATGCACCGGAAATGTCATGACCGGATTACAAATAACAAGTGACGCGTAACGGGTAACTAATAACTAATATCTAATAACGAACAACAAATAACAATTAACAATTAACAATTAACATATAACTCTTGTCTTTCTTTATCTATTGCATTACAGCCATTTTTTTATAATCTATTGCTTTTGCATAGGCCTTTAAATCTTCTACGGTTGTTCTGTTACCCTTAACCGTTACAAGAAAGCGGTTTGCAACAACTATTTTTATGTCTCCCCGGTTGGCGTCAGGATCAAATTTAACGATTGCCTTCTGACGTTTGATTTTCTCAAGCTTCCCTCCGTCAGATGTAGCATACATGGGGTTGGAAAACATCATCATCATACTCTGAATCACGGGTGAATCAGCCACGATCTCAATGGTTATGTTATTTTTCCCCTTTATATATTGCCGGGTTGCGGTAATCCCTCCTCCAAACATGGATGCTCCTGCAGCGCTGGATTTGGATTTTTTGGATGTCCAGCCCTCCAAAGGTTCAGGAAGAAACATGGTCAGGTTTTCACTCTTTTTCTGCTGGATAAGCTGGGAAGCATAATTCAGGCTATCAACAGCATCGGTATACTCTCCCTCTTTGTAAGCATCTAAAGCTTCATCAATAGAATCTGTTACATCATCAGCGTAAAGGGGATGTGAAAATATCATTGAACTGAGCGTAAATATGACAATGAGAAGCTTTATGTTTGTTAATTTAATCATTCTTTGCTCCTTTCCGGATAAAATAATTAAAAATGGCTGATATCAGATATGGTCAGGTCTTTATAAAATACCATAAATAACAGTAACAGGCAAAATTATAATCAGATACAGGCATTGAAACAGCCAGGAGGTTATGTGTGAAGATGAAATTGGTCATACAGGTGACAGATTATGTCCTTTTTTTAAAAAACTGTTTATCTGCCTCTTCAAGAGACTGTTTATTTCCAATTAAAAAGACAATATCATTTTCCTGTAACTGGAAGTCAGCCCTGATCCCATGGATGGTTTCATTTCCGCGTTTTACTGCTACGGCAAAGGAGCCGGTTTTTTCATGAATGGATGATTCCCTGAAAGTTTTACCTGCTGACACAGAACCTTTCTCCACAATATAACTTTCATAATCTATATGGGGCATGAGAGCAATGGTGTCCTGAAACAGCTGCTTCGGGGTCTCACCACGTATAAACATCTGGTAGTGGTCGTTCCTGAACCTGTCGGCATACTGGCCGATCAGGGACCTGGGCATATTATAAAACTTCAGCACCCGTGAGAAGAGCTCAATAGATGTTTCAAACTCTTCAGGTATTACTTCATCAGCGCCTGTTTTTATCAGGTCCTCAACCTCGGACAGGAACCTGGTCCTTACCACTATATAAATATCTGGATTCATTTTTCTCGCTGTCAGGACTATGTTTCTTGTTGCTGATGGATCGCTTATACAGATAACAATTACCCTTGCCCTTTCGATATTCATTTTAAGAAGTATTTCCCTGCTGGTGCCGTCACCATAGATTATGGGTTCTCCCTGTTTTCGTGCTTCTTCTATTGTCTGGCTGTTCATTTCAAGGACCATATATGTCACCTCAAGTTCCTTTAATACAAGGGCCAGGTTTTTTCCGTTCAGTCCAAAACCGACAATAATAACATGGTCTGATTTTCTCTCACTGAACCCCCTTTTTTGCTCAACGGCCTTAATGGATTCAAAACGTGCAAGGATTTTTCTTGATGTTACCCAGGTGGAGACAGGGGGTGATATATAGAACAGTAACGGCGTAAGAAGCATTGTAATGATAGTCGATGAGAGAAAGTACTGGTAAACAGTGTCAGAGATAAGATCAAGTTTCAATGCCGATACAGCCAGTATAAAGGCAAACTCACCTACCTGTGCCAGGACCAGGGCGCTGTGAAGGGCTATTCTCAGATGGCTGCCGGTAAGAAGCACTGCCAAAGTAGTAGATACTATTTTAACAGTGATTACTGTCAGGACAATCAGCATGATATATCCGGCATTGGACAGAAAAAAATTTACATCCATGAGCATGCCCACGGATATAAAGAAGAGGCCGTTAAAACTGTCCTTAAAGGGAATTATATCTGATATCGCCTGAAAAGAGTATTCAGATTCCGATACAACAAGTCCAGCAATAAAAGCGCCGAGAGCAAGAGAAAAGCCAAGCGCATAGGTAAGATAGGCTGTGCCAAGACATATGAAGATAATGCTGATAACAAAAAGCTCCCTGATCCTGCTGCGTACGATCTGGTGGAGCAGTTTCGGGACAAGCAGGCGTGCAGATACTATAACCACGGTAATGAAAAGAAACGACTCGGCCAGAATTTTTAATACATTCAAGATACCGCCTTCATGCGCATTCAGCATGGGAAGCAGCAATAAAAAAAAGACCACGCTGAGGTCCTGAAAGATCAGAATGCCCAGGCTGGACTTTCCATACAGGGTATCTATCTCTGCCCTGTCAAAGAGAAGCTTGAGCACTATAGCTGTACTGCTCAAAGCAACCAGTCCACCGATCACAATCGATGAGTTGGTGTCATACCCTGAGTTTACGGTAATGAAAAAAACAATCAGGCTGGTTATGAGGATCTGAAGAAATCCACCGGCAAAGATGGTTTTTCGCAGGGACATGATCTTCTTCAGTGAAAACTCCATGCCTATGGTAAACAGGAGAAGGACAATGCCTATTTCAGCAAAAATCTCAACAAGATGGACATCGCTTATCAGCTCAAATCCATATGGACCAAGCAGGACTCCTGCTATAAGAAAACCTATCAGGGATGGGACACGTATTTTACCAAGGGTAAAGACCACAATGGCAGATAGTCCATAGATGATGACTAAAGATCTGAGAAAATCAAATTCAGGCATAAAAGAATGTCTTTAAAATAATATTATTAAATGACAGTTATAAGTATACCCTATTGACTGATGTGATGAAATGTAAAGA
Organism: Thermodesulfovibrionia bacterium; assembly: GCA_945787795.1. Taxonomy (GTDB): domain Bacteria; phylum Nitrospirota; class Thermodesulfovibrionia; order UBA6902; family UBA6902; genus CALZJD01. The sequence goes on along the minus strand of CALZJD010000018.1, from coordinate 14,484 downwards.
GTGACGAATAACGCGTGACGCGTGACGAGTGAAGAAGGAAGAAGGAAGAAGTTAATAACAGGAGTTGCCAGGTATATATTGAAGGTAAAAGTCATCTGTTATCCTGAGAAGCTCAGGGGTCAGAATTTTACGGGCCTTTACTGCAATCTTCTCAGGAACGCCATTGTAGAAAGCTTCGGCAATGCCACCGGTGATACAGGCGAGGGTATCACTGTCTCCGCCCAATGAGACAGCATTTCGGATGGCATCTTCATATGAGTCTGAGTCAAGAAAGGAGATGATCGCCTCCGGTACTGTTCCCTGACATGAGATGTCAAAGGAATAGGCTGGACGGATATTATCAGCTGTCCGGTCAAGATCGTATCCAAAACGCTGAATGATCTCTGACCTGATGACTTCCTTTTTATGTCCTGTGCGGGCAAGGAATATCGAAAGCGCTGTTGCCTGTGCTCCCTTGATCCCCTCGGGATGGTTGTGTGTGATCTCCGCTGACTTTTCGGCTTCTGTCAGGACTTTCTCTTCTGTATTAAAGGCAAAGCCGACGGGGCTTACCCGCATGGCAGAGCCATTTCCCCAGCTGTTGTACGGCTGAGGGTTGTCTGAGAAAAGCCACTGGATAAATGATCCGCCGTATCCTGCATCAGGATACTTTCTTCCCATCTCTCTCATTGACTCCTGGTATGAACGCCCTGTAAGAATCGCATCTGCAACTGCAACTGTCAGAACAGTGTCGTCTGTGAAACGGCATCCCGGGTCAAAAAGAGGGAAGTCCCTGGTTTTAATCGGACGCCATTCATAGACTGAACCAATGATGTCTCCGGCTATTGCTCCAATCATATGTTTTTACCCGGGCAAAGCTATGGCTTCTGTTTTACTTCTATCAGGTTCCCGGAATAGTCCGTGATGAAGTGGACCGTCTTTTCCGGAATCGTACCGATAATGTGTTTTACCTGAAACCGGCCGGCCCTTTCCAGAAAGGCAGAAAGGTCATCTACAAACAGGGCAGTATGTCGTATATCAGACGTCGCAGGGATTGAGTCAGGGTAAATAAAAATTTCAAACCTTATACTGTCCTTTTCATACACAACAGCCTTTATGTCTCTGTTCAGACTGAAAAGCTGTTCCGCCAGCCCGGACGTGACAGTATACTCCCTGGTTTTCTCAAGATCGAGAAACTCTCCATAAAACCTTTCGGCCTGCTCTTCGGTGGCATTGACTAGTGCTACATGGTTTAAAAGCATGAAGTATTTTACATGATTTGTTATTCAATTTGGGCTGTAGGGGCGAACGGCCGTTCACCCCTACATTATGAAGGATCAACATTATATACCTGAAGACTACGGACTTAATGTAACATAAATATATCCGCCTGATCTGAATACCAGAAGAAGCACGCTCTCCTTTTTACTGATCTTCGAAACTACTTCAGTATAGGCTTCAAGGTCATTTATGCTTTTTCTATTTATCTCCTGGATAACGTCACCTTTCTTTAAGAGCTCTGCTGCAGGAGTGTCTTCTTCTATGTTTGTTACTATTACACCTGATGTCTTGTCAGGGATCTCAAGGCCCTGCTTTATGTCCGGTGTCAGTTCCTGAATATGAACACCGGAGAGCGCATTCTCATAGTCTCCTGCCACATCCTTTTTATCACCTGTCTGCTCGCCAATAGTGACCGGGATGACTTTGCTTTTACCTTCCCGTATAACTTTTATCTTAACTTCCGTACCCGGAAGGGTAGCAGCAACCTGATTTCTGAGGTCAGTTGTATCAACAACAGTATTTCCGTTGAATTCAACAATAATGTCACCTCTTTGAAAGCCGGCTTTTTCAGCAGGAGTGCCGGGCAGTATGTTAGTTACAAGGGCGCCATTATCTTCCTTTATTTCAAAATGCTTGGCCAGCTCATCCGTGATGTTCTGTATCTGGACACCCAGCCATCCACGTACAACCTTGCCATGCTTGATTATGCTTTGCATGTTAGCCTTTGCTATATCAGAGGGGATGGCAAATCCTATACCCATATAACCACCGCTTGTTGAGAAGATGGCAGTATTAATACCAATGAGTTCCCCATGTACATTGACCAGCGCGCCGCCGGAGTTGCCCGGATTGATCGCGGCATCGGTCTGGATAAAATCTTCATACTCAGCTATGCCGACGTTTGAACGGCCAATCGCGCTGACTATTCCCATGGTTATTGTATGACCCAGGCTGAAGGGATTTCCAATAGCGATAACCAGTTCGCCGACTTTCATTTTATCTGATCTGCCCATCTGTATAGCTGGGAGGTCTTTTGCGTCTACCTTAACGATTGCAAGGTCTGACTTGGGATCACCTCCAATGACTTTGCCCGGAAGCTCCTTTCTGTCGTGCAGTACAACTTTGATCTCATCAACGTCCTGTACGACATGATTGTTCGTAAGGATATATCCGTCGCTTGTTACTATTACTCCTGATCCGAGTGCAGATGATTTATACTTTTTCTTTCCGTCATGGGGATATAATCTGTCGCCAAAAAACTTTTTGAAGAAAGGATCATCCATGAAATTGCCAAGAGGATGGTCTTTCATTGAAATTGTTTTTGTTGTTGATATGTTTACAACAGATGGTTTGACTGTCTCAGCTACATCAGCCAGAGAGGCATTTAAGGTGTCCAGGAAATCGGCACCTCCTGTGGTAATAGTTTTGTCCTGAGCGAATTCTTTTTCTTTTTTAACCTCATTATTTTTCTGAACCGCTATCTCTTCTGTAATGTCCTTTTTATCAACCGGAGCAGATTTAATAATGGTCTGTTTTGTTCCGGGCTTTTCAGTCCCGGCCTTTTCCCTGTCCGCGTCGCCTGAGCACCCCGGAATAGCCAAGAGCAGTGTTAATATTAGAATTGTTCTTAATAATCCAGTCATGTTTTCCTCCTGTTATTGTTATTTTTACCGTTTTTATGAAGACAATTAGATTATATCACCTGGAGGCTATTGTAAAGATAAAATATGGATAAATTATGAATCTTGCAATTTAATCCTTTTTCATTTATCTTAACAGTCTCCTTATAATGCAGGACAATTATTTGACAGTCTGTAGTTTATTTGATAGGTAAATATTATGGCTTATCCTAAAGTTCTCGCGATGATTATGGCAGGGGGAAGGGGCGAAAGGCTTTTTCCCCTTACCTTTGAGCGGTCAAAACCCTCTGTGCCTTTTGGGGGCCGCTACCGTATTGTTGATTTTGTCCTGAGCAACCTTATTAACTCTCAGATATTCTCGATATACCTTCTGGTGCAATATAAATCACAGTCCCTTATAGAATATGTGCGGGCAAACTGGGGGCTCTCTTCTGTTATAACCGATCATTTTGTCACTGTAGTTCCTCCCCAGATGAGATACGGTCCTGACTGGTTTCAGGGGACGGCCAACGCGGTTTTTCAGAATATGAACCTTATACGTCAGCATAAACCTGAACTTGTGATCGTTTTTGGGGCAGACCATGTTTACCGGATGGATATCAGGCAGATGATCGACTTTCATCTTGAGCGAAATGCTGATGTCACCGTGGCTGCCATGCCTGTTCCCATAGATCAGGCCAGCTCTTTTGGAATTATAGATACCAAAAAGGACGGAAGGATAAAAGACTTTATTGAGAAACCCGAGGACCCTCCCCACATGCCCGGTGATCCCAAAAGAGCATACTGTTCGATGGGTAATTACATTTTTAATGCCGATGTCCTGATCAAGGGACTTGTACAGGCAGAGCAGAACAAGGAAAATGATTTTGGTAAAAATGTCATTCCGAACCTGTTAAAGGGAGGTGACAGTTTATATGCCTATGATTTTGCCACAAACAGAATTCCGGGCGTGAAATCATATGAAGAAAAGGGATATTGGAGAGATGTGGGAACGATACAGGCTTTCTGGGAGGCCCATCAGGACATGCTCGGTGAAAAACCTGTTTTTGATATGAGCAATGAAATGTGGCCGGTTCGCCCATCATTAAATGAAATGACTGCTACCAGGATTTTGGGGGGTGAGATAATTAACAGCATTATCGCTGAAGGCGCAATAATTAATAAAGCTAAAATAGTTAATTCTGTCATCAGAAAAGGTGTAATTATAGAAGACGGAGTTGAAGTGAGAGATTCCATCATAATGGACAGTGTGGTTCTTAAAAAGGGATGTAAGATTAAAAAATCCATCATTGATTCATATAATGTTATCGGGAGAAATGTGCGCATAGGCTTCAAGAGCAAGGAACCCTACTGGCGTGCCTCAATGGACCCTTCAGGTATTTCTGTTGTGGCCAGTGAGAAGCCGGACAGCCAGATTTTAAAAAATCGTTGATTTGTGAAAATTGTTATTAGTTATAAGTTATTAACTGATTGACATTTGTTTTAAGATTATAGTTAATAGTAATTGTTAGAAGAATAGCTTTGAGAGCTTTCTTTTTTTATAGAAATAAAAAGGTTCACCCCCACCTAAATCCTCCCCCGTCAAGTGGGAGGAAAAGAAGATCCCCCGTCCCTTTGGACTGGAAGCCATTAACCTAAATATCTGCAAAATATGGGTCAAACAGTGATATGTTAATATAGGTGATATTTTTTATAGCACATTCAAAGAACACGCTTAGTATTATTCAAACATTAAATGAACAAAAGTAAGAAGAGTAAAAGATGCCCTGGCAGCCGTGCTGCTCTAAGACCGGCACCCATTAAGAAGGGGATGACTGTTGATGAGGTTGTGGATGGTGCACTGTTTTCATTTAACGCAGGCACGTTCAGAAAGGCCTGTGAACTTTTTACGAAGCAGATTGCAAAAAAGAATGTCCGGATCGGGGTGTCCCTTTCCGGGGCGCTTGTACCAGCCGGAATCGGGAGAAGCTGTCTGATCCCCCTGATCAGGGCAGGTCTGGTGGACTGGATAGTGTCAACAGGAGCAAACCTATATCATGATCTTCATCATGTCCTGGGGTATGAATTCTGTGAGGGCCATGCATGTGCTGATGATGAAGAGCTCAGGGAAAAAGGGGTTATCCGCATATATGATATTTTTCTTAATTATGATGCGCTCCTTGACACTGATAATTATGTACGTGAGGTGTTAAGAAAGAACAGGCAAAACCTTCCTGATCCGTGCTCCAGCGCTGATATTCATGCATTACTGGGCAGAGAGATAATCAGGGCAAATCCCGGGCTTAAGGATGAAAGCCTGCTTGCCGTGGCATATGAAGCAGGGGTGCCTGTTCATACTTCATCCCCGGCTGATTCAAGCATCGGGATGAACATGGCTGCCCTGCAGCTAGAAGACGAACCCATTCATCTTGATACTCATAGGGATATTAATGAAGTGACCGGATATGTATATGACATTAAAAAACGAAAGGGAAAAAGTGCGGTGCTTTTGCTGGGAGGCGGAAGCCCGAAAAACTTTGTGCTTCAGACCGAGCCGCATATACAGGAAGTCCTTGGCCTGCCTGAACACGGGCATGATTTTTTTATACAGTTTACCGATGCCCGTCCCGATACAGGAGGATTAAGCGGTGCTACTCCTTCAGAAGCAGTGTCATGGGGCAAGATCGATCCCGCTGCGCTTTCCCGTACAATTGTCTCCTATGGTGACTGCAGCCTTATGCTTCCTTTTTTCACAAGCTACATTTTGAACAGGGTAAAGCCCCGTTCACATTCAGAGCTGTTTAAGAAGCGTGATAAGCTGTTAGATCAGCTAAAGAAGGATTACAAAACCCTGGGAGCTTACAGGAAGGATTAATTCCTCAATACTTTTCGATAACAATTTCCTTAACTACCTTCTGCACAGGAAACGTCTCATCCCTGGTATATAAATAATTGAACTCTGCTTCAACAGTTGCATGCGTAATATCAGTTTTCAGGGGAATGATGTACGTATGGGTGTCAGTTTCAAGGGCCTTCAAGCCCAGGTCAAAGTGCTCGGTTGCGGTGACATCCCATTCAGCCATAGCCACCTGCTTGCCCCCCTTGAAATACAGGTCTCCCACGTGAAACACCTTTTTATCCGTCAAGATCACTTTGCCATCCTGATTTTTCACGGTCACCTCCATGACCGCCGTGGGCGTGAATGCTCAGCCATGAGGTATGGTGTGTCCTGCGTTGTTTGTCAGGTTTATTTTCAGGGCAAGAGCCGGAAACATTTTTCCTTCATAGGTGTCAATATACCTGGTGGGTCTGGCATCAAGAGTGAGGGTAATTGCTGATTTGAGAAAGTCAGAATTTTCAGGTCCAAGAAATTTATGACTTTTTTCTTCTCCCATCATATGGCATTCCTGACATGTTTCCTTTCTCCCCTTGCCTATAAAATCCTCTATATAGGTTGTATAAAGAGTAGGGCAGCTTTCCCATGGCACTTCAGGCGGACAATGATGACACTGGGCGCAAAAGTCTGATGTTTTCATAAATTCAGATTTAATTGTTTCATATCCGGCTTCTTCATGAGCATCCGTATTAATATCATTCGGAACATAAATGACTCCGGGCTTTGGCTGTGTGTTGAATCCGGTGGCCTTCAGGTTATGACAGCCCAGGCAATTAAGGTTAAGCTTTGACAGTTCCTTCTTCGCTGCTTCCCTTTTTGAGCTGTCGCTATGCTCTACCGATATGATGACAAGATCAGCAATCTGCAGAATGAGTTTTTCTGATGCATCTTTAATGTGAGGCACATGGCAGTTTAAACATATGGTAAGGTCTTTCCTTGACAGTGTTTCTTCCTGATCAAGTTCCAGTTTTATAAATGTTCTCCATCCCCTCAGGACGCGCGGATCAATTACTGAGTTTCCCATGGTAGATGTCTTCCATTCAGCATGTTTCCATTCAGCATGTTTGTCTTCATGACACTCAGCACATGGTGTTATGTCATACATTGCAATAAGCTCGTCAATTGTGTCTGCCTTTTTTGAAAATACAGATACAGGCGTGATAAAAATAATCAGCAGAACAGGCAGAATAATATGTCTTAATAAAATAATCATTTAGATAACTTTAACATAAAATATACAATCTGTAATGTTTTTGACATGATATATGTCATATGTATTGTAGATCGTGTCGGCAGAGGCACGGTGCAGCGTGCGCCTACAAATCCATATTGATTTCCCCGCCAGACCCGATGCTTATCAGTTTTGTGTAATGAATCGAATAGAGATGGTTTAATCTGTCCGGATTACCATGGATTGCAACCACGTTACCGATAAAAAGGGTGTGGTCACCTGTTTCAACATGCTTAATAACTTTGCATTCATACGCCACGGTTGAACCATCTATGATAGGGGGCTTTACAATTTTTGAATGGACAGGTTTAAAGCCTGTCTCCTGGAATTTATCAATATCTCTGCCGCTCTTTTTCCCACAGAGCCATCCGTCCTTTTCCTGTCCCTCAGATGGGAAGCAGATCACGAACTCCTTATGATACTCAAGGCACTCATGAGTATATTTTTTATTACCCACAGAAATTGCAATCATGAGAGGGTCCCAGGATGTAAACGTCCACCATGAAAGCCCCATTATATTGGGCCTGTCTCGTTTATCCTGGGTCACAACAAGGACATAAGGGAAAGGTGAAGCAAGTTCAAAGGCCTTGTGTCTTTCCATTTCCTGCATAAAAACCTCCTGGTAAAAAAGGGTCAAGCCCGCCAGCCGGCAGGCAGGGGTTTAAGGGTTCCAGGGTTCAAGTGAACTTATTTAATAAACAAAAACTTAATCTGTAACACATAAACTATATTATTTCTGAATTATTTATGACCATGTGATCATATCCGATCAAGCAAGCAGGACTGAAATTATACCGACGATGAATATCCCGTCAAATACTCCGGCTCCGCCAATGCTTAAGAATGAAATGCCGAATTTCTTTAACTGGTGCAGCCTCAACAGGTCAGCGCCTATGAGTATTCCCATTACCCCTGATATATATGCAACTGCAGGGAGTATGAATATAAAGAAAGGGACAAGACACAGTAATAACAGGAATATGGCAAGTGAAACAGGAAGAAAATACATAAATTTTTTTGCACATATTATATCAGATAATTATGTTGCTGTTTTGGTTATGCATCCGGGAGTCAATAACCTGATACAGGTTTCAAATAATGATTGAACTGCATGAGATGTCATACAAATCTGCTCTCCTCGATCTGACACCCTTGATTTTTGTGCTTTAAATATTGTTAAATTACAAGCTGTTAGAGAATGTCTGCATGTTGGCACGTTAGTTGCATTTGTATTTTCTCAACGTTTCATGAATTAATAGATGACAGGAATTTTGAATTGCAGGAGAATAATTATGCTTAAGGACTTAAATATCAAACGGATAGTTGTAGGATTAACACTCTATATTCTTGTTGTGCTATTCCTGTTTGCAAGCGCTGTTTATTCCTGAATGAAATAAAATGGTGACAATTATGTACGGTTACTGTCATCACAGGACAAGAGTAAATTTTCAACTTCTTTTAAATCAGGGATACCTGACCTTCCTCCGAGTTTTCTGCATTTTAAAGCAGCGCATGCAGATGCAAACCGCGTAACATCTTTTAATTCCCAGTTCTGCAGCAGTCCGTATATGTACCCTCCGTGAAAGACATCACCGGCCCCGGTTGTATCAAGAACTTCAACCCTGAATGCAGGAGTGTGGAATAATTCTTTCCCTGTCAGGGTAAAACTCCCCCTGCTTCCAAGAGTCAGGGTCAAAGCCTTTGCGTTAAAGGCCTGCATTTTTTCCAAGGCCTTTTCAGGGATGAAATCGCCTGAGTCCGCACAAAATTCCCTGGCAAACTCTTCCGAGCAGACAACATAATCAGATGCATGTGCAAGCTCAATCATGCCCTGCCTTACTCTGCCGGCATCGAGCATGACAGGAACAGATTTTTCTTTGGCCCTTTTTACCGCATGCATGGATACTTCAGACATCAAGCCGTCAATAAGCAGAAAGTCTGCGCCTGCAAGGAAATCATCGGTCAGTTCTTCAGGTCGTAACGTCTCTGCAGAAGGACGTTTCCAGTATATTGTTCTTTTACCTGTTGCTTTTTCAACAGCAATAAATGCTGCCTGTGAGTGTGAATCGGGACGGGTAATCAGGCCGGTTGTATGTATGTGTTCACGTTCAAGAGAATCTCTTATTTTTACTCCTGCTTCATCATCACCAATAATCCCATGAAACGTGCAGTCCATGCCGAGACGGGAAAGACTGACAAGTGCAGTTGCAACGGGTCCGCCGCCGTTGATTTCCCACTGCATCACTTCCTTTTTGGTGTCAGGCTCAGGAAGGAAATCGATTACAAATGAATGATCAAGCGCGCATTGTCCAAGGCCCACAATTTTCATAAATGTAATGATACATTATTGTGGGCTTTTTATAACCTCCCCTTTGCAAGGGGAGGTCAGGAGGGGTTACAATTCCTCTCTTGAAAAGGGGGGTGAAGTGGGGCCATGGTATTATTATTCCTTCTTTACCCTGAATATACCTTTCCAAACTTGACTACTCGCAATACTAAGGTTTATTCTTACTTTCATGAAAAAGCTCTGGTCAGGAGGGTTTAAGGAAAAGACCGAAAAGGTTGTGGAGGACTTTACTTCTTCAATTTCTTTTGATGTCAGACTCTGGAAATATGACATTGAGGGGAGCATAGCCCATGTAAGCATGCTGGCAAACATATGAACATAGAGCATGCACTTATAAAAAAGATCGGACCTGTCGGGGGCAAGCTTCATACGGCACGGAGCAGGAACGATCAGGTGGCCCTTGATGTAAGACTTTTTCTTCGTTATGAGATTAAAGAAATAATAAAACATGTCAAGGCATTCCAGAGAGTGCTGGTGTCTCTTGCCGATAAACATATTGATACGGTCATGCCCGGATATACCCATCTTCAAAGGGCTCAGCCTGTGCTGCTTTCTCATCATCTGCTTGCTTACTATGAGATGCTTGAGAGGGACAGGCAGAGGCTTGAGGACTGTCATAAGAGGGTCAATGTTCTTCCTCTTGGTTCTGCAGCCCTTGCCGGCACTACATTTCCCATAGACCGGACGTATGTTGCTAAACTGTTAAAATTTTCTTCTGTTTCTGAAAACAGTATTGATACTGTTTCAGACAGGGATTTTGTAGCAGAATTTATTTCTGTATCCAGTATCCTCATGTTACATCTCTCCAGACTTTCGGAAGAGTTTATATTGTGGAACAGCGAGGAGTTCGGATTTGTCCAGCTGCCCGATGCCTTTACCACAGGATCGAGCATTATGCCTCAAAAGAAAAACCCTGATATTCTCGAACTGGTCAGGGGTAAGACAGGAAGGGTCTATGGAGACCTGATAGCAATTCTGACTTTGATGAAGGGGCTGCCTCTTGCTTATAACAGGGACATGCAGGAGGACAAGGAGCCTTTGTTTGATACGGTTGATACTGTCAGCGCCTGTCTGCATGTGCTGTGTCAGATGATGAAAAAGATCCGCTTTGACAGGGACAACATGGCAAAAGCCACTTTTGCCGGTTTTCTGACAGCGACTGATATTGCGGAGTATCTTGTAAAAAAAGGTATGCCCTTCAGGGAGGCCCATGGAGTCACGGGCAGGATAGTCAGCTACTGCACTGATAAGGGCAGGACACTTGAGCAGCTTGAAGTAAATGAGCTTAAGGGTTTTTCCAAACTTATTGGTAAAGATATATCTGAATGTATTACTGCAGGGGCATCAGTTAAGGGAAAGAAATCGTACGGAAGCACATCAATTAAGCACGTAACAGCACGTATCAAAAAACTCAGAAACACAACATAATATTATTAAAGTGTATTTTCTTTTCGTAAAAAACAGGCTACGGTATATTCTGTGCTATTTTTTCCTTATCGCCAGTTCACTGGTCATTCTTTCTGCGGTATCCTGCGGCAGAAGGGGCGATCCTTTTCTGCCTTACCCTTACCAGGCTGCTGACGAGGAAGAGATAATAGTTATTGAAGAGAAGAATAAGGAAGAAGACATGTCTAAAGAGATGAAAGACGTTGTGGGTGAGAAGCCTGATGCGCCTTCAGGTCTTGTTGGCGTTTTTACAGGTAAAACGGTTGTTCTTTCATGGAGCGAAATACAGGAGCAGGGGGTCGCGTCTTACCGGGTTTATCGATCTGACGGTGATGGGTATGTAAAGGCAGGAGAGACAGTTGTTCCCGCTTTTATTGATGAAGATATCAAAAAGAAATCCAGTTACCGATACAAGGTTACTGCAGTGGGAAAGACCGAAAGTGATTTTTCAAATGAGATTGAAATTATAACGGAGGACAGGTAATAAAATGAGGGACAAGATCCTAAAGTCATTCAGGGACAGCATATCGGTCAAACAGAAGTTTGTTGACGAATATATGGAGACCATCATAGAAGTTTCCCGACTTATTGCAGATACCCTGAAGAACGGCAGCAAACTCCTGCTTTTTGGCAATGGGGGGAGCGCCTGTGATGCATCTCATATTGCGGCTGAATTTATTAACAGGTTTCAGAGGGAGCGTCCTGCATTTCCTGCCATAGCACTGAACACAGACATGGCAGTGATTACATCGATAGCTAATGATTATGACTATTCCACCATATTTGAGAGGCAGCTCAAGGCCCTTGCCCAGGACGGTGACATTGTCATTGCCATGAGTACCAGTGGTACGTCTCCAAATGTGATAAAGGCGGTTGAAACAGCAATAAAAAAAGGACTTAAGGTTGTTGCTCTTACAGGAGCAAAGGGGGACAAGCTGGCTTCCATGTCTGATTATGTTTTTGCCGTACCCTCAAATGATACGCCAAGGGTACAGGAGACCCATATTACCCTTGGTCATGTCCTGTGCCAGATGGTGGAAGAAATACTCTTTGAGTCACATAGGTAAGGTTGGGAACAGCCCTTTTTTATAAATCCCGGTAAGTCAAAATTAAACCTGCTTTGATTATATATTTTAGGTTCTTTGCAAACATCGTTCAACAGTAGTTCAACAGTTGTTCAAAATAGTTCAAGGTTACAATGCATAACCTGTAAAAAAATTGAGCATAGGTGAGCAACCTTTGAACAATGGCGAGAATAAAATTTTGTGGTAATACATCGGATTATGCATTTTCCTGATTCAGCAATGTTCAGTGAAACCCCTGAAAATGGAATATCAACTGCAGGAAATGCTAATATTGGCATATGAAAAAATTCGTATTTATATTTTTTCTCATTCTCGTTTGGCCCTGTTATTCCGCAGGTGAAACCAGCGTAGTTAAGCTAAGGTCCAGTCATCACCTTGACTTCGTACGGATTGTTATGGAGGGAGAAGAGTCCATCATTGAAAATGCCCATGTGTATCAAAGAGGAAAAGATGTTCTTGTGCGGTTTTCAACCTCAGATTTTGCTATCGAGGCCGAGAAAAAAGTACTCGAATACAGAAGGACCGATAAAAAAAGTGTTACATTCGCTCCCGGAGATTTCCGTGGTCTTAAAGTATTTACATTAAAACATCCAACGCGACTTGTCATAGATGTGCATCTAAAAGTCAAACAGAACGCATTCCTTCCTCTTGTGATACCAAAGGAAGATAAGAAAGGAGATTTGCGAAAGAGCAAGACTGTTGTAATAGACCCGGGACATGGGGGGTATGAAAAAGGGATTAATAAAGGAAAGCATATAGAAAAAAACATTGTCCTTGATATAGCAAAAAAGCTCGGGGCCCTGATAAACAGGGGGGCATCCCGCAGTCTACTGACCAGGAGAAGTGACCGCTTTATGGGTCAAAACGACAGGATACAATATGCAAATGAAAAAGAGGCAGATGTTTTTATAAGCATTCATGTGGGAAATCACAGGGAAATGGTCATTTATGTTCCTGTTATGACAGGGCAGGTTTCTGAAATCATAAAACCCTATATTCAAAACAGGGGTCAGGAGGAATATTTAACAGAGTCAGAAGAACTGGTCAGCGCGATCAAGAAAGCCATATCAGCAGATTTTGGTGATGATATGGTTTCTGTCAGACCCCTGCCGTACGGAATATTATCAAAAATTAATTCGGCAGCTGTTATCATTGAGCTTCCTTCATTTAATGATGCCAATTATGGTGAAGACCTTAAAGCTGACATGGCAAACACACTCTATCAGGGATTTTATAATTATGAAGAAGACGAAAAAGGGTAATAGGAAGACAAAAAACAGACGCTGGCCGATTGTCATTGTACTGCTGTCTGTCTATATACTCAGTGCAGGTGTGAGCTATATTTTTCTGAAAGATAAATTTGCCTTTGAGTCCACGTTTATAACTGAAATTCAAACCAGACAGGCATTGAGCGAAAGCAAGAAAAAGCCAGAGCAGACAGGCAGACTGTATGAAACCAGTACAAGCGTCCCTGCAGTAAAAAGCGGTAATGTACCAAGGAAGGACAGGATGCTTGTTATAGCAGAGGACACGATAAGAAAAATGGTTGAACAGTATGATGTGAAGCTCCTTGACTTATACCTTGACAGGGACGGCCTGATCTATATGGACTTCAGCGATGAGTTAAAGAAAAATTATCATATGGACATTTCCCAGGAATTAAACTTTCTGGCCGGTCTGTTCAATAATTTAAGATTAAGCATCCCGGGCCTGACAGCAATGAAAATTTTAATTGAAGGTAACGAAACTGACAGCCTTGGAGGTCATATCGATATTTCACAACCCATAGGAGAAGAGATTGCAGGAATTTTCTGATGAACGACCTATAGGCATATTTGACTCAGGGGTTGGCGGACTCACCGTGATGAAAGAAGTGATGAAGCATTTGCCCTGGGAGAATATTATATATCTTGGTGACACAGCACGCGTTCCCTATGGGGTACGGTCTGCTGAAACAGTATCGAGATATTCATTTGAAAATGCTGAGTTCCTGACTTCAAAGGGAATTAAGGCCCTTGTTGTTGCCTGTAATACATCTTCTGCCATAAGTCTTGATATGCTTCTCAAGGAGTTTCCCATTCCTGTTATCGGTGTTGTTGAACCGGGTGCCAGGGCTGCGGTGAAAAGGGCACGTTCAGACAAAGTGGCTGTTATAGGTACAGAAACGACAATCAACAGCGGGTCGTATACAAGGGCCATTAAGGCGATTGACATATCTGTTGAAGTTACGGGTGTTGCCTGTCCTCTTTTTGTCCCCCTGATCGAAGAGGGATGGCTCGATGGAGAAATTGTCAATCTTACAGCAAGGAAATATCTATCTTCCATTATTAATAACGGTGCAGGTGTACTTGTCCTTGGATGCACTCATTATCCAATGATAAAAAATGTAATAGGAGAAATCGTGGGTATTCCCCTGATTGACTCGGCCGTTGAAACAGCCATGGAAGTGAGCAGTGTTCTTGCTGATAAGGGGCTGCTTCGCCATGAAGGCAACAGGCCTGTAATGGAATTTTTCGTCACTGATTCTCCGGAAAAGTTTGTCAGCACAGGGGAGAAGTTCCTCAAACACCCGATTAAAAGGATTTCAAAGGTAAGGGTGG
>CALZJD010000017.1 GCA_945787795.1 Thermodesulfovibrionia bacterium | reverse complement strand
AGCATATTAGTGCCTGCCACAACCCATCCTTTTATCGGATAGGGTGTTTCCTCGATAGTTGCTCTTCTGACTTCCTGCATTAACTGCGGTTTTGAAAAACGGTGCGGTCCGCCGGTAAGGCTTGGCCGGTCAGGTTTTGGAAAAGCTTTGCTTTCTGGCATGGGGAGCAAGGATTTGGTAGGGAGATATATTCCTCCCTGCCTGCCCCATGTACCGAGAATTGCTCCAAGAATGGCTATTGCTCTTTCGCGCTGGGTATCATTTCCGTGCCATGCAGTGAAGCGTCCGGGGTGCACACATACCGAGGGTGCCTTTGATGCAAGTTCCACTGCGGTCTTAACAATGATTGAGGCAGGAATTTCGGTTTCCCCGGAGGCCCATTCAGGTGAATAGTCCTTTACCGTGTTCTTTAATTCATCAAACCCGAGAGTATATCTGTTGACGTAATCGTGATCATACATTTTTTTTTGAATGATAATGTTAATCCATGCAAGGATAAGGGCCATATCTGTTCCGGGCTTAATGGGAAGCCAGTACCTCGCTTTACCTGCAGCAGTTGAAAACCTGGGATCGGCAACAATTATGGTGGCGTTATTGCCAATGGCCTCAGTAAAATCCTGCACCTGGGAATTATGCATGTTTTCGCCCAGATGCGTCCCGAATAAAACAACGGCTTTACTGTTACTTAAATCTACCCGTTCAGGTGACCCGACATCTGTTCCATAGGTCAGTTCATATGCTATAACCCTTGCTCCTCTGCATTGGGCAAATGAAGGAAAAGCAAAATTTGGACTGCCATATGCTCCCTGCAGGGTCATGAGATGACTCGTGATTCCCCCATGCATCATAAATGCCATTGACTCAGCCCCATAAGATTCCTTGATACCGGTCATTTTGTCTGCTACATAGTGAAGAGCTTCATCCCATGACGCCTTTCTGTATTTCCCGTCGCCTCTGCTGCCCGTTCTTATCATCGGGTGTTTAAGTCTGTCAGGGTCATAAAGCTGTCCAATGCCGGCGTTGCCTCTTGCGCACAGTTTTCCCATTGACCTCGGGCATACTGGATTCCCCTCAAGTTTCACGACCCGTTCATTGACAACGGTTGCTATGGCACCGCAATTCCAGAAACACATTTCACAAAATGTCGGTACCTGACTTATATTGAAAGGGGGCTTCATGCCCATTGCCAGCAGCTCACTCATGAACTCTGCATCAGCAAGTCCTGCAGCAGTGCCGGTTGCGGTCAGTGTTGTGTATCTGAGAAAATCTCTTCTTGAAATATTCATATCAGCTAATCTTCGTTACATAATCTCTATAACACAATTATTATTAAGTCTCAATGATTATTAGCACTTCAAAATTGTATCAGCTCTGCCCAACCTAACGCCTGCCTGCCCGCAGACAGGGCATCTTCGAGGGTACAAACTGGTTGTAATTAAATTGGAGGAGGGCAGGAATAAAATATGGTCTTTCGGGAATTTTTAGTAAAATATATATATTTCACCACATGAAAAACTTGAAAAAACAGCGAATTAAATTATATTATATTTCATCCAGCATTTTAGTTTATGTTATTTGGGAGGGATAATGAGAAGAGAACGTATTGTACTGTTAATTGTTTTAGTTTTAATATGTTCAGCTGCTGTTATTTTTTCAGGGACTGAATCTCATTCACAGGAAAAAAAATCCGCTGAAAATACTGTTTCCTGTATTACTGCAAAATGTCATGCAGATATTAATAAGGTAAAGTATGTCCACGGACCAGTAGGTGAAGGGGCCTGTGATAAATGTCACGGAGAAGCAAAGGGACATATAGAGAACCCGAAAAAGTTCAAGTTTAAAGCGATAGAAGATATATCAAAGGCTTGTTACTCATGTCATGATAATTTCAAGACAAAGAAATTTATCCATTCTCCGGTAGAAGAAGGGGAATGTACATCATGTCATAATCCTCATGGATCTGACTACAAATTCCAGATGGTATCCAAGGGGGGAGAGGTCTGTTTTGAATGCCATGATGATGAAATTATCAAAGGCAAATGGGTACATGGTCCGGCTGCTGTTGGAGGATGCATTGCCTGTCATGAACCACATGTATCTGATTATGAAAAGAACCTCAGGGCAAAAGGATCAGAGCTCTGTTACATGTGTCATACAGACAAGGCCGAGTCCATACAGCAGGCTGCCTTTGTGCATAAGCCCGTATCAGAAGACTGCGCAAGTTGTCATAACCCTCATTCTGCAGCAAAGGAGTTCATGCTTGAGGCCGGTGCTCCCGAGTTGTGCGTTGGGTGTCATGAAGACATAAAAAATCAGTTAAGTAACGTATCAGTAAAACATGGGGCTATCGACAGGGACAAATCATGCCTGAACTGCCATGATGCACACATGTCCCAGATCGCAAAGAACCTGAAAATGGAGCCGATGGACCTCTGCCTCAGCTGTCATAATCAGGAATATAAGAGAGAGAAGGGCGAGTCTGTGGCGAATATAACCAAATGGCTTGCAGAAAACACGGACCACCACGGTCCGATCAAACAGAAGGACTGTTCCGGTTGCCATAATCCTCATGGTTCCAACAGCTTCAGGATATTGAGAAACGATTATCCGCCTACCTTTTATAAACCCTTTGCAGTTGAAAATTATAATCTCTGTTTTGGATGTCATGAGAAAACAATTGCCCTGAATCCTGACACTACCAAGCTGACAAACTTCAGAAACGGCAGCCAGAACCTTCACTTCCTGCATGTGAACAAGGCCATTAAAGGCAGGACATGCCGTGCCTGTCATGAAACGCATGCAAGTAATTTTCCGAAGCATATCAGGGAGTCTGTTCCATTTGGTGTCTGGGACCTGCCAGTCAACTATGAGAAGACCGAATCAGGCGGCAGTTGTGCTCCTGGATGTCATAAAATCAAACAATACGACAGAGTCAAAAAGGTGACGAACGAATGATGAGACTTGTATATTTCCTGGTATGTTTATTGCTGTTTGCGCCTTTGTCCAGTGCCATCAGTATTCCCCTCGGACATGGTGCACCTGATTTTTCCTTATCCAGCACTAATGGAGATACAGTCTCTATCAGCAATTTTAAGGACAAGACATTAATTGTCCTCTTCTGGCGTACAGGACAGAAGAGGTCGGCCATGGCCCTGAAGGAAACTGATGAGGTCCTGAAAAAGTACAATAAAAAAGGGGTGCAGGCAATCTGTATCATTCAGAGCAGTGATGATCAGGAAGAAGCCGCTAACATGATCAGGGAAAAGGACATCTCCTGTCCATTGTTTATTGATTCTGACCGCAGGGCATACGGCGATTATGGAATACGGGTATTTCCCACAACCATACTGGTTAATAAAGAAGGAGCTGTAGCCTATGATATACCCAGTCATCCTCTCACATACAAGATGAAACTTGATGGGTATGTACGAAAGTTGCTGGGTGAAATCAATGATGAAGAACTTGAACATGTACTGTCTCCACAGAAGGCAAAGACAGATGATGCAACGCTTGAGTCAATGAGGCTGTATAATCTTGCAATGAAATTCGTCAATATGAGGATGTTTGACCAGGCTGTTGATACGGCTGTCAAATCTGCGGAGGCCAAACCTGACCGTATTGAATCGCTTACTCTTCTAGGTTTTCTCTACCTTGAAACTGATGATGCCGAAAAGGCCCTCGAGACATTTAATACGGCTGTTGAACTTGATCCTGAATCCAATGATATCAAGACAGGACTGGGAGGGGCGTTGATCCTGAATAAGGAATACGATAAGGCCATTGAAGTCCTTGAGGGCGCAACAGTGGCCAATCCATACTCCCAGATGACATACTATGAACTTGGAAAGGCATACGAACTGAAAGGTAATAAGGACAAGACAATAGAAATGTATAAAAAAGCGATAGAGAAAATAGTCAGGAAACAGATTCTCCCGTCCTCCATATCTAAATGTCAATAAGACGTATTTTTTTTTCACTCCTTTGGTTTACGGCTCTTTCTGCAGACGCAGGATACGCACAGGATATCTATACCATCCATTACCCGCCTGACAGGATAATCAAGGAGTACGGGCCCGTGGGGATTTCATTTAGTGTGAAAGAGGGGACTGCTGACAAAGTGGTTGTGAGGGTCAATAACGAAATTATTATAGAATTTCGCATTATTGCCAAGGTCAACTGTTATTCGGTACATCTTGAACCAGGGAAAAACACGATTGAATTTGCAGCGTTTAAGAATAATGCCCTTATAAACATAGTGACCCGGGATGTATTTCTCAGAACTGACCTTATTGGCGCCTACAGGAAATGGCCCCCAGATTACAGGAGAGACAGTTTTCATTCAGAAAAAAAGGAGCTCTGTGCTGAATGTCATCAGCTTGAACCAACAGAAGCGGACAGAAGGCCTGTGAATATTACTACTCTTGCTACCGGTGGTCCAAATGATGAGAAGAGTAGAAATACCTCTACCTGTTATTCCTGTCATAAAGGCATAATGTCATTTCAATTTGTCCATGGTCCTGCTGCGGTGTGGAGCTGCTTAAGCTGTCATGAAGAATATTCAAAACCCAGATATACAGTTGCAAAACCTGATACAGAAGTTTGTTTCAAATGTCACCTTGATCAGAAGCAATTGTGGCTGAACAAGAAATACAAGCACGGACCTGTTACACTGGGCAAGTGTACCATTTGCCATAGTCCTCATGCTGCAAGAAATGCATTTAACCTTCATAAAAGGACATGGGACCTTTGTGTGAACTGTCATATTGAAATGGGCTCGGGCCGGCATGTTCTGGGAGACTCATTTTCCAAGGAGGGCCATCCCACAAAGGAAAGGGATGACCCCTTGAGAAAAGGAAGGGAGCTTACCTGCGCGAGCTGTCACGACTCTCATGCTTCTGACTACCCGCATCTGTGGGCATTTGACGTTGAAAACCGGTTTGAGTTTTGCCAGAAGTGTCACCAGAAAAAGATGAACTAGTCCAATCATTACGTGAAAATTAACACCCTCCTGAAAAGCCTCTTTAGTTGTAATTCGAAGTGGAATCGCTTTAATCAGAATGACATGTTAATGACGAACTGTCAATTTATTCAAGGAGATATATAAAAAATGGGTAAGATGGATGCTGTTGTGCCTACAAAACTGACGCTTGATTCAAAGTTGAAATTCAGGTGCCACAAGGACATAAAATGCTTTACAAAATGCTGCAGTAATATAGATATCATGTTAACACCTTATGATATTTTGAGACTGCGCGACAGACTTGGGATGACATCAGAGGAGTTTCTGACGAAATACACATATGCGAAAATTCATGATAAGACATCCCATCCTCTTCTTATGCTGCAGATGATCGATGATGAAGAGAGGAGATGCCCCTTTGTTTCTGAAGAGGGCTGCAAAGTGTATACTGACCGGCCTGCCAATTGCAGGTATTACCCGGTAGGGCAGGGCACCTTTAAAAAAGATGGGAAGGATGGTCCTGAACTTGAAGAGTTTTATTTTGTCATTGATGAACCGCACTGTTATGGATTTGATGAAAAAAAAACCTGGACCATAGCATCATGGAGAGAGGACCAGGAAGTTGACAGGTACGATGAGATCAACAAGGAGTGGAAGGCACTGATGCTGAGAAAGAACCTTCCCGGTAAAGAGCTGGATGAAAAAAAGCAGATGCAGTTTTTTATGGCCAGTTATGATCTGGACAAATTCAGGAGGTTCATTTTTGAAAGTAATTTTCTGAATATTTTTGATATAGATGAGGAGACAGTAGAAAAGCTGAAGAATGATGATATCGAGCTGATAAAGTTCGGTGTCAAGTATATTACATATGTCATGATGCTTGAAGAATCATTGCAACTGAAGAAGGACGCTTCCAAGTATAAAAAGAAATAGCGATCTGTTTATTCCTGATAAAAAAATATAAGGAGGTAATGTTATGGACTGGGGAATGAAAAACCGTATGGCGCAAATCACAAAATCTGATGGGAAATGTTTTTTCCTTCCCATAGATCATGGATATTTTCTTGGACCGACCAGTCGGCTGGAGAGACCGGGAGAGACCATAAAACCCCTTCTTTCATATGCTGATGCCCTGTTCGTTACAAGAGGTGTGTTACGCAATGCCATTGATCCGATGAAGACTAAACCAGTTATTCTCAGGGTCTCAGGCGGTACAAGTGTGATCGGTGGTGATCTTGCAAATGAAGAACTGACCACTTCTGTAGAAGAGGCTATCCGTTTGAATGCCATGGCTGTTGGGATGTCCATATTTGTGGGGACCGAATATGAAAAGCAGACACTCACCAATCTCGGCAGACTTGTAGACAGGTGTGAAAGATATGGTATTCCGGTAATGGCGGTAACCGCTGTTGGTAAGGAACTTGCCAAGCGTGATGCACGTTACCTGGCATTATGCTCAAGAATTGCTGCTGAACTCGGCGCCAGGGTCGTTAAAACCTACTGGTGTGAAGATTTTGAAAAGGTCACCCATTCATGTCCTGTTCCCATAGTCATTGCGGGCGGACCAAAATGCACGACTGAACTTGAAGTCTTTAACTTTGTTCATGATGGAATAACAAATGGCGCCATAGGTGTTAACCTCGGCAGAAATGTCTGGCAGCACAAATACCCCGTTGCAATGATGAAGGCGCTGCATGCCGTGATTCATAAGAAAGCAACACCGAAAGAGGCTGACCAGATATTTAAGGATATGAAAAGCAAGGCAAAGGGAAGTAGAAAATAGTCAGTAGTTGGTAGTTAGCAGTACGATATACCAGGCAGGTCTGTAAGCAAGAAACTATAGAAGCTCTGTCATTCCCGCATGCGAAGCGCGACGGGAATCGAACGTATCAGATTCCGGACAAGCCGGAATGACAGGGATTGATATAGTCTTTTTTATTAAATAGTTGCTGCTTAGTAATACAGAAATGATTTTAAGGGAATAACCATGAGTAAGAAAATGCGGGTTTTGATGTATTACAACAATAAGGATATCAGGGTCGAGGAGATGGATGTTCCCCGGATCGGCCCGGGAGAGGTTCTGATAAAGGTTTTTGCCAGCGGTATTTGCGGAAGTGACGTCATGGAGTGGTACAGGATAAAGAAAGCCCCCCGTGTGCTTGGTCATGAAATTACCGGAGAAATAGTAGAAGTTGGAGCAGATGTTAAAAAGTATAAAAAGGGTGACAGGGTATTTGTGTCCCATCATGTGCCCTGTAATAACTGTCACTACTGCCTGAACGGGTATCATACCGCCTGTGAAACACTGCACGTGACCAACTATGATCCCGGAGGTTTTGCTGAATATATAAGGATACCGGAGATAAATGTTGACCGCGGTGTGTATGTTTTGCCTGAAGAAATGTCCTATGATGAGGGGACATTTATTGAACCCCTTGCATGTGTTATGAGGGGGCAGAGACTGGCTGATCTTAAACCGGGGCAGTGCGTACTGGTCATCGGAAGCGGTATTTCAGGACTCATACATATTAACCTTGCCAGGGCGCTCGGGGCCGGCCGGATCATCGCAACAGACATAAATGAGAACCGTATGAAGGCAGCAGGGCAATTCGGGGCTGATGCAGTAATTAATGCCAGGGACAATGTTCCTGAAAAGATACTCGCGCTGAACAGTAACAGGCTTGCCGACCTTGTGATTGTCTGCGCAGGTGCCTTGTCTGCTTCAACAGAAGCAATTAAGTGTGTTGACCGTGGCGGCACGGTCCTGTATTTTGCCGTGCCTGAACCGGAGATAATGGTACCTGTGCCAATGAATGATCTGTGGCGGAATGAAATAACCCTGATGACATCCTATGGTGCAAGCCCTCTTGACCTTGAGCTTGCCATCAAGCTCATAGCCAGTCAGAGGGTAAAGCTGGGAAATATGATCACGCATAAGCTTACCTTTGATGAGGGCGGTCTGGGATTTAAACTGGTATCTGAGGCAAAAGAATCAATTAAGGTCATCTTTGAACCTCAGAGAAAGAAATAAAGAAGAGATCCTGAAATGAATTCAGGATGACATCTTGAAAAAGGTAAAGACTGTTTGTCATTAAATAAATACTAGAAAAAATACGGAGGAACACGCATGTCATTACTAGTTGTAGGCTCGGTTGCATTTGATTCTGTTAAGACACCTTTTGGTGAGGCCGATGATGTACTGGGAGGATCTGCTACTTACTTTTCAACAGCAGCAAGTTACTTTACTGATGTTTCAGTTGTGGCAGTTGTAGGATCTGATTTTCCTGACAAGCATCTTACTTTTTTAAAGAGCCGCAAAATTGATATTGAGGGAATAGAAAAGACCGAGGGAAAAACATTCAGATGGAAGGGCGAATACGGGTATGACCTTAACGAGGCCCGTACCCTTGATACCCAGCTCAATGTGTTCCAGTCCTTTAAGCCCAGGCTGCCTGAGAGTTACAAAAACAAGAATGTTGTGTTTCTTGCCAACATAGATCCTGATCTGCAGAGAGAGGTTCTGGAACAGGTTGAGAACCCTTCGCTGGTTGCATGCGATACAATGAACTTCTGGATCGAGGGAAAGAAGGATTCACTTCTCAAGACGCTCAAGATGGTCGATATTCTCCTTATCAACGACGGCGAGGCAAGAGAGCTTTCAGGAGAGCCAAATCTTGTTAAAGCAGCTAACGTTATCCATTCTTTCGGGCCAAAGACCCTGATAATAAAACAGGGTGAGTATGGCGCCCTTATGTTTAAGGACGGAAGGATTTTTTCAGCACCGGCATATCCTCTTGAATCAGTATTTGACCCGACTGGCGCCGGCGACAGCTTTGCCGGAGGATTTATGGGTTTTTTGTCCAGTACCATGAATTTTGAAGATGCCAATATGCGCAAGGCCATAATTTTTGGAAGCGTTATGGCTTCATATAATGTCGAAGCCTTCAGCCTTGACAGGATAAAAAGTCTTGACTACCCTGAACTGGAGAGCCGTTTCAGGGAGTTTAGGAAACTGACTCATTTCGAAGACTTGACATAAGAGATATGAGATAATAAAATTCATAACATGCTGTTTTTAAAATAAATACAGATGTTAAAGAGGACATGCCATGAGCAACGCTTTAAAAAATTATGTTAAGCGAATCGACAAACTGCCTACCATACCTGCAATTGCCCATCAAATACTAAATTTGATAGGTGATGAAAAAGTCTCGGTCAATAAGATTGAAAGTATTGTTGAAAATGATCCTGCCATTTCCGGTAAGATTCTCAGTGTGGCAAATTCTGCTTTTTTTGGAACCAGACAGTCAATAAAGACCCTTGATAATGCGATCATGAGGATCGGATTTAATAATGTCAAGAATATAGCTCTCGGCATTTCTATCATGACTGTGTTTGATGAAGGCAAGGGCCCGAAGGTTCTTGATTATCAGAGAATTTTTAACCACTCCGTATCAGTTGGATTTATTGCAAAACGTCTTTCAGATGAACTCAAGCTCGGCACGTCAGAAGAAATATTTCTTAACGGCATACTGCATGATGTTGGTTTTCTCGTATTAAGCAGATATTTTGATGACAGTTATAAAGACGTTCTTGAACGTATGAACAATGGCCAGACCCTGCTTGAGGCAGAAAAAAGTGAACTGGAATTTAATCATGCAGAATTGGGCGTCTGGCTTGCCAAACAGTGGCAGCTGCCTAATAATATAAAAGACACTATTGAGTTTCATCATACACCTTCTCATGCAAAGCGGAGTGCAAAGCATGTGTCAGTCACTCATCTGGCTGATTACATATCCACAAAAAACATACTCAGCCCTGTAGATAAAGATCCGGGTTATCCTCTTGACGCTGCTGCGCTTGACGTGCTTGGCATCAATGAGGAAGATCTGAATGATATTGAATCCAGAGTGGTCGGATATGTAAATTCCGAAGATTAAGGACAACCTTACGTCACTATTTCCTGACTACTATTGATGCTGTTGTTTGTTGTCTGCAGGGGAGGGACGCTGTGATACCTTATGCGAACCCACATTATGTATGAATAATCAGGGCTACAGCCTTAACAACAGGAGAGACAGCACTGGTTTTGAAAAGATATTTTCCATCTGAGGAAATTGCATCGATCGCCTGTGGAAAAAGACTATCTCCACAAAACTGACCGCCTTGAGCACAGCCTCATTATTCAGCTCTTTATTACCAAAGATAATATCTGCCAAAAGATATAATCGAAAAAAACAATAACAGAGATTAAGAAAATTGATCCCGTAAATTACTCCATGTGATGTAAATATTCCAACACCAAGCACTTTATAAAGCAGGTATCTTTCAATAATTTGAGAAAAGCCGGGTAGTTCTTTCAGATAATAATTATGATATGCATCCAGAACCCTGTCCCTTTCATTAAATAATTTTTCTTGTGGATCCAGAAAAGCCGCAATACTTACATAATCTGTTCCCCTCTGCAGCTCTGCGAATTCATTCTTCATGGCATCATAGGCTATATGAGTGATAACATTCATATGCTCTGTGTACTGGGGGGCAAAACTGGTCCCTGTCTCCAATAATGATTGCCTCTTTCCGGAAAGATTCTCTCTGGACAATATTGAACCGAATTCATGTATGCTTCCCTCCCTCAATCCGGCATACAGGTCTGAAGTCCACACGCTCGCGATTAATAGATTCTGCTCGACATGATAAGGTGTTTGCAGGAACAGACTGGAGAGCACGTCATTGTATGCAAAAAAACTTTCCCAGGATATCTCCTTATCCTGGAAGAATTTAGCAGTGCCGGGGCAGCGAAGATCATTGTCCCACTCCTGTCTCGTTATTTCAACCGGTTCGTGTGATAAGAGGGATTTAAGAATAGCCGGGCACACGAAGCTTATCTTGAGATGCATTCCTCTTGGAGTGAACGTATCAGGTGATAACGGGAAAAAGCGGCACGTGCGGCTCTTGGCCTCTGGCCCATGCTTTCCGTGAATAAAGCATTTATTATCAGGTTGAAGAAAAATACACTTGCCATCCACAGGTAAAAGCTTATAAGAGACTCCCGATCCATCCTTAACTTCCTGCAACTCTCTGGGCAGTTCCGACTCTTCAAAAAATCCCTTATAGCGTAAAAATTCATCAGCATCCAGTTCCACTTTCCAGTCAGTACTGCAGCATTTACCGCAAATTTCACAAGGTGACTGTTCGTAATTCAGAGGAAAAAGAAGATATTTTCCGACGGGCACGTTATGTTCATCTGTAGAGGGTGTTTTCATAACTCATTATTATATTTGTACCATCATTATTAATACAAGGTTGAAACCGTTTATGAGGAAATCTTTTGCTGCATACCTGAGGAACAAAAGAAATTTTGCAAAAGATTATGTATTATGTTCTGCAGCTCATGAGGAATGCAGCATTTTAAGGCGTTCTTTTTTTATGTAGGCTTTCATCATCCTGGACGTTGAGAGTTGAGACTTTATATTATCATGAAATATTTTTGCGTGCCTCTGCTCCCAGAACTTTCCAATCCGTACTGCATAATACTGCCCGACTTTCTCTATCCTCAGATAATCAAGGTCTTTTTCGTTTAACTTATTAATTATGGAATCATACAGTTTCCAGGCACTGTCCATGTCATTAAAACTGCCGGCCTGTATTGTATAGAATAAAGATGGCGTGCTGTAAGGCCCGAGAACTACTTTACGCTCTATGCTGTCCTCTGATGCTTTGGCATGAATATCATCTGATTCAGCTTCAGGCAACTCAACTTTTTTTGTGCTTTTCTTTTCTGATGGAGGAACAGCTATCTTCTTATCCGTGTTGCTACTAAAAGAATCCAGACGGCTCAATGCTGCCATTTCAGCTTTTTCGTTCTTATTTTTATATATCGACGGCAGAGCAACCACGAGAATAATGAGAGCTAACGCGATAACTGAAATACCGGTACAAATTAATATTCCAATTTTTTTCTCGTATGCCGGGTCACATTCTGAAGTTTTATTATTCTCAGATTCCATTAGTGTCTCTCTCCTTACACATTGATCAGTAAACTGAACATGTAATTAAACTTTGCACTTTTTCCATAAGCCTCTTTATTATCGGACTTTGTTTTGGGAAAGTTTAGATCAGAGAGGGGTCTTCCCTGGAATTGCCCGGTTGATTACTTATTTGACCAAATTCAGGGTAAGACCAATAATCAGTTCTTATGCCATTACTGCTGGAGAGACTATGGCGACGTATGTGTACTTCATGAGGCTGAAAGCGGTGTTCATTCTTTTGAGAAATACGCCAGCCTTTACAAAATACGCTTTCTACCCTTTGTATTTAATCTGCGTCCTCGTCCAATCTACGGATATCTTTACTCTGCCTTCGACCAGGAACCCGATCAGGTCTCCCGTAAAATTGGCGTTGGCAAGGGAAAGTTCATCAACATAGTTATCATCTACATAAAACCGGATTTTATCGCGCTGCTTTACCAGTTTCAGGGTCTTACCGAAATTGTTGCTGCTAAAAATATTATCGATTTCTCCACTGGCAATTTCTTTGCGTTTTCCATCGAACATCTGTTCTATGACATAGATATTACCGTTCCTGATCTGGAATGAATAGTTATTGGATGAATCCTGTGCGCCGAAGACGAATCCATATGAATACTTTCCTGATCCACGGACATCACTGATGGAGATCTGAATCATGGAGTCCATTCCCCTGGAAATACCATCGGGATGCAGGACAACATGAACGCTTTCTTTATCATTATGTTCGATATGGTATTCTCCATTTTCAATCAGGGCAGAGGACGTACTGTTTTGATATTCCGGCCACTTGTTGGTATGAGTATCAAATTGGTCCTCATACATGACAGACATCTCCCTCAGGGTAGATGATACCCCGGACTGATTATCCTGTGCAAAGGATGTATATGCCATAACTAAGACAGCAATCAAACAACCTGAAAGACTTATGCTTCCCAACTTTTTCATACATTCACCTCTTTGATAATTAATTTGCTCCGGCAATCAGCCGAACATAACAAACAAAGAAGCAATAACTGTGCAAGTTATGAAACCGTTTGAATTAAAAAGATATTAATGTTCCGACTTGGCTTATCAGGTGTCAGAGGAGAGACAGGTATGACGACTAATTGACATATTTACAGGGGATGAGACGTGATATAGGGAGGAACAGTTTGAGATCAGTTGTATCATCGCAAACCTGGATTTCATGACAATTATATGTTAATAATACGGTAGATTTCTTTACCACAGATAAGATGTGCAATAATTAACCAAAAGGTTGACTATAGGACCATATCAACACATAATCATTCATTATGTCTATAGAAAGGTTTGAATTATGAACAATATAAAATTCCCGGCATTGATGTTGTTTTGTATTGCAATAATATGTACCCCTCATACTATTTTTGCCAAAGCTCTGCCTGACAGCACAAAAGGAACTATTTCGACAACAGGTACTGCATCGAATAATTACCCGCCGGATACTGCAGAAGTTATCCTGGCTGTTGAGACCAGAGCAAAAACTGTGTCACAGGCAACTCAAGAGAATAACACCATATCTGAAAAAGTCGTCAATACGTTGAAGGAACTCATTGATAAAGCAAAAGGGGATATGGTTAAGACGTCTTCATACTCCATACACCCTAAATATGAATATGACAAAACAAGAAAGAGAAATATCTTTATCGAATATCTGGTTACAAATCAGATCACTGTTAAAACCGGAAAGATACATGCCATAGGGAAACTCATAGATAGTGCTACAGAACAGGGCTCAAATCGGGTCCATAATATTAATTTCACTATCAATGATGATAATAATTATTGCGAACAGCTTCTGGACAGGGCCGCAAAAAGAGGCAAAGTTGAGGCTGAAGTAGTTGCACGGTCTCTCGGTACCGCAATTACCGGCATAAAATCTGTTTTATCCTCATGCAGTGATGCTGACCAGCCACCGGTATATCCACGGGGTTTTGCACAGGAAGCGCTTGTGTCAAAGAGCGTACCATCTATAGAGCCGGGTTCCATAAAATTAGTGGGCAGTGTAAACCTGGTTTTTTTTATTGATAACAGCAACTAATATACAAGTATCGTTATCCCTTGTCCGTTATCCTTTGAACGTTGCTCGCAGGGGCGTATTGCAATACGCCCCTGCATATAACAAAAGGGACAGGCTTGAAAGTACATAAATGACAACGGTTGAGAATATTTTCTAAACCTGATATCATTGGCTTAATACAGACAATTGTAAATATAATAATCTTAGGAGATATTCTGAATGTCAACGTACAAATGTTCTAAATGCGGTATGGCAGTTAATGCAACATGCGCTACATGCGATGCACCACTTGTCAATGATACGTTAAAAATGGATGATGGTTCAGAAGTTCAGGTATCAAAATGTCCAAATGGTCATGGCAAAATCAAATCTCCCATGTGTTGTGGTCAGGACATGAGCTGTTCGATAGGCTGATTTGTACATGATAGCAGAACGTGCTTACATTGACTGCTTTGTATTCCTTTGAAGGGCACTACAGCAATGGAGATCTGTTAATTGTCCTAAATACTAACTGCACATACAATGTGTGTTAATGCTTTCCCTGCTATAACAGGGCATACATAACAAATATCAAAAATTAAGAGCATACGTTACGATACGCCTTTATAAGACTTATAAACACTGTTGGTGACTATCGCATGGTAATAGAAAGCCGGGACCTGAAATCAGGCCCCGGCTATAAGCATACAATACAGTATCCCGCGGAATGTTATTTGGCTGTCTCTTCCTTCAGGGTATCTTCTGCCATTTCTTTTCCTTCTATCATCTCTTCAGCTTCTTCTTTCATCTCAGTATCCTCAAGAACTTCCTCGCCTTCTGCCGCAGCTGCTTCCGTGTCCTGTTCCAGTGTACGGTTCACGTTAATCATCTCTTCAGCCTGTTCTTTCACGTCAGCAGCACCTGCAATCTTTTCTTTCATATCATCAGCACCTGCAATACCGTAAAATCCAACAGACATTATAAGGCAAATACTCATCACTGTAACTGCAAATAACTTTGTCATAATAATTTTTTCCTTTCAATACGTTAATATTCTAATTTTCAATTTAATGGAAACATCCTTTACTTCCCGGTTCCTCAAGAACCCTGCCTGTAATGACTTTTATCAAATCATAAACAGACACCGCCTCTAGTTATAAGCAGGCATCCCCCTCCTTTCCTGTTGGATAAGTTTGTTATTGGATTATAATTATATAGCAAAAGTAATGCCTGTATATGTAATATTATATAAGTGTAGAGAAGTCAAATAAATTTTACCTGGCGAGTAATATAGCACCTGAATGAAAGGCCTGATTCTGTATGGTTTAACAGACATTAGAGGAGGGCTAATGTATGAAAATTCATAATTCAATCTGTATAAAATTAATAAAATATGTATAAAACGTATACACAACCCCACCAGTAAATTGTAGACCCCACAGACTCTGCATCTTTTTACAGCGGTGTTTTTCCACAAGCAATACGAGCAGGGGCACGTTGCAACGTGCCCCTACAGTAAAACATTATGCTGTTTCAATCCTGACTGCATCAGTAGATATTCCTCCTTTGCCTGCAGCAAAGGTAAGGCTGCTTACTTCACTGTGAGGAAAATGTGTCGGTACATAGACAATTCCATGAGGCACGCCATCAGCAACAGCGGCTTTGAGATACACCGAGCCCCGTCTGGAAGTTACCTTGACATGACCGTTATCTGAAATACCGAACTTTTCAGCATCCCTGCCGTTTATCTCCAGCAGCGCCTCGGATGAAACAAGGTTAAGCGCTTTGGACCTTGTTGACATACTGCCGCCGTGCTGCAATACATCCCGCACAACCAAATTCAACGGATACTCTTCATCCGGTTTTTCACCGGGTGCATAATGAACAGGATTAAATGCACGGGTCATGGGTTTCATGTTACGAGGGTCATCAAGCAATGAGTAAATATAACCCGCTATGTCCGTTTTGTCTTCTATGCCGATGTCTTTTCCCATGGTCTGTGCAAGTTTTTTCAGGAGACTGGCCCGCAGGATCAATTACTTTGTGTACTTTTTGTGTAACTCCTTCGGCGTTCGTATATGTGCCGTCTTTTTCTGCCCAGCTGGATGCAGGCAGTATTACATGAGCGAATTTTGCTGTTTCTGTTAATTCAATATCCTGTACAATCAGCAGGTATAAAGATTTCAATGTCGTGATAATCTCCGGGGCATCGGGAAAGGTCACAACAGGGTCTGCTCCCATGATATAAAGTGCCTTGAGAGAGTAGGGCTCATAGAGCATCTCCATTATGTTTTTACCGGCAGGATGAATCCTCTGATAGGCTGGTCCGGCATCCGGTCTTACACCCATTTGATACAGTCCAAAGGTATTGGAGTATTCTGCCGGTACCTGAAGGGCATCAGGACCCTCCCCAAGAAGATGAATTAAATTCGTTGCAGCCAGAATCGTATCCAGTCCCTTTGTATTTTCAGAGACGCCGATGGATAGAGTGAGCATTCTAGTCCCGGCATTTACCAATGTTTCTGTAACAGTAAAAAGCTCATCGATGCTCAGCCCGGTAATCTCACATACTCTCTCCGGAGGATACTCTTTTAACATTTCCTCAAGTTCTGAAAACCATTTAATGTTTGACGCAATTTCACTATCAACAAGACCCCTGTCCAACATGACCCTCATTATTCCGTTCAGGAGTGCCACCCCGGTCCCCTGATGTATTCTCGGCCACTGTGTGCTGTGCCTTGTCAACTTTGTTTCTCGGCTGTCAGCAACGATGAGCTTAGATCCCTCCCTTTGAGCCTTCAGTATGTTCAGCCCGAAAACAGGATGTGTAATGCTGAGGTCTGATTCGATAACGAGAATTACATCTTTGCCAATAGGGGATTTCAGGTCGATGTTGTGACCGCTCAGGCCAAAGGCCATGTTCCAGGCTTTCTCGATAAGGCCGTATCCAAAGGAAGCTGAAGAATCTATATTATTCGATCCTATCGTCTCACGCATGAATTTTTGAAAAAAATAATTTTCCTCATTTGTGCATCTGGGCGAACCTATCCCCCCTATGGTGGAAGAACCATGGGCATTGATGATATTTTTCAGTCTGTCGCTTATATAATGAAAGGCCTCGTCCCATGATACAGAAACAAACTCACCTCCTTTATTTAGCATGGGTGACCTGAGACGGTTTTCACTGTAGATATAATCAATTCCGAACCTTCCCCTGCCGCAGAGATTCCCCTCATTCAATCCCCTGTCCTGCCTCCCCCTTGATCTCAGAATCTTCCCATCCTGTATTCCAAGGGTGAGCGTGCAGCCGCAGCTGCAGAAAGGGCATATTGTATCTTTCTCCTCAAGAAACCATGGGCGTAACTTGAATTTAAGGGATTTGTTTGTAATGGCACCTGTGGGGCACACATCAATGCACTGTCCGCAGTAATCACATTCAAGGGCCTCACCGAATGCAGGCTGTACAACAGTGGGGAAGCCTCTCCCGATCAATCCGAGTGCCCCCTGTCCCTGATGTTCTGCACATATACGCACGCATTTTCCGCAGAGTATGCACCTGCTGGAAGTCAATTCAACAAGGGGACCTTTGGTATCAGGCAGCGCGTGGTTTTTTTCTGCTATAAAACGTGTCCGGGGATTGCCGTACTGATAAGCCAGGTCCTGAATTTCGCACTCTCCAGCCTTGTCGCATACAGGACATTCAAGAGGGTGATGGACCAGCATGAGCTCAAGCACGGTCTGGCGTATCTTTCTCACTTTCGGGGTTTCTGTCCACACGGTAAGTCCCTCGGCTGCAAATGTTGCACATGAAGCCTCGGGTTTCCTCATTCCCTCTATCTCCACAATACATAACCTGCAGCCGCCATATGGCACTAATCTTTTGTCGTGGCAGAGATGGGGAATTTTTATGCCATTGTCCAATGCAGCCTCAAGGATGGTGCTTCCTTTTTTTGTACTGATCTTTTGACCGTTAATTTTGAGCTTTACCATCTGACACCTCCTTTAAAAAAATGAATTTCAAATTTCAAATTTTAAATTACAAAATATAGTAGCTTGCAGTCGATAGATGGTAGTTAGGGAAGGGCGTTAGCTTAAGTCTTTCCCCTAACTACTAACTACTGCCTACTGTCTAATGTCTACTGTCTCTTGAATTCCTGTCCGACCTGACGTTACCATATCCACGAGATACTCTAATTCTGCATCTCCTGCATTGCGGGCTGCAGCAGGAAGGATCTTTATAGAATCAAATTTGCATGCCTCCCAGCATGTTCTGCAATGCACGCAGTTTTCCTGATGTATGGTATGGGGTTTTTTCTTCTCACCGCTTACCGCGTTTGAAGGACATGCCCTCAAACAGGCCCCGCATCCCTTGCAAAGCTTTTCATCTATGTAGAATGTGCTGAGGTCACTGCAAACACCTGTCGGACACCAGTTATCATGTATATGCATTTCATACTCGCGTCTGAAATACTTTAATGTTGAAAGTACCGGGTTAGGCGCTGACTGGCCCAGGCCGCAGAGTGATGCATCGATGATATCCTGTGAAAGGTCTTCATGTTCCGATCCTGCACGGCACACATTTACCGCAGGATTCGTCAGCAGTAAAATCAAGGAAGAACTTTGCCGTGTTCACCATGCAGGTACTGTCATCCATTACCACCATACCGCCTGAGCCTACAATTGCTCCGCTCTGCCTGATGGCCTCATACGTGACGGGTATATCCAGGAACTCCTCGGGGATGCAGCCCCCTGAAGGTCCTCCCAACTGTACGGCCTTGAATTTCCTCTTCTTCTTTGGTATCCCTCCGCCTATATCAAAGATAATCTTCCTGAGAGAGGTGTCCATCGGGACTTCGACCAGTCCGACGTTATGTATATCACCAGTAAGCGCAAAGACCTTTGTCCCGGCGCTTTCCTCGGTACCAAGGGTTCTATACCACCCGGCCCCGTTTAAGATGATCTGAGGAATATTTGCCAGGGTCTCGACATTGTTAAGAATTGTCGGCCTGTCCCACAAGCCCTTTACCGCAGAACGCCACAGCTTGGGTCTGGGCATACCGCGCTTACCCTCAATAGAACGCATAAGGGCCGTAGCTTCACCGCAGACAAACGCGCCTGCGCCCTGGTATATCTCAAGGTCAAAAGCAAACCCGGTGCCGAGGATATTGCTGCCGAGCAATCCTGATTCGTAACACTGGTCTATGGCGATTTGAAGGCGTTTTACCGCCAGTGGATATTCGGCCCTTACATAAATATAGCCTTTATGTGATTCAGTTGCCACGCCGCAGAGAATCATACCCTCAATGACCGAATGCGGGTCTGATTCCATAACCGACCTGTCCATGAATGCGCCGGGGTCACCCTCATCCCCATTACATATGACATATTTCTCATCGGATTTTATCTTCAGACCAAGCTCCCATTTCTTCCCTGTGGGAAAACCTGCACCGCCTCTTCCTCTTAGCCCTGAGTCTGTAACTATCTTAACTATCTCTTCCGGCTTCATCAGGGTGAGAGCCCTTGAAAGGGCCTTATATCCGTCCATTGTTATATAGTCTTCAATACGCTCCGGGTCAATGAGTCCTTTATTTTTCAGCACCACCAAAACCTGGTGTTTGAAGAAAGGGATATCATGTATTGAGGGAATGGCAATTTTTTTATCATGCTCCTTGAACGCCAGTTTCTGATAAGGTCTTCCTTTAAGAAAATGCTCCTCAACCAGAGCGGGTACATCTTCAGGAGTTATGTCCTGATAAAATGTCTCATCCGGAGTTATGTCCTGATAAAATGTCTCATCCGGATACACAGCCATAACAGGCCCTTTGGCGCAAAATCCGTTGCATCCTGAAAGGACCACCTTTGCTTCATCATCAATCCCTTTCTTCCTGAACTCCTCTTCAAGAGATGCCTTGACTTTATTGGTGCCGCTTGCCATACAGCCAGTCCCTCCGCAAAGCATTGCATGTGTACGAACCGCAGTTTCCATGGTTACCTCCTTTTTTCATAAGTAGTTAGTAGATGGTAGTTAGTAGTTAACGGGCCATACAGTAAATCTTTCACCCTATCTACCTACTACTAACTACTAGCTACTTTATTAAATTATTGTTTCTGCTCCAAGCGCCATTGCATATTTTTCTACAGGATTTCCATGCATAACATGCTCTCTGAATATCTCTGTAATCTTTTCTTCGTCCAGGTCGCCATAAATGACAGGCGTCTGGTCCTTTAATTCAATAACAGCCATTGGTTCACGTGCGCAGAGCCCGCCGCATCCTGCAGTCTTTAAAACTGTATCTTCTCTTCCGGAAAGGGCTATCTCATTCATCAGGGCAGTCATAACATTCCTTGCACCGGCCGCGATTCCGCAGGTCCCCATATGCACAACAATCTTAGCTTTGAAATCACCTTTTCTGAGAGTAAACGTTGCCTTATTTTCATCCCTGACATGCTGAAGGTCTGCTATGCTTAACCTGGCCATAATATTTCTCCTTTCCTGCTGCTGCACCAGACCCTCCAGGAGGCGCTGATGCGATTACACGTCATTTTTAAACAGCGGTTATACTCCGCCCATACAGATATCTCCCTTTAAGATGTCAAGATGCCAATTGCCTCCATTTGATAAACTCGTTAACCGAATGCAATGCATTATTTCCTGTCATCCAGGTCACGCTATTCCATGCCTTTTCGATTCCGCTTATATATCCTCGAGTAGGGGGAGTTTCTGGTTGCATCCTGAAGTTGGAGTAAAAGGAAACAATATTTCTTATTTCAGAAGGATGCATGTTCAGTCCATGCGCAATTCGTTTCTGTACGATAGAGGGGAGATACCCGAATATCTCCTGGGCACGCGTGAGCACCTGAATTGCCTGACTGGACGTTTTCCCGTATTGATTAATCGCCTCATCCAACTCTGCAAACATTTCCGGTTTAAATCCATCTTCCTGTTCATTCTTTAATTCATTTTCCTTTATCCACTCAATTGCCCTGTTGGAAACGTCTATTAACAATTCCGGCGTAAATGGTTTGATCAGATGGCTGATTATGCCGATCCTGTGGGCCTCTTTAATGGCTTTTTTTAAGTGCTTTCCTGTTATAGCAACTACACCTGTGGCAGGCCAGTATTGTTTTATCCATCTTATAAGGGTAATGCTGTCTAAACCGCGCAGCGACAGGTCCGTGAAAACAAGATCATAATTATTTTGCTTTATCTTTTGTATCGCTTCTATTCCACTGAGCACGCCTTCAACAGAATGGCCTTCGTGATAAAGGATCGTCAGTGCGCTTTTTATAATTTCAGGGTCATTATCTGCGACCATTATGCTAATGTAATCTTTCATCGGTACACCTCCTTTTGCAGGGGCGGGTTTCAAACCCGCCCCTACTGCTGATAATCCCAGTGTTTCCATTTGAGATACTCATTAATTGCATTCGCTGTCCTCCTTCCTGCTCCCATAGCCGAGATAACCGTTGCAGAACCTGTAACAATATCTCCACCGGCGAATACACCCTTCTTCGATGTCATGCCTGTCCCTTCGTCAGTTGCAATATAACCGCCCTTGTTTAAGGTTAACTCCGGCATTGTTTTGGTTAAAAGCGGATTTGCTTTGGACCCTAATGCGGGGATTGCCACATCTATTTCGATTTGAAATTCACTGCCTTTAATGGGAACCGGCCTTTTCCTGCCCGACTCATCAGTCTCTCCAAGTTCCATCTTTATACATTCAACTCCGCATAGGTTGCCCTTGCCATCATCAATAAATCGAATGGGATTTGTCAGGAATAAAAACTCGATGCCTTCCTCATGTGCATGGTGCACTTCCGCCTTTCTTGCCGGCATTTCGGCCTCAGAGCGCCGGTATATAAGATAGACCTTTTCCGCTCCAATCCTTAATGCCACCCTTGCAGAATCCATAGCGACATTACCTCCCCCCAATACCGCGACCTCCTTGCCCTTCTTTATGGGGGTCTCATACTCGGGAAAGAGATACGCCTTCATCAGATTTGCCCTTGTCAGATATTCATTTGCAGAACAGACACCATTGAGATTTTCACCCGGTATTCCTAAAAACATGGGTAACCCTGCACCTGTACAAATAAAGCATGCGTCATATCCCCCGCCATTCAGCAATTCATCGATTGTATGGAGCTTTCCGATTACTGTGTTCAGCCTGAGCTCGATCCCCAGTTTCTTTATATACTCGACCTCTTTTTTTACGATTTCCTTTGGCAGTCTGAATTCAGGTATGCCGTATATGAGCACGCCTCCCGGGTCATGAAATGCTTCAAACAGGGTAACCGTATGTCCTGACATTGCCAGATCAACTGCACATGTCAAACCGCCTGGACCGGACCCTATGACCGCAACTTTTCTCCCTGTGGGCTTTGGCATCTCGGGAATTTTCATCTCACCTTTATCAGCCTCATAGTCAGCAACAAATCTCTCCAGGTTTCCGATTGCTATGGGCTTTCCCTTTTTTCCCAAAAGGCAGCGGGATTCACACTGATTCTCCTGGGGACAGACCCGTCCGCACACTGCTGGCAATGCGTTTTTTTCTTTCACCTTGTAACAGGCTTCCAGGAATTTTTTCTCTTTTATCAGATCCATGAAACCGGGGATATCTACTTCAACCGGGCATCCTGTCCTGCAGGCGGCTTTTTTACATGTCTTGCATCTGCTTGCCTCTTCAACCGCTTCATCAGGGGTATACCCGTAAGGGACTTCCAGGAAATTTCTCGCCCTGACCAGGGGAGGCTGCTCTCTCATGTCTACTCTTTTTTTTGTTTCTTTCTCAGCTGTACTTAATTCCATAATTCTTACCTCCACAGGCTTGTACTCGATTCATAGCCATATTTTCCTCGTCAATATATCCCTGAAGCCTGTTCATGAGCAGATCAAAATTAACTTCGTGACCATTAAATTCAGGGCCGTCTACGCATGTATATTTTGTCTCACCTCCAATTTCCACCCTGCAGCCGCCGCACATCCCCGTACCATCAATCATGATTGAGTTCAGACTGACTATGGTTTTCACGTTGTATTTTTCCGTTGTCCTGCATACGAACTTCATCATGATGGCAGGGCCGATGGCAAGTACCAGATCAACCTTCTCAATACACAGAATATCTTCGAGAGGTGCCGTTACAAGTGCCTTTGTACCGTATGAACCGTCATCTGTTGTAATAATGAGTTCATCGGATACGTCCCGCATTTTTTCTTCCCAGAAAAGAATTGACTTGGACCGGGCGCCTATAATTGATGTGACCCTGTTGCCTGCTTCCTTGAGCGCCTTTGCTATCGGATACACAGGCGCTATCCCGACGCCGCCGCCCACACATATTACCCTGCCGAAATTCTCTATATGGGAATCGTTGCCGAGAGGGCCCACGACATCGGTGATAAAATCTCCTTCATTGAGAGTACCCAGGTGATTGGTCGACTTGCCGACCTTTTGAAAAACAGCTGTAATGGTCCCTCTGCCCCGGTCGAAATCAGCAATAGTTAAAGGTACCCTTTCACCTTTCTCATGGGTCCTGAGTATAAAATAATTCCCTGGCTTTGCTTTCCTTGCTATATCTCCTGCCTCAATCTCAAATAAAGTTACGTGCTCTGATAATTCCTCCTTCTTTAAAATATTGAACATTCCCTTAAGCCTCCTCTCTCGTTATATGTGCTCTCCATCAATCTCTTTATCATTGCTGAAGGTTGCCTCCTTATTTAGATTGTGGGATAAAAGTCTTGCTCTGTAAATCGAGAGGAAGTCGAAAGTTTATAGGTAGAAAATACTTATGATCGACTAGGTATTTTTATACTAAATCGAATACTGAAAACTATTTTGAGGAATTTTCTTATGGTGGACTAGGTGAAATTCCTTATGAGGGATGTTGTAGGGGTAGGTCCCTGTGCCTGCCCTTTTGCGGAAGGTCAACAGGACAAGGGCAACCACAAGGGGTTGTCCCTACGGCGCTGCTATGATTTTTTGTTTATCATCTAATAAATAGATTTGACCGCGTGCATGAGGACATCATGTGTGCCCTTTAACTGCAGCTTTATCTTGATGTGCTCTATGTATGTTTCAATGGTTTTAACACTGAGGTTTAATCGTTCTGCTATCTTGTGCTTTTTCAGTCCCTGACCAAGGAGTTGATACACTTCCAGTTCACGGTTGCTGAGGGGTTTTGTGGAAGAATCAAAACTTTCAAATTTATTTTTAACGAATTTATGTAAGAGGGTTACATTTAATTTATCACTAACGTATATTTCTCCATTCAGGACTTTTCTTATCGCTGACAGCACTTTTATGGATGACTCCTGTTTCATGATATAGCCCCTTGCCCCTGACTTTAAACATCTTTCGGCATATTCGGATTCATCGTGCATGGAAAGAACCAGAACCGGTAACCCGGGATGGGAATACATGAGGTTCTCTGTAAGTCTGATTCCGCTGCCGTCTCCAAGACTGATATCAACTATGATAATATCAGGTTTAGCATCTTCAATAGCCTGCAATGCATCGGAAACATTGTCTGTCTCTCCACATACCAAAAGGTCTTCCTCGCTATTAATGAGATGTGAAAGTCCCTCGCGTAAAATGCAATGGTCATCAACTATGAAAACTTTATTTTTTTTTGTTTTGTTTCCAGCTTTTAGAGCTTTCATGCTTTCTCCTCCATAAAAATCCTTTAGGGTTGTCCTCCTTACCATCATTATAGGTCAAATACATTGCCCTGTAAATCGACAGGATATCCAGGGTCTTCTTTAATGAGATTGCTTATGTTTGCTTAGGTATTTTTCCCTATGCCGGAAAGTTGGTGTTTTCAGCAATATTGATCTCACTTTCCTGTTTATCCTTAAAAATACATGATACAATTGTCCCTTTATCGATACCCGGCCGTATATCAAGGGATGCATTAATTCTTCTTGCCCTGTATTTCATAATCTCCAGGCCGATTCCTTCTAAATGGGCCGGTACAGCGAAACCTGTTCCATCATCTATTACTGTCAATGAAATATTGTCATGATTCCTCTTAAATTGAATTTCGATTTTTTTGGGACGGGCATGTCTCGCAGCATTGGTAATAGCCTCCTGAGCTATGCGATAAAGATGAATTAACGCAGCTTCATTATATATGGGAACAGGTTTTGAACAACTGATAACACATGGAATCCCGAATAGTCTTTCAGAATTAGATGCAAGCTCTACCATGGCTGACATGAGACCATACTCACCCTTTCCCAGAATGGGCGAGAGACCTTTTGAAAGAGATTTGACCTGTATTTTTGCCATCTCTATCAGGGATGTAATCCTCTCAGCATCTTCGGCTTCAGGAACCATTTTTTTTCTCAATATGTTTTCTAGGCCCTGAGTTTTATATGATATGGCTGTCAGTTGCTGTCCCAGATTGTCATGCAGATCATGTCCAATACGCCGTCGTTCGTGTTCTCTAATATCAAGAAGCATTTTCTCCAGGTGTCTGCGTTCGGCGATCTCTTTATTCAGGTCATCCCAGGACGCGGTAGTAGTTTTTAACGTCTCTATCATCAAATCAAATGTTCGGGATAATTCTCCAATTTCATCATTAGCATCAGTACCGACTTTATGATCCAAATTACCGCTTCCAATTATTTCACTTCCCTTATGTAATTCCTTGATTGGATTTGATATCGACCGTGAAACAAGAAGGGTATTTATAATCACCCCGATTAACGTCATAAATACTATGGCCAGCATCCATTTTCTGAGACGATAAATAGGGGCATAGACTTCCTGAAGGTCCTGCTTTGCTACAAATCCCCAGCCGGTACGCGGAATATATGTATAGGCGGCCAGTGTTTTTTCCTCTCTATAGTCCACTGTCTCCATAATGCCTGTTCTCCCAAAGACCGCATAGACAGCCGCTTGTGATTTGATGTCCAGCTTAAGCGGGGTATTATCGTACCAGCGCAGTTTATTCAAAGCCATGCCATTTTTGTTCACAATCAGAGTTTCGCCTGTTTTTCCGACTCCTGTACGATTTAATAATATTTTATACAGAGAAGCTTCAAGGTTAATATTGGCAACGAGAATACCAATGATTCGATTTCGGTGCATCGAACTAAAAACCGGAACGGAAAACGCCATGCTGGGCTTATTGAGTCTGTCTGAATAATGGATATCTGTGATGGCTAAATCCTTAAACTCCAATACCTCTGAAACTTGATTGTCTTTCGAATGCAGTTCCCCTTCAATCTCTTGCTCAGTGGATACCATGACGTTTTTTGTGGATGGACTTACAATAAGGAATTCGTGAAAGTCATCATAATTTTTCAGGTATCTGTTGAGAAGAATCCGAGCCTTTGCTGCAATCTCGAGATCAGGGTGTCTATTTTCTTCCTTATCAATGTATAACTCTTCCAGTATGCGTATCTCATCACTGGATGCGATGGTACGAACATCTGCTATTCTTTCATTAAGCCAGTGATTAACTTCATTAACCTTCAGATCCCTGAGAGCCTCGATATTGTTGAATATGGATACCTTCATTGAATGCACTATATGGATATAAATTACGATATTGACCATAATCAGCGGAACCATGGCCATAATAAAAAACCAGAAGGTGAGGCGTGCTCTTATGCTCTTGAACTGGAACTTTTTTCTCACAGGGTTCTCCTGTTCGTTTAAACCGGGCACATCCCTTAATTCATTGAAGCCTGTTTCAGCACTAAGCCTTTTTTTATCTGCTTATATCCAATAATAATGTAGGGGCGAACGGCCGTTCGCCCCTACGATGTAATATGGCTTGACAGCTCGATGTTACCAGGACTACCTGTATTCCACCCCCTTTATTACAAAGGGCCTGGCTTTTATGTGTGTTTTGTCCCATAAAGTATATGTAACACCAAAAGCTTTAATTATCAATTAATAAAGTTTATGAAATTATAAATAGTTGCCTTATATTTACCTCATCCTTCTTCTTTTCGATCTGCAGCTAACAATCTTCATGCAGACAATACACTCCTTAAGTTCTAAGCATGATAGTGCCGAATAAATGAATGGAGGTAATAAATGAATAATACATTCTTGAATTGTCCATATTGCGGTAAGACCGTAATGGAGGGTGCAATGAGATGTGTGGCCTGCGGGAAGATTCTTCAAACGCCGGAAGAGCAAAGTGCTACAATTGAGAAGCTCCAGGTTAAACAGAAATTTAATATAAAAGGACTTCTCAAAGGCTCGTTGACACTTATGGTATTAAGTGTATTGTACTATTATTTTTCTGAAAGAATAATAGCTATGATCAAAAGTATTGCCGGCTTGTAACAATATGAGGTATTGTCTTCAGAATACATTGAATGGTTAAATGAGAAAATGGGAAACGAAAGGGGGCAGGCTTAAATATTGACTGGTATATATCAAAATTTAAGCCTGCCCCCACATACTCTGCTGAACTAACAATATAATGTCTACTGTGAGCTTCTCCT
This sequence comes from Thermodesulfovibrionia bacterium, assembly GCA_945787795.1. GTDB lineage: Bacteria > Nitrospirota > Thermodesulfovibrionia > UBA6902 > UBA6902 > CALZJD01. The sequence continues at coordinate 11,737 of CALZJD010000017.1, read as the reverse complement.
TTAGCTCAGATGTTTGCTGACCAGCTTGGTCATTTCAAACATCGACACCTTGGCCTTCTTTAATACTGCCTTCAGCTTAAGGTCAGCATTAATCATCCTCTTATTGACAGAATCCTGAAGTTTGTTCTTCTTAATGTATGCCCACAGCTTTTTTGTGACCTCGGTCCTGGGGATAGGTTTGCTCCCAACTATCTGTGCCAGTGCATCACTTATATTCACCGGCCTCATGAATGCGGGATTTGGTTTTCTCTTCTTCTTTGCTGCCTTCTTCTTCTTTGCTACCTTTTTCTTCTTTGCTACCTTCTTCTTCTTTGCTACCTTCTTCTTTGCTACCTTTTTCTTCTTTACTACTTTCTTCTTCTTTGCTACTTTCTTCTTTGCTACTTTCTTCTTTGCAGCTTTTTTCTTTGCAGCTTTTTTCTTCTTCGGCATTTACCCCTCCTTATTAAAGGATTTAAGTTATTGCTGACAATAATAATCGCATTTTTAAATATTTTTTTCAATGTTTTTTTTACTGCTGATAAAAATATTTGTCAATACCGGGACAGGTGGATTTCATGGTGAGCGTTCCCTCAGATTTCTCAGGAGGATATCCCGGCATATTTATAATGATACTGTGGTTGTTAATTATGAATAATGCGGCTGCATGAAAGGTGAGCGAAAGGATAAATACTGCCGCATACTTTTGCCTGAAAAGGGTCTCACCTGCTTCGTTACTACAGGTCTGTTATGGTAGTTACATTTGCTGATAGAAATAACTCAGGGCAGGGGGGAACGCTATTATTGACGGTAAAATGACTAACCCGCAAAAGCAGGTATCCAGTCTTTTCAGAAGTTACTGGATACCCGCTATTTTTCTATTGGAGGAAATGACTATCTCAGCAGCCAGCTAAGATGTTTTATCCTTTTGCTCATTCCCTGCGGTTTTGGCTAACAGCCCTGGCCTACTTGCCTACAACGAATGAAACCTTTGCATCTATCCTGTATTTTGTGACCTTGTTGTCCTGTACGATTGCCTGGATATCCTTAACATACACGGTCTTAATATTCCTCACTGTTTTTGACGCTTCATCTACTGCAGCTGAAACAGCGTTTTCAACACTATCTCCTTCAGAGATTATTTCAATTACTTTTACTATAGACATATGACCTGCCTCCTTTTATAATCATGTTACACAGCTTTTTTTCTTACAAACTCCGTTCGGCAGAGATTCCCAGTTGCAGCACTCCCTGTACACTATTCATAATGCGTTATCCTGTATCATCCATCGCACGCAGCCGACGGATTCGTTCTTCAGCAGGCGGATGCGTTGAAAAAAATTTCTGCAATCCGCCAAAGAACGGGTTCATGATAAACATGTGAGAATGAGCCGGATTTCCATGGGTCATGGGAAATGCCCGGACACCGCTATGGAGCTTTTCTAACGCACTGGCGAGGGCCCGGGGGTGTCCGCTTATCCGGGCCCCGCCTTGATCAGCAGCATACTCTCTTACCCGGGAAACAGCCATACGTATGAGCATGGCTCCCAAAGGCGCACCGATCATGATCAGCAGCATGCCGACTGGATTGTTTCTCTGCCCCTGACCGCCGACACCGAAGCGGGCAAACTGCCCAAGCATGGCAATAGCGCCAGCAAATGTGGCAGCAATGGTGCCCGTGAGTATGTCCCTGTGCTTAACATGCGCCAATTCATGTCCCATAACACCCGATAATTCCTCATCATCAAGTATTTCCAGTAATCCCTCTGTTGCTGCTACGGCCGCGTGCTCAGGGTTTCGACCGGTCGCAAATGCGTTTGGATTGCGTTCGGGGATGACAAAGACTTTTGGCATGGGCATTCCGGATTTTTCGACTAAAGCCTCAACAATAGGGTACAGGCGGGACTGATCATCCGGTCCCACCTGTGAAGCCCGATAGCGTCGAAGGACCATTTTGTCGCTGAACCAGTAAGAAAATACGTTCATTCCCGCAGCGATAAGAAATGCCATGACCGTTCCCTGTCTGCCCCCTATAGCACCACCAATAATGACAAAGAGTATCGTAAGCGTAACCATGAGGAAAAATGTACGCGTTCTATTCATGCGCAACCTTTCATGCACATTCCTGTTGTTCGCTGCCCAGGTAACTCATTACTTTAAAGGGGGAATACGCAGTACCTGTCCCGGATAGATCTTGTTCGGGTCCTTGAGCATCGGTTTATTTGCATCAAATATGGCCATGTACTTGCCCGCACTTCCGTATTGCTCCCTGGCAATTTTAGAAAGTGTATCTCCGCTCTCAACCGTATAGAGTAAGGCCTCGGCTGTCTGCATCCGGACCGTCATCTGGTCATCCACCTGACCGACTCCTTTTGTATTTCCAACAAGCAGGACAACCTTCTCCCTCTCTTCCTGTGAAGCGGCACTCCCCTTAATTAGGGCAACCCCGTCATTAAAATCAATGCTCAGGTCATCTACTTTTAGACCCATCTGCTTTACCTGATTGATAAGGGCCTCCTCAGAATCCTGCTTGGCCTCTGCCCGTGCCTCCTTGCCTCCAAAGAGTCTTTCTCCGGCGTCCTTTACAAAATCAAAAATTCCCATTTCACTTCCTCCTTTCCATGTTAAATGAATAAGCCGTTTATACTGTCTTACTCATTTATTTTTTAAAGAATTTACTTACAAGACTCATCCCGTGTTTTATCATGTCACTTGCATCAACGTCTCCGTCCCTGTCTGCATCAAGCAGGGTACTCATAAAGCCCATGGCTTTTGGTTCGCTGCTCTCCATTTCCTGTCTCTCCTGACCGAGGAACCCGGCAAGGCCCTGATTATCGAGACCTTTTTCCTTTTTTACTTTCCCGAGAGTACCCATAACGACCGGTGCAAGCATACCCATGAGTTTTCCGACCGATGATGAGTCAAGACCGCTGGACTTGCTCAAACCGTTTTGTACCACCTCCTGCTTCCCGCCAAGCACATGACGCAGTATGCCTTCGCCGGCAGACGTATCAGACTTGCCGAGATAGCCCTGCAGGTTGTCGAGAATACCTCCGTCATGGTCTCTTGAGAGGGCACTTGAAAGTGCATTGGCACCGTCATCACTTGATGCATTACGCGAAAGCGCATTTATCAGCAGAGGAAGAGAAGCAGAAATTGCTCCTTTCGTGGCATTTTCATCGGCACCGAGCTGGCTGCTGATTTTTTTCATGGTATCGCCTCCCAGTTGCTGTGTCAGCATGCTCAATAAAGTAGACATGTCAAACCTCCTTTCTTATTCTAATTAAAGTAAATGTAATGTGAACGTATCAGAGATTAGCTTATATATCTCACATTCCTGACCGTCTGTCAATATCTTTTTTCTTGCGCTGAACAGGTAAGGGGCCATTCTCCGGGCGAAGAGCCGTTTGCCCCTATATTGGAACGTTATTCGTAAGGGCATATTGCAATATGCCCCTGCAATTGAACAATTAAATAGCTGAACACGGGAACAATTATCGTTGTTAATCGACGGGGGCAGAATATTATTTATAGCATTTTTTGGTAAAAACGCTAAATATCGAGATTTGAAACAACTTCCTTTTCTGCTTCATTCGATGAGGGGGATGGTGTTGATCTTGCACTGATAGAGTCTGTTATTCGCTTCTTTAAAAGAGCATCCTCTTTTTTATCTTTTTTGGCTATGATTAGAAAGACAATAAAGATTAAAACGGGGATTGCTGCTATATATGCATTTGATAATATTTCCATTGTTGATTCCTTATTAAACTTTTAATGTTAATCAGACTTCCTGTTTAATGCATTGCTATAATATTCGGTGAAAACGAATTATTACTTTAACTCCAACTAAAGATAGTACACTAATTTAAAAAATTATGTTACCCCAGCGTTAGAACATTGTTTGTAAGGGCGTATTTCAATACGCCCCTACTAATTAATAATCCATAACCCATAACCTGTCTTTTATTTCTTGACACCTCAGGGGTATTCTTTTATAGTACGAAATCACAAGGGCTTAAGCGGTTTACTTACAGTAACAATTAATCATTTGAAGGTGAACATGAAAAGAATATTTTGTTTGGTAGTAACAGTTGCAGCTCTTGTAAGTGGCTGTAGTGGTGGCTCAAGTTCATCAAATAGTGGCCAATCGAAAGCCCCCACAATTGGAGATAATGCTGATCCAGCTATCGTCGAGCAGTTACCTTTTTTGAGTCGAAGCTTTGAAATGGGTACTGCGGGTTATACGCCTCCACATTATCCTGCTTCAAGTGAAGAAGATTGGCGCATGTTTTTTGAAGAGCTTGCAGCAAGCTATGGAGGCTGGTTCGGTGTTCATATCAATCCCAATAGTGCTAAAGATAAAAATGATATTCTGGTTCAGGTGCGGCTTGCTTATGAAGAGGTGAAAAATGTAGAGCCTTATATTGAATTGGCCGTGAACTTTGAAGATGGGCCGTTTACTGATGAGCGTGGTGAAGAGCTAATAAGAGTGGCTGTTGCCAATGCAGAAAAATACCATCCCAAATATTTATCATTAGGGGTTGAGATTAACTCTTTTTATCTTTTTCAGCCTGATAGCTTTGATCTATATGTAAGCTATGCGCGGGCAGCGTATGATCAAATTAAAGCAGTTAGCCCAAATACACAGGTAATGAATAATTTTCAGCTTGAAAGAATGAAGGGAGAAACTGATCTAACCGGTGAGAGTTTTGCACCGCATTGGGATGTTATCGATAAGTTTACCGGTAAAGTTGATGCAGTTTCTTTTACAGTGTATCCATTTTTTCATAGATCATTGGTTGGTGATATACCTGATAATTATTTAAGTGAAATTCGTGAACACACTGATTTGCCGGTTTTAATTACTGAAACAGGTTGGCCGACAGTAGATCTTATTAGTGGAGTAAATGGTTCTGACCAGGACCAGATTGACTATATGTTGAAATTATCTGGTCAGGCAAACTTGATTGATGTACGTGTTATTATCTGGGTTTTTCCGGTTGATGCTGAATTTGGTTTGGCCGGCGGTATATTTGATTCACTCAGTCTGCATGATAATGATGGTATTCCCAAACCAGTTTATGAATATTGGAAGGCGATTAATGCGCTACCTCAACACTAAGCAGTACAATCGTTTACATAAAATATGTGCAGTGTGCAGTCATGACCCCATCAGTCTCGCATATATGACGTCTGCGTAAGTGTAAAAATACATTTTAAATACATAAGTTATTTTATGTAGAGTCATGGAATGAATAAATTTACTTACATATGTTGTTTAGTAGGCCTGCTATTCTATTCTTCTTTTTTACTGGCTGCAGAAAAAACAACTGTAATGCCGGGATTGTGGCAAATAGGCAGCTCTATGGAAATGAAGGGGAGGGTGGTGATGCCATTTCAAAGTAAAACTGAATGTTATACGTTGGATGACATAAAGAATGGTCGCATGCCTCTTCCATGGCTGGAACAAACAAAAGAAGAGAGTGGTTGCAAAGTACTTAACAAACTTCAAACTGACAGCGTAATATCGTGGAAACAGGAATGTGAGGAAGAATCTAGTTTTATTGCTGAAGATGGTTCAATGATAGCGAAGCGATATCCCACACTTCGAGCCAAAGGAAATATTAATTACACACGTACATCATTCATAGGTTCTTTATATTCTGAAATAAACTACTCTGGACCAAAGGCTGTTTGGGTACCTACTGTAAACCGTTTTAAAGGTATGCGCATCAGTAGTTGCAAAAAATAGAAGGCAAATAATATGACAGCAGAGAGCTGGATCACATATGCAGCAACTGTATTTATATTTTTAGTATCTCCAGGTCCGTGTCACCTTTAAACAGGCGGATAGACACAGGGTCAGCCATTAATTTTATCTAATGAGTAAGGATATCGGTAAATATTTTGCTGCTGTGTGGAATCAGATCTTTCACCGGACAGTCTTCGCTCACTGAAACAACCTTGACATCCCATCCCATAACCTGCTAATATTATGACTTAATACTGCTGTACCCGGATGAAACCTACGACAATGTAAGCCCCGGAATACACCGGGGCTTTTTTTGTGCCCGCCGCGATAAAGAAGATAATGGAATTTAATGAATTTGATTTTCACCCCCAGGTTATGTCTGGGATCACTGCTGCGGGTTTTGTAACACCAACACCAATCCAGGCCCGCACGATTCAGCCGGCCCTCGGGAACAAGGATGTTATGGGTCTTGCACAGACCGGAACAGGAAAGACAGCTGCCTTTGTGCTGCCGATACTTCAGCGACTGATCAATGGACCGAGTGGACATATACGCGCCCTTGTCATAGCCCCAACACGTGAACTTGCGGAACAGACGCATGATACCTGTAGAACACTGGGACGTAAAACAGGACTCAGGAGCGCCACTGTATACGGAGGAGTCAGCATGAGTTCACAGATGAATAAACTGCGTAAAGGCGTTGATATTGTTATAGCCTGTCCCGGACGCCTGCTCGATTACATTAACCGGCGCACGATCAACCTGTCCAAACTGGAGGTGCTCGTCCTTGATGAGGCAGACCGGATGCTGGATATGGGTTTTCTGCCTGATATAAAGAAGATCATTCAGCACATACCGAGATCCAGACAGACACTGCTCTTTTCAGCGACAATGCCTGATGGTATCAGGAAGCTGGCCAACGACATTCTGAAGGCTCCTGTTACTGTACAGATCGACCACAGCGCTCCTGCAGACACAGTATCGCACGCGCTCTACTCAGTTGATCAGCATCTCAAGACAGGACTTCTGCTTAAACTGCTGGGTAAGACCGACACTGAATCGGTACTGGTCTTTACACGCACCAAACACCGTGCCAAGCGCGTGGGAGAGCAGCTGGAAAAAGCCGGCTACCGTGCTGCATCATTGCAGGGAAACCTTTCTCAGAACAAACGCCAGGAAGCCCTGACAGGGTTTCGTAACGGCAGCTATCAGGTTCTCGTCGCAACAGACATTGCGGCTCGTGGTATTGATGTCTCATGCATTTCCCATGTAATAAACTATGATATACCCGATACAACAGATGCATACACACACCGGATCGGGCGTACAGGCAGGGCCGCGAAGACCGGTGATGCATTCACGTTTATTACCCGTGAAGACGAATATATGGTTCGCAGCATTGAGCGCGTTCTTGGAGAAAAAGTGGAGCGCCGCACTCTGGAGGGCTTTGATTATAAAAAGCCTGCCCCGTCAGACAGTATGCGCGTTGCGCGCCCACATCGGGGAGCACAACGTGGCAAGAGTCACAAAAAGAAGACAATGGCCTGGACTAATGTTTCTTCTCTTTCTCATAAGAGCGGGCGAAGGACAAAGCCGGCGCACTCGGTTGCATCATAAAAAGTGAGATTACCCTTTGGGGCGAGAATACCTCGCCCCTATTATTGAACGTTGATCGTAAGGGCGTATTACAATACGCCCTACATTCAACCATTGGGACATTACTTATTTACTCCGCAAGATCATCAATCCCTGTTCTGCTTTAACTTCTGAATAAACTCTTTTTTCTTTATACGGCCATACATGCTACTATTTAATATTGTTTTATTGATGTAACTTTTTTATACTTCATCGTAACGTAATACAGGATGAATTATTTAACAATGAGTATCAACAGATTGAGTTATTAATAAAAAATTAATTCTACCCGTTCGAAAGTGACTGTTTTAAGCTCTACATCTGAAGAACTACCGCCTTCCGGGAAATCCGGACGTTCCGGATTCCTTATTCTGTTTGCAGTTATTTTTGCCATACTTCCCTTTCTTGTCCACGAGATCCATTCATATGATATATGGTGGCAAATTACCATCGGCACGGACATTCTTGAGTCCGGAAGAATTCCTGTTCATGATATCTATTCAGCTGCTGGATATGGCCGCCCCTATCATGATTCACACTGGCTGTTTCAGGTTGTCATGGCGCTGGCCCATAATGTGATGGGTATGGTCGGGGTACAGGTGATAATGACCATCATGTGGGGGGCAGTCCTGCTTTTCTGTTACAGGGCTGTTCGGAAATGGTCAGGGATATCTCTTGCCTCTATTCTGGTGTTTGTTGTTGCCATGGCATCAGTGGAACGCTTTCTCCCCAGACCCGAGCTTATTACGTTTCTGGGGATAACAGCCTTTTACCTGCTCCTTCAGGAAAACAGGTTTATGTCATGGAAAGATCAGGCACTATTAGGTCTGCTTCAGGTGTTGTGGGTCAACAGCCATGGAATTTTCATTATTGGTATCTTCATGGTGGGATGTTACTGGCTGTTTGCCCTGATTGACCAGCTCAGAGGACGCACTTCTGCTTTAAAGCCTCTATCGATTCTGCTTATTGTGGTCACTGTCTGCAGCTTTATCACGCCTTACGGATTAGATGGCTGGACATATGCTCTTCTCCTTTTTAAGGAGGCAGGAGAACCGTCTCCCGGGGTATTTCAGGAACTGGGAGAATTATCACCGACATTTGGAAAGAACGCCCGTGCGGGTATTGCATTCTGGTTATATCTGGTTTTGCTGGCAGCTACAGCAGGATCAGGATTGATTGCATGGTTTCGCAGCCGAAGCATATCTCCGCGCACGTTGATTGTAATCGGGCTCTTTCTTATCTCTCTCACAGGACGCCGAAACATCGTACTCTTTGCACTCGTGTCTGCTCCCTCCATTGCCGAATCTTTATCAATGATCATATCAAAAGACCGGCAGCTGAAAAAACCATGGGCTGTATCAATAGCATGTATCATACTGGCCTGTGCCTGGTTCCCGTTGTCAGGTGCATTTTATTCTGTTATGAAATTCCCTTCCCGCACCGGACTCGGGGTAACCCCTTCATTTTACCCCCTTGGCCTGCCGCAATTTCTGAAAAGCATACATTTTAAGGGACAGGTGCTGAACTCCAGCACTCTCGGAGGATTTTACCTTTATCATTTCTTCCCTGACGCGGTTCCGCTCATCGATGGCCGGTGGGAAATTTACGATCAGGATGAGCTGGAATTCATTCGCTCGTCTTCAAGAACCGGAGATTATTGGCGACAGCTTATTGAACGATATGATATTAAAGGGATTTTGCTTTCGCATTCCTCGGGGGAAGCCCAGGCCATGCTTCCTTCCCTGTCCGGTGATGCAGAGTGGCGTTTAGTCTATCTGGATCAGGTCGCATCATTTTGGATACCATCTGGTGTCTCCGGAACACCGCCGGCGGTTGATCTCTCTATGCCGGAAAATATACCGTATTCCTTTCGCGTTGATGATGCCTTTAATCTGTCCTCTTTTCTCGCCTGGACAGGAATGAGAGAAGCGCTTGCTGTTCACCTTGAACGTTCACTGCAGTTTGGACAGAAGTCAGAGTGGTTTCTGCAGCGTTTGGGGAAAGTCCAACTTGAGCTTATGCGATGGGAGTCTGCCAGGGAAAGCTTCGAGAAGCTGCATCAACTTGACAGGACAAACACCGGGGCACTTAATGAACTGGCCTTTCTGGCATACAGGCGCGGCGATATATCAGAGGCACTGCGTAACATGAAGATGGCTCTGGATCTTGAGCCTGACAACAGGGACTTCCAGGCCAACTACCGCCGTCTCAGGCAAGCGCAGTAAGCACTGCGTATTACATCTGCTACAGCATATTCCGTCAATATTGTACATTAAAATCCCGTTTGATTAGAATATGTAACGTGCAATGGCTGATATGACATGAAATATTCAATGTTGAATTCAAATACATTTCCATACCGTAATTAATTCTAAGATGCTGAATGGAAATAAAATAATTGTGATGATGCCTGCCTATAATGCTGAGTCTACACTCGAAAAGACGTATCAGGACATCCCAATGGAAATCGTTGATGAGATCATACTTACTGACGACGAAAGCTCCGACAGAACTGTTGAGATAGCTGAAAGGTTGGGGATTACTGTTAATCGCCATGAGAGAAACATGGGATACGGAGCCAATCAGAAAACCTGCTTTGATGATGTCCTCAGCAGAGGCGCAGATATCATTGTCATGATTCATCCTGATTATCAATACGATCCCCGGCTTATTCATTTTGCTGCAGGTTTTCTCACCGCCGATATTTGTGACATCATTATTGGGTCCCGCGTCAGGACGCGTCGCGAAACTCTTGAAGGCGGAATGCCGCTATATAAGTACATAAGCAATCGATTTTTAACCATACTTGAAAATTTTGTTCTTGGCCAGAATTTAGGTGATTTCCATTCAGGATTCAGGGTGTACAAAAGAAGCGTGCTGGAAACTGTTGATTATCATCAGAATTCAGACGATTTTGTTTTCGATACAGAGATTCTGACGCAGGCCGTATATTTTAATTACCGCCTGGGTGATATCCCTGTTCCCACCCGTTACTTTTCTGAGGCATCTTCAATTAATTTCAAAAGAAGCCTGAAATACGGATTTCTAACCATTTGGGTCATGTTAAAGTTTATTCTTCAAAAGACGGGGATATACCGCTTCAGACTTTTTGTACCTTTGCCAAAAGGGAAGTAACGTGAAACACAGAGGTACGCATAAAGCTGACAAATCACCATATGGCAGATAATTATTCCCTGTTCTGTTCCAGGTTATCTATAAGCTCTTTTTTCTTTATACGGCCATAAAGGTTGGAGCCGTCAATGAATTCAAATACCGGGATATCATACCTGTACAGTTCATAGAGTTCATCATTTGATTCAATGTCGACCTTGTTTATATGAATGTCATATTTTAATTTTAGCCCGTTCAGCATCTCCTCTGCCGTGTCGCAGAGCCAGCAGCCCTCTTTGTAATATAACGTTACTTTGACCATAGCACCGTATAGTACCATAAGAATTTGAATTAGTGAGGACAGATTTTATTGCATTCCAGGAAGGTGACTCTGTCTATACACCCTGTTTATCCTCCTTTCACTCCGGCAGACTGCCTCCCGTTCAGGGGAGGAGACTTTTTGTACTCAATAGTTATAATTCCAGGATTACTATTAAGATATTATATATTCCAGTCGATTAGATCTATGAGACTGTCAGGTATTAATTATATGTATAAAAACGGGTACTGGACAGGGCATAAAAAGGGGTTTCACCTTTAGCAGACTGGATGTATAATTAAACTATCATGAACGTCAAACAGGAAAAAAGAGACACAGAGAACAGTCCTGCTGTCAAGAGCCGGGTACTGCTGATTGAAGATCACAGCACAGGCCAGATGGGTCTAAAGCAGCTGCCCAGAGAGCAGAGCAGTAAATACGAATATGTCATTGCCGGATCTATTGCAGAGGCAAGGGAACTGGTCGAGACAGGTCCGTTTGATGTCATAATAACTGACTTCCTGCTCAGAGACGGCACAGTATTTAATATCTTCGAGTCTATCAAGGGAATACCCATAATAGTTGTGACCGAAGGAGGTGATGAAGCAATTGCAGTCAAAGCCATGAAGGCAGGCGCGTATGACTACATCATAAAAGATCCTGACATGAACTACCTTAAAGTCCTGCCGATGACGATAGAAAATGCGATCAAACGCAAGGAGTTTGAAGAAAAACTCAGGCTGCTTGAATCTGCAGTCACGAGCGCAAATGATGCGATTATCATATTGGAAGCAGAGCCCGGGGAAATGATGGGAAGGCGGATCCTCTATGTAAATGAAGCATTCACCATAATGACAGGATATACATTGGAAGAAGCTACAAAGAGCACACTCCGCATGCTTCGAGGTCCCGGGACAAGTCTTGAGGCATTAAATAAAATT
>CALZJD010000016.1 GCA_945787795.1 Thermodesulfovibrionia bacterium | reverse complement strand
TTCACAAGATGAAAATATCGCTCAAAGAACTGCGCGAAACAAAAGTTTGGCTTCATATGATAGCGAAAGCATCGCTGATCAAACCTTCGTCAAAAGTTGCACCGGTCATAAGAGAAGCTGATCAATTAATTGCAATATTTGTTGCCAGTGTTAAAACTGCGAAGCAAAACAACATGAAAGAAAAGTGACGAAGAAGGGAAAGAAAAGGAAAAGAAAGTGACGAATAGCGATTGACGATTGACGATTTACGAAAGAGGAAAAGAAAGTGACGAATAGCGTTTGTGCAGAGGTAAGACCGTAATGGCTTTTACTCTTCCAGTCCCAGCAAATACTGATATATACATTCAGGAAGGTCCCTGCTGTACCCTCCTTCAAGAACGGAAAAACAGGGTTTATTCATTGCAGCCAGCATCCTGCCTACTTCCCTGTAGGTCTCAAGTTCCAGGGTCAGGTTGGTTATCGGATCAAGCCGGTATGAATCAAACCCGGCTGAGACAGCAAGCAGGTCAGGACCGAATTGCTCAACTTTTTTCAGTCCATCCTGCAGAACAGATAAAAACTCCTCCGGAGTGGTGCTGGCAGACAAAGGATAGTTCAGACAGTTGTTATTGCTTCTCAACCCGGTGCCGGGATACAGGGGACTCTGGTGCAAAGACAGATAAAGCATGTTGTCTTTGTCAAGGAAAATGTCTTCAGTCCCGTTACCGTGATGGCAGTCAAAATCCACAACAGCAACCTTTTTCACTTTTTCCTGTGCCTTCAGGCAGGCAATGGCGATGCTGTTAAAGTAGCAGAACCCTCCGAGGTTATTTTTTGTGGCATGGTGTCCCGGAGGGCGCATGAGTGAAAATGCCTTTTCTCCATTATCCAGACAATGCATTGCTGCTTCTATGGCACTGCCGGCAGATAATCTCGCAATATCATAGATCCCCTTGAATACAGGGGTATCAAAATCAAGAAAACTCTCGCTCTTTACACTTTCTAAAAGACCGGTTGAATGGGCCCGTAAAATATCTTCTTCAGAGCAAAGACCGGGTTCATCAAAAGAGTATCCCTTTTTTTCAAGGTATTCATATGTTGAACGGACCCTTGACGGCGCCTCAGGATGACCGGGCTGAGAGTATTGAAGACATCTTGGCGAGTAGTAAATTTTCATAATAAAGGTTTAGATTATAAATTCCATTAAATCTTCCGCAAGTATGACTTCTCCGTTAAAATGCTCTTTTGCCTCAGTTACTCTATCCTCATCTGGGGTATCGGCCGGATAGATATGTGACAGGACCAGTGTTTTTACTTCTGCTTTTTGGGCCAGAAGGCCGCACTCTTTTGCACTAAGATGACCATTGACCTTCATCGCATCAGGAAAAGAACAGTCTGCAATTAAAAGGTCTGCCTTTTCTGACAGAGCAATGAGCCCCTGATCATAATCAGCATCACCTGAAAAAACAACAGACCTTTCTCCCAGTTCAAACCGGTAAGCAATGCTGTCAGCAGAGTGCACCGTACTTGTGGTACAAATACTCCACGGTCCAAACTCCATGTTATCAGCCGCCTCCATAAACACAATGTGAAAATCCTTTGATTCACCGAGTATGGAGCCAATGGCCGTATCATAGTATTGTCTAAACCCCTGTGGTGCTATAATGCTGAAATCCTTCTCCCTTGTAAAGTTCGGGGTATAAAAAAGGGCATGGATCAATGGCATCAGATCAGCGAAATGATCGGGGTGCCCATGGGTTAAAAAAAGGGCATCAATATCTTTATAGCTATTGCCGGCCCGCTCCAGCTGCAGCAGGACACCGCTGCCGCAGTCAATCAGAACTTCCTTGCCTTCTGCTTCTAATAAATACCCCGAAGCATTTCTCTTTAACGAGGGCACACATGTGCCGCTTCCAAGAATTGTCAGCTTCATATGGGAAATATTGTAAGGCAGATGTAAGAAAAAAGAAATACATAGCCTTTAGTGTTCATAAAACCAGGTTGCCCCTGCTGGTTCAAGTCAGAGACATTGAACTAACCTCTTTTTTATTTATATGTTTATTTTGGAGAGACGAGATATTTTATAAATAATGAGGGCCTGTAAGTTATGGCATGATCTTTTCACACGAAGCCTTGACCAGCTGTCCAAACCATTCATGCAGCACAACATGCCCCGTTTTAAAATCTGCTATGGGCTTAAGTTCTTTAAGTGTCGTAATTGACCCATTTTTATATATACCAACATAACCATAGAACATCTCCTGTCTCAGTACAGAATACAGGCAGTATGTGAGTTCAGGGATTAAAGGATTATAACGTTCAAGAACAAAACCCACTTTCACGGCCATGTCCCTGTCCCCATCTATGTCAGACGGATGTATATCAAGGTTATGAATATCAAATCCAAAGCTGTCATTAAACCTGGCCACTTCTGCCGGTATACTGGAAAGCAATTCAAGAAGTCCGCTCTTTTCTTCCCAGGTCTTGATGGCTTTATATCTTTTTTTGTCCCTGACAGTGTTCATATTTTATACTCCTTAATAAATTAAGATTAAATATATATAAATTATACCTCAAGCAAACAGATATATGGTCTATTTCTTCAGGTATAATGACTGAATATATTAACGTATAAATTTCTATCAAACCCGGGAGGTCACCATGATTCTTGAAAACATAACCATGTCAGAATTTAAAAAACAGCTTAAAATAACAAAAACAATTATCTTTCCCTTTGGCACAGTTGAAGAGCATGGCAGCCACCTTCCCCTGAATACGGACACATTAATAATTTATGAAATATTAAAAAGGGTGGTAAAAAAAAGAAAGGTATTTCTGGCCCCTCCCCTATATTACGGAGTATGTACCTCAACGAGCCAGCATCCCGGAACGATAAGTATTTCGCCTGCTACTCTCCGCAGAATAACTTTCGACATAGCAAAAGATGCATATGAAAAAGGATTGAGAAATATATTTCTTATAAGCGGTCATGGAGGAGGCCTGCACTCTTCTGCAATGAAAGAAGCAGCAGAGAATCTTGTTCATGAATTAACAGGAATCAAGATAGCGGTGCTTTGCCCATATGATATTTTATACAAGGAATTATCTGAGCTTGCAGAGACTCCACATGATTCTCATGCCGGGGAAATCGAGACTTCTCTCATTCTGTATCTTGCCCCTGAACTGGTAAAAGGCAGGGCAAAAGAGGAGTATCCCACACTGCCCAAACCATTTACCGTGAAAAACAAAATCAAGTACTGGCCGGGAGGGGTATGGGGAAATCCAGGGAAAGCCAGCAGGGAAAAGGGTGAGAAGGCTGTGAAATTAATTGTCAATAAACTTGTAGACATACTTGATATGGTTAAGGAGACACGTGTCTGATTGTTCTTAAGTCTTACCTATGGATGCATTCAGTGCTTGATAGTCAGCCTGTTTAAAAGTTATACTATGTAATCCTCACTTAACTTCATGAATAAAAAACATCTCATTATAGGAATTATAATTGTTGCGGGTTCTTCGTATTATGCCTTTAATAACGTGTCCCTCAGCGAACTCGGCAGTGCACTCAAATCTGTTCAATACCTATATTTAATACCGGCTGTCATCTTAATTGCTCTCACTTTTTTATTCAGGGCCATCAGGTGGCGGTACCTCGTCGGTTCTGTGAAAGATGTAAAGACATCAGACCTTTTTTCTCCTTTAATGATCGGGTTTATGGGAAACATATTGCCTGCAAGGGCCGGTGAATTTATCAGGGCATATCTACTCGGGAAAAAAGAAAATATCAGCTTCAGCGCCTCCTTTGCCACGATTTTTGTTGAAAGATTGATGGATATGATGATCTTCCTTATTCTTTTGATGGGAGTTATTTTTTTCAGTTCCCATATCTTTCCTCAGGCTGCTGACGGCTCCACTCATCCATTAATGGGGCATATGGTCAAGTTCGGATGGATAAGTTTTATTGGAGTTGTCGGAATACTCTCCTTTTCCTTCCTTCTTCAGTATAAGAATGATCTGGCTATGAAGATAGTAGCATTTTGCACGAAACCTCTTCCTGAAAAGTGGAAAGAAAAAATTAACGGGATGGTTCATTCATTTACCGACGGCCTTAAGATCCTTAAAGATGCCCGGGGATTTATTGCCTCACTTTGCTGGTCATGCATGGTGTGGGGTGCTATGATTATGACGTATTACCCTATACATATGGCCTTTGGATTCGGCAATGAAATACCCATGTTCACGTCGGTTCTTGTAGTGTGTTTGACGATAGGAATATTTATTTCTCTCTTCCCTGCCCCCGCTTTTCTCGGCTCATTTCAACTGGCCTGTGTTGTCGCCCTTCATGAAATATTTGGTGTCTCAAAGCCGATTGCGGCAAGTTACGGGATTGTTGCCTGGCTCGTGGCCATGGGATTTATCATTATCGTCGGTTTAATTTTTGTTGTGAAAGACAATATATCCTTTACTGAACTTTCAGCATCTAAAGACCAGACAGCGTAACAGGGCTATTTTGCCTCTTTTACTGCTTTGTCCATCTTTTCATGTACCTTTGTACTGACTGCTTTATGTGCAGGTTCGTTTTTCACAAGCTTAAGCTCTTTCTGGCCCCTGCTGATCTGCACCTCAATTTTTGCACCTTTTGCAATCGATATATGTTCCATGTATGAAATCTCGCCTTTTCCCTGGGCCTTTGCTCCGAGTTCCACCTCATTTCCTTCCAGTTTCCCGTTAAACTCACCGTTAATATAAACCCTGCCTTTAGCCCTGATCTCTCCACCATCAAATTTCCCTGAAATCGTCACATCCCGGCCAGCTATGATATTGCCTTCTCTTAACCGCCCATCGATGATAACGCTTCCCCCTTTTGTTTCTATATTGCCTTTGCATGTTCCCTTTATGACAATACTGGAGTCCTGTTCCGATGTTATATTACCCTCAACGTCTCCGCTTAACTCAAGGTCGCACGTTACATTGATGTTACCGCTCAGCTTGCTTCCCCGAAGAATTTTATTGACACTATCACTCTTCCTGCGTTCGTCTTTGCCTGTTACAACAGACGGCTCCTTGATCTCAGCAACTTTCTGCTCTTCATCATTCATACTTTCTACGTCTGTTCCCCAACTTTTAAACATGTTCAACCTCCATAAATTTATAAGAACTATTTAACTTGTATATAGTTACATTTCATTAATCGGCTATAAGAGCTCCTGCCTTTAAGCCTCAATATAATCCCATCTGTAAAATTATGAATTAAGATGTATGATACTGCTTTAAACACGGTTGTCAGACCAAAGCTTTTATTATTCATTTTTTGTTTTTCCCATGGCCGCTAACCTTTCTTCAGCTTTAGCTGCAAAACCACTGTCCGGATACTGTTTCACTATATCCTCATATATTTGCCGCGCATGCGTATCATTGTTCTGCAGTTCCTCAAACTGAGCTGTTTCAAATAGTTCAGCTGCTTTATCTGCTGAACAGGACAGTAAACTAACAGCACATATAAGCGTCAATGCAAAAAATATGGATTTCATTATTATTCCCTTCATGTATACCTCATTGATCACTGGTTGGTTTAATTACGTTACACTCAATATAAATGCCAGGTCAAGGTATTTTCAATGCCTATATATGAAGTAATTTGCCTGATTATGGCCAATTTCCGTTTTTTTCTTGAATTTTAATGGAAAATCATTGAAATGCCCGTATTATATATGATAGTCTTATTACTGTTCGTAGTTGGAAGATTTTATCTGATAAATCACACGTCCATCTAATCTTCTCTCTATCAGTGTTCCTGTTTGCAGGGATTTAGGGAGAAAGGGCGGAGGAAAAACTGAGGAGGTTTCTATGGTAGTTACAATGAAAGAGCTTTTGGAGGCTGGTGTTCATTTCGGGCATCAGGTCAAGCGCTGGAACCCAAAAATGAAAAAATATATTTTTGGACAGCGAAACGGTATTTATATTATCGACCTTCAGAAGACAGTCAAGATGTTCGAGGTTGCCTATAATTTTGTAAAGGACCTGTCTGTAAATGGTGAATCAATCCTTTTTGTCGGCACAAAAAAGCAGGCACAGGATGTAATCATCGAGGAGGCCCAGCGGTCACAGTCCTATTTTGTGAACCAGCGCTGGCTCGGCGGCATGCTCACCAATTTCAAGACCGTAAAACAGGGTATCGGGAAGCTCAAAAAAATAGAGAAGATGAATGAAGACGGCACCTATGATCTGCTGACCAAAAAGGAAGTGGCAAAATTTGAAACAGAACGCCTGCGACTCGAAAAAAACCTGAGCGGTGTCAAAGAAATGAATAAATTGCCGGGCGCTATTTTTATCATTGATCCCAAAAAGGAGTCCATAGCTATTGCCGAGGCAAAGAAATTGGCAATACCAATAGTCGCCCTTGTTGATACGAACTGTGATCCCGACGGGATTGATTACATTATCCCTGGCAATGATGACGCGATCAGATCAATTCGATTACTTTCCTCAAAAATGTCAGACGCCTGTCTGGAGGGAAAGAACATCTTAAATAAATCATTGGAAGATGCCGCTGCGCAGGAAGCTGCGGAAAAAGCGGTCGCCGCACAGGAAGCTGCTGAAAAAGAGGCCGCTGCACAGGAAGCTGCTGCGGAAAAAGCCAGGGAAGATGCAGCTGGAGATGAACCGCAGGCGCAGTCAGACACAGAGAACAAGGAGGAAGTAAGTCAATGAGCATTTCAGCCAGTACAGTAAAGGAGCTAAGGGACCAGACAGGTGCCGGGATGATGGATTGCAAAAAGGCGCTTACAGAGTCAAATGGAGACGCTGAAAAGGCCCTGGTCTTCTTAAGAAAAAAAGGGCTTGCAAAGGCCGAGGGCAAGGCATCAAGAGAGGCATCTGACGGTTATATAGGATCGTATATCCATATGGGCGGTAAAATAGGCGTACTTGTTGAGGTCAATTGCGAGACCGATTTTGTGGCAAAGACAGATGATTTTCAGGACCTTGTTAAGGACATTGCGATGCATATCGCCGCAACAAATCCTGCGTATGTTTCAAGGGAGCAAATCCCTTCAGAAATCATAGAAAGGGAAAAAGAGATATATGCTTCCCAGGTCGAGAATAAAGCACCTCAGGTTGTTGAAAAAATTGTTGAGGGCAAACTGGAAAAGTTTTTTTCTGATGCCTGTCTGGTAGACCAGGTTTTTGTTAAGGATCCTGACCAGAAAGCAAAGATCAGGGACCTCATCGTAGAGAAAATAGCTAAGCTTGGTGAAAATATAGTCATCAAACGTTTTGTAAGGTTCCAGCTTGGAGCATAAACCAGCAGTGACCGGTTAATATGAAAAGCCAAAAGTCCAAATTCAAAAGGGTACTCCTGAAACTGAGCGGTGAAGCCCTTATGGGCGATAAAAACTATGGCATTGACCAGAAGGTATTACAGTTTATCGCCGACGAACTCAAGAAAATTTCCCGGCTGAAGGTTGAAATTGCACTTGTGATCGGGGGAGGAAACATATTTCGAGGTCTGGAGGCCAGTGCTGAAGGGATGGAAAGGACTTCTGCCGATTATATGGGAATGCTCGCAACAGTATTGAATGCTCTTGCTGTGCAGAACGCACTGGAGACAAATGGCATGCCTACACGCGTGCAGTCAGCAATTGAAATGCAGGAGCTGGCAGAACCATACATCAGAAGAAGGGCAGTCCGCCACCTTGAAAAGGGAAGATTTGTGATTTTTGCAGCCGGAACCGGCAACCCTTACTTCACCACAGATACTGCTGCGGCCTTAAGGGCTGTCGAAATAGGGGCTGATATAATAATCAAAGCCACGAATGTTGATGGAGTCTACAGCAGTGATCCTGTGAAAAATCCCAGGGCAAAAAAATACTCTGAAATATCTTACATTGATGTCCTGAAAAAAGGACTCAAAGTGATGGATTCCACAGCTATATCTCTATGCATGGATAATAATCTTCCGATTACCGTATTCAGCCTGATGAAAAAAGGCAACATTAAGAAAGTGCTGGAAGGCAAGAAAATCGGCACCTTGGTGAGGGGGTAACGTACTGATGCAAAAAGAAGCAAAAAAGAGAATGACAGAGAAGATGGACAAAACCATTGAATCTCTAAAAAAAGACCTCGGAAGCATAAGGACAGGCCGGGCTTCTCTATCGATCTTTGACGGACTAATGGTCGATTACTTTGGGACGCCGACCCCGCTGTCCCATGTAGCCACTCTGAGTGTGCCTGAAAGCAGGCTGATCACAATCCAGCCCTGGGACCCTAAAATCATATCTGAAATTGAAAAGGCCATTCAGAAATCCGACCTCGGTCTGAATCCGGGCAATGACGGAAAACTCATCAGGATTGCTATTCCCACCCTGACTGAGGAGCGCCGAAAAGAAATTGTTAAGGTCGTTCATAAACGGGGTGAAGAAGCAAAAATAGCACTCAGAAATATCAGGCGTGAGGGTAATGATGAAATGAAAAAGATCGAGAAGGAAGCACACCTGAGTGAGGACGAGACCAAGCGGGCAGTGGAGGAAATCCAGAAACTCACTGACTCATATATTAAGAAAGTGGATGAAACCGTGGCGCACAAAGAAGAAGAAGTCATGGAAGTGTAAATCTGCCGTAAGCTGTAAAGGGGGCGGTGCTTTAATATTGACTGGTCAGGCGAAATCAGGTATATAGTTAAAGTATACAACAGAGATTTTCTATATTACATGTATCTATAAACTAATAAACTTTCAGGAAAAAGGAGGATGTCATGGCCCTACGTGTTGGAATAAACGGATTTGGCAGAATAGGCAGGAATTTTCTCAGGACATGCCAGGGAGAAAACTCAATAGAGATCGTTGGTATTAACGACCTGACAGATGCAGCAACCCTGGCCCATCTTTTAAAATATGATTCTATTCATGGGATTATGGATGCCGATATAGAGGTGAAGGGCAATAATATTGTTGTAAATGGAAAAGAGATCCAGGTTACCTCGATCACTGATCCTGCGCAGCTCTCCTGGAAAGACCTGAATGTAGACATAACGCTCGAATCAACCGGTTTCTTTGTTAGTAAAGAGGGTGCTTCAAAGCATCTGAGCGCCGGGGCCAAGTGGGTCATTATATCAGCTCCTGCAAAAGAGCCGGACGCAACCATTTGTATGGGTGTAAATGAAGAGACCCTTGACATTTCAAAACACAAAATAATATCCAATGCATCATGTACAACAAACTGCCTCGCTCCGGTAGCAAAGGTCATTGATCAAAAATTTACCATCAAGAGCGGTCTCATGACCACGATTCATTCATATACAAATGATCAGCGTATTCTTGATCTTCCCCATAAAGATTTAAGAAGGGCAAGGGCTGCTGCGCTTTCCATGATCCCCACGACAACAGGCGCTGCCAAGGCAGTGGGACTCGTGCTTCCTCACATAAAGGGAAAGCTCGACGGAATGGCAATCAGGGTCCCGACTCCAAATGTATCGGTAGTCGATCTTGTAGCCACACTTGAAAAAGAGGCAACCGCAGAATCAATTAATGCAGCTATTAAAGAAGCTGCTGATGGTCCGCTCAAAGGTATTCTCCAGTATTCCGAGGGCCCCCTTGTTTCCATAGACCTTAACGGAAATCCTCATTCCTCTATATTTGATGCACCTATTACAAAGGTGTTGGACGGCAAGCTGGTCAAAGTTCTTTCCTGGTATGATAACGAATGGGGTTACAGCACTCGACTGAAAGATCTCATGATATATATCGACAGCAAGAGGTAATAGACTGCTATGAGTGATGAACTGTCCATCCCGATAAAGGGGGTTTTAAACAAACTCTCGATAAAAGACCTGGATATAAAAGGTAAAAGGCTTTTTATTCGTGTGGACTTCAATGTCCCGCTTGATGAAAACCATAACATCACTGATGACAGAAGGATCCGTTCTGCAATGGCAACTATTAATTATGCCATTGATGAGGGTGCCCGGATAATTCTTGCATCTCACCTGGGCCGGCCAAAGGGCAAACCAGACCAGCGCTACAGCCTGTCTTCCGTTGCAAGAAGACTGCAGCGTCTCATCAAGAAAGATGTTGCCTTTCTCCCGGAGTGTGTCGGTAGCAATACAGAAGCTGCTGTCTCCAGGATGTCCGATGGAGACATTGTGCTGCTTGAAAACCTGAGGTTCAATATTGAGGAAGAAAATAATGATGAGGGTTTCAGCAAGGCACTTGCCGGTCTGGCTGATTACTATATTAATGATGCGTTCGGGGCTGCTCACCGCAGCCATGCATCTGTAGTGGGAATCACAAAGTATCTGCCCTCTGCTGCGGGTTTTCTTCTTCAAAAGGAAATTGAATACCTTCAGGGGGTAATTAATCATCCGGTAAGACCTTTTGTTGCCATACTTGGAGGTGCAAAGGTATCAGGGAAGATCGATGTAATCCGCAACCTTGAAGATAAGGTGGACAAGGTCATTGTTGGCGGCGGTATGGCTTATACGTTCTTAAAAGCCATGGGCTTTAACGTTGGCGATTCTCTTGTAGAACAGAACATGCTTGACCTTGCCAATGATATACGGAAAGGGGTCATAGCAAAGGGCATTAAATTCTATCTGCCTGTTGACTGCGTCATTGCCCAGAGCATCGAGGCAGGGTCAGAAACTAAACTTGTTACCTCTCAGGAGATCCCCAATGGCTGGAAGGCTGTAGATATAGGACCGGCTTCTGTAAAACTTTTTTCTGAGGCGCTTGAAAGTGCTAAAACCATTCTATGGAACGGCCCTATGGGTGTGTTTGAAGTGGACGCCTTTTCACGCGGAACCTTTTCTGTTGCCCATTCTGTTGCGGACGCTTACGCCCTTACCATAGTAGGCGGTGGAGATACAGACCTGGCGGTAAGCAGAGCAGGCGTGTCCGAAAGCATATCCTTTATTTCTACCGGTGGGGGTGCTGCACTGGAGCTTCTTGAAGGCAAAGATCTTCCAGGGCTGGTAGCGCTTACTGACAAATAACTTTTGTAGATAGTAGCTGGCAGTTAGTAGATAGGAAAGGATTTAGACCGGTAGTTCCTTAACTACTGACTACCAGCTACTATCTACTGTTTACTATCTACCGATCTGATTTCATGTGTCGTTCAACTTCTCTCTTTGCTTCTCTTTCCTTAATGGAATCTCTTTTTTCATACTGCCTTTTCCCTTTGGCAAGGCCTATCTCAACCTTGGCTTTTCCGTTTTTAAAATAAAGTTTCAGTGGAATCAATGTCAGCCCCTGCTGGCTTGTCTTGGCCCAGAGTTTACTGATTTCTTTTTTATGCAGAAGCAGTTTTCGTGTTCTTACCGGGTCATGATTTTCAATATTCCCATGACTGTATGGACTGATGTGACAGTTCAGGAGAAATACCTCGCCATCCTTAATTATGGCGTAACTTTCTTTAAGATTGGCCTTGCCCTGTCTGAGTGATTTAACTTCCGTCCCTACCAGCGAGAGCCCTGCTTCATAGCTCTCCTGTATAAAATAGTCGTGATAGGCTTTACGGTTTTTTGTGACTATCTGTTCCATGCAAACAGAATAACTATACCGTCTAAAGCAAGTCAATATACATTACATATGCAGGGCAGTTGCACATGTAGCGTATTAATCTTAGAGCGAAAAAAGTTAATAAAGATTGTTTGTGTTA
Source organism: Thermodesulfovibrionia bacterium (assembly GCA_945787795.1). Classification (GTDB taxonomy): domain Bacteria; phylum Nitrospirota; class Thermodesulfovibrionia; order UBA6902; family UBA6902; genus CALZJD01. The sequence goes on along the minus strand of CALZJD010000016.1, from coordinate 2,882 downwards.
ATATGAAGTTCAACTGCTTCAATTGAAGCAGTTGACAAATTTGTTAAAAAGATTTAGATTATTATTCCAGCGAGGCGTAACACATGCAGCTTCCTAAAATTAAAAAATTATGTAAATAATAAAACAGCAATATGCTGTAAAAAACGCGAGGAGGGAATCAATATTTATGCGTCAGGTGATCTCTGTAGTAAACCTAAAAGGTGGAGTAGGCAAGACAACGTCAGCAGTAAACATAGCCGCATGCTGGGGGGAAATTGGAAAGAAAGTTCTTTTAGTGGATCTTGATCCTCAGGGAAGTGCAAGCCTGAGTGTTGGCAAATCCAGTGAAGGTATGGAATTATTACAGGCCCTTCAAAACAAAACCGCTCTTCCGGTGGTTTCTACAGATGTTCCCGGAGTAGACCTCGTCCCTTCCGGCATTGCCCTGGCAAAGACCGGTCAGTGGCTCTCAGGAGGTGAAGCTGTTAATTTTCTTACTCCCTGTCTTGAACAGACTCACGGGGACTGGGAGCATATAATCATTGATTGTCCTCCAAGCCTTGGCGTTCTATCGCATAATGCGCTCATGGCCAGCCAGCATGTTTTTGTCCCGGTTGAGGCATCCTTTCTCGGACTGAACGGGGTCCAGCAGATGATGACAGCAATAGATGCAGTAAAGATACATAATCCTTCAATAAAAATAGAAGCGGTCATTCCCTGCCGTGCGCACAGGCGCCGTCGTATTCACTGGGACATAATGGATAAGTTAAAAGCAATGTTCCCTGGCAGAGTATCACCTATTATCCGTGAAAATGTATCACTTGCAGAAGCTCCGGGCCGTGGCAAGCCGGTAATAATGTCATCGCGTATCTCTAAAGGTTCTGATGATTATCGGCTGGTCACATTATGGATTGATGAAAGAATGAACAGGGCTGAAAACGTAATCGAAAACAATTTTACCGGATTTCAGCTACAGAAAACATATAATTAAGAAACAAGTCCGGACTAAATGTGTCAGGCCTTATCGTATAGTTGTTAATACCTATTTCTTCGGTACAATGTCAATGACCGAGATTTCCGGTGGTGACAGAAACCGTATGGGCGGCCCCCATGTTCCCGTTCCCCTGCTGACATACAGGGCTGATCCGGCCTGTAAGTTAATAAACCCTGAATCCATCGGAAAATATATCGCCGTTACGAGACTGAAGGGAAATATCTGCCCCTTGTGTGTATGACCAGACAGCTGCAGATCGAACATGTCTGCCGAGCCTTCATTAACACGTGGTCTGTGTTTAAGCAACAGCGTAAACACGTCCTGATCAAGACCTCTGAGAAGCGTTGCTTCATCACTATCTGCATAACGTCCGTATCTTTCTGCTGTCCTGTCGTCCACTCCTGCAATATTAATTATCCCGTTAATATTGACTGCCTTCCCTCTTAATAAAGTAAATCCTGCTTTTTCTGTAAAAGCGATCGCCTGGTCAAGACCTGCATAAAACTCATGATTACCTGTAATGGCAAACTTTCCGTATACAGGATTTATTTCATTAAACAGGTCTGACAGACCATCAAGCTCATGTATCTGTCCGTCTACGAGATCACCTGTAGAGACCAGAATGTCAGGTTTTAACTCCTCCACAATATTAATAATCTTTCTCAGCCGGTCTTCTCTCACAATAAGACCCAGATGCACATCCGAGATCTGGACTATTCTTAATCTGTTAACCGTATGTGACATCCTGGATGTTGCAATGGTTATTTTTTCGATCCTGATATTTTTGGCCTCATAATACCCATAACTGCATATGCTCAGTACAATAATAATGGTAACGAAAAAAATACTCTTTGCCGCAGGCATAATTGCCGAGAAGTCCTGCTGCAATAGTTTACCGGCCAGATACATAATCAGTCTTATTACATCAATGAAAAGGGAGACCGCAATGAAAAGGAAAAGTGCTCCCATCCAGATATACCCTGCATATGACATGAGTTGAGCAACAAATTCCCATCCCAGCATTTCAGAATAGCGAATAATAAAGGGGGCAAAGACCATCAGCCCTATCCATGTAATAAGAATGACGAGTTGCGACATATGTAAAGAAAGAGCTGCCTTTATCTTCTTATACACATATAAATGCATCATGCCGTACAGCAGAAAAAAAGAAATTAAAAAGAGGGTCAATTCAGACTCCTGATAAAAGATTTCACAACGGGGATAAAGCCTGTAATTCAGTATATCATAGAGGCGCGGGAAATAGGTTCAAACAGCGGTCATTCTATCCTGTTCTACATCAGGAATAAATAAAATTCATATGCAACAATCAAGATATAAATCTTAATTGCAACAGGGAGCCCTATACGGGTAAGCCGCACATTTTTAAACAGACATAATATACATATTGCTGAGATAGTAATAATGAGTTTTACCGCAGTAAAATGAAATATGCCATGATCCAGAAAATACGCCATGAATGGATTGGCTTCATACACGCTTCCCCGATCAATTAAGGTGAGCGTCATATAGGCATCAAAAACACTGAGCAGAAGAAGGGCCAGTACAGCTATGAACAGTCTGGTGCTGTATAAATCTACAAAGAGGTGCTCCCCCTTATCATATCCTCTGCGAATTATTTTTCGCTGCCCGCCATATACCGTAAATCTGCTTAATACGGGGGTTGGACTGTTTCTCCTGTCTGACTGATTTCTGCTGTCTTTTGTAATCGCTGTTTCCATGATTTATATTATTATATTATTCAATTAGTTACAGATAATTGCAAGAAAAATCTCACTTTAGTATTCTATATTTATACCGATATTGTGTTAAGTATTTGTAATTTCAGTGTAAATAATGATGACATGTATTATTTAATTTTAACATGTTCTTCTGCCTCACACTCATTATG
>CALZJD010000015.1 GCA_945787795.1 Thermodesulfovibrionia bacterium | reverse complement strand
TCATAAACATTCTGCAGATACTTTTTTGTAGTTTCATCATCATTTTTCATTAACAGCATCTCGGTGTAGCCGATGATACCTGTGAGGGGATTATTAATTTCATGGGCCACGCCTGAAGTCAGTGTGCCAATAGATGACAACTTATCAAGGTGATAAACCTGGTCCTTCAGCCTTCGCGTTTCAGTAATATCTTTCATAATATAAACAGTGGCATCACGTTCATCAAAGTATATCGGAAAAGAGCTTATCAGATAGGTAGCGCCGTTCATTTCCCGCTCCATGGATGTGGGATGGATCTCAGCACTGTCTTCGGGAAACGCTGCCCATTCATGAGGCGATGTCAGACCATACAGTTCATAATAGGGCTGCATTATGATATCAGCCGGCTCTTTTTCAAAGAGACCGGCAAAGGCCTTGTTAGTCCTCAGGATCCTGTAATCATGATCAATTACAAAAAGATAGTCTGTAATTGCATCAATAATATTCTGCCACCACTTCTGGCTCCTGTAAATCTGCCTGAACAGCAGAGACTGCTGTTCAAGTTCTTCTTCGCTGTCTTTTTCTGGTGCAGGCATTGTTCTTATTTTGTCAGAAACCAACAGAATTTATAAAGTGCCCTTAGAATAATGTTAAATGACAGAATCCCAATGTAAATTAATTCCAAATGACATAGCATAAGGAAATGTTTTCAGAATAATGAATTCAGGGTTTAATTGACATTAATTCAGTTACCATTCAATTGTCACCTGCCTGCCGGCAGGCAGGTTTGAGTTTTGACATTGGTAATTTTCTAAAGCGGTTCTTTCCTTCTTGCCGACTCACTGAGAAGGACTATGTCAACTCTCCTGTTTTTGGCCCGTCCTTCAGGGCTTTCATTGGTAGTAACAGGTTTAAATTCTGCATAGCCTGTAGCAGTAATTCTTCCGGGGTCAATACCATGTTTAGTTACAAAATACTTTGCAACATTAATTGCCCTGGATGCTGAAAGTTCCCAGTTAGAGGAAAACGCTTTTGTGTGGATGGGAATGTTGTCCGTGTGACCTTCTATCCTTACCATATTGGGAAATTCAATAATGGCTTGTACTATCTGATCAAGAAAATCAACAGCATCATCTTTAAGCTCTGCTGAACCTGATGTATATAACATTTTATCTGCAACCGCAATCACAACACCTCTTTTGTCCCTTTTAACATCTATAGATCCATCAGATTCCTTTATTATAGTGTCCAGTATTGCTCTTACATCAGTTTCGGTCTCCAAATCAGTTGAAGGAATTACCTGAACATCAGCGATAACAGAAAACTCTTTTCCCTGTTCATCCTCATTAAACGCTGATTTCATGGAAGAGGCAAATTGTTCAAGTTTATTCGTGTCAACATTGCTGATAGCGTACATGGCTGTAAAGAAGCAAAAAAGCAGCGTTACAAAATCCGCATATGAGACCATCCATCTCTCAACATTTTCTTTACTCTCAATTCTCTTCCCTGTCCTGCTCATTCCTATTTTCTGCCTTCTATATGCACGGCCTTCAGGTCACTATTTATGGTTATGTTTTCCCGATGCAAAAGCCTTCAGGTGCTCCTTCAGATAAAAAGGGCTCTTACCCGCCTGTATACTCGCTACCCCTTCAACTATGATCTCTCTGAGAAATATTTCATCTTTTATATTATTCATCATTTTCTTTGCCATGGGCAGCAGAATAAGGTTTGCCGAAGCAACACCATATACCGTTGCAACAAATGCTACTGCAATTCCTGATCCCAGTTTGGTCGGATCACTAAGGTTTTCCATCACATGTATCAGCCCCAGTACAGCACCTATTATGCCAATTGTGGGAGCATACCCGCCTGCAGCTTCAAAGACCCTTGCTGCCCTCCCGCTTTCTTCTTCAAAGGTCCTGTTTTCCTGATCGAGTGTGCTATGAATGGATTTTGGGTCTATCCCGTCAATAGCAAGCCTTACCGCCCTCCTGAAAAAACCGTATTCCAGTCTGGCAATCTCCTTATCAAGAGAAAGTATTCCGTTTTTTCTCGACTTTGAAGCAAACCTGACCATATCTGATATGATGGATGTTTCATCAGGCAGCATTTTATTTTCAAAAAAAACGCTTTTCATCATTTTCCCGGCCAGCATAATATCTTTTCCTGAAAAGCTTAATATGGTTGCGCCAAGAGTGCCGCCAAATACAATCACTGCAGCAGATCCCTGAAGAATCGATCCGGCGCTGCCACCTTCAAGGGCGTTGCCGCCAAGGATGGCCAGGATACCAATCAATATGCCCAAAATGCTCGCTTTATTCATGATTATCTTTATTTTTCACTCTGCGGATTGATTCCCGCTGCCGGGCAAATGCATATTGTATGATCTCATTTTTAACAGATTCAGACATATTAAGATACTCAAGGGCAATGTCATATTTTCCGTCGTCCAGAGGAACCGCTCGTTGTACTTCTCCATATGCGAACACCGCGACAGGAGGGTATGTAGGCAGGAGCAGCTTTATATCTATGATCTCACCCTCTTTAACCGCATAATCAACAGTAAACCTGATTCCGGAAGCGCTTATATTTACAAATTTCTTTTCAGGCTTATGCAGTCCTTCCTTTTCCAGCATAAACTGGTTGATAATGAAATCAAGTTTAGCTTTAACTTCATTCATCATATCAAACAGTTTTTTATTGTCCGGATCCTTTGGTAAAGCACTTTCATCGTCTACCATATCCACATTCTGGTTTTCCATAAGTGAAAAAGCCCTGGAACTGGCAACAGTTTTTGAGAATTCCTGACTTTTTTCCTTGTCAATATGAACAGGGTTTGCGACCACAGATATTACATCATCAATCCTGAAGTGCCTTCTTCTTTCTTCATCCTTTTTTGACTGTCCTGTGTCATCCGTCATTTCATCCTCCAGACAATTTGTTACATCTATATATTAATCACTTAATTTTCAATTCATTCACCAGCGAATTATATTTTTCGATGCTTTCTCTGTTGCCGTCATTTTCATCACTTATTATTTCCTTCACCTCTTCAGGTTCATCTATAATGACAGAATTCTGAACACCGGCTATTCTAAAGGCCTCAAACTTTTTGTGTGTTTCTTTTAACTGATCTGACAGCTTTTCATTTTCTTCCCTTAACATGGCCATCTTAAAAGCATTTCTTACTACCAGCAGCAACTGCTGCATCACAAAAGGCTTAACAATATAATCATATGCTCCTTCATTCATGGCTTCAAGGGCTGTATCAAGCGTCCCGTATGCCGTAAGAATTACTACTGCAATATTGGGATTGATTCTCATAGACGACCGCAATACTTCCATGCCGTCAGCACCGGGCATCCTTAAATCGGAAAGCACCAGCTTAATGTCCTCAAGTCTGAGCATATTAACAGCTTCAAGACCATTATTCGCGACTACCACTGAATACCCCTCTTCTGTTAAGAATTTGACGATTACGTCGCTGACTATATCATCATCTTCCGCAATAAGGACTTTGAATTCAGCTTTGTTCACAACCTTCCGGCTCCCTTATACATTTTGTATCACTTTCATGAATTAATGAATATCTGTAATAAAGACCTCACTTTTGTTATCGGTTAGAGCCCGATAAACCTTGAACAGGGTCTAATTTTCGTAATTTGCAAGTTTTTCATCAAGTTTTCCCAACCACTCATCTTCCCGCATCAACAGTGGAGACAGTTCATATTCTATGAGATCTGCAAGCATTATCCAGTCCCTGGACTCCATTGATGTAAGCATTTCCCTGAAAAGGTTCAAACCTTCATTGTTTGATGAAATTGGATCAGACGGCAGACCAAATCCATCATAATAATGCATGCCGTCCTTCAACTCTGATATGAACTCCATCAGGCCCTGTAAATCATAAATATTCTGGGTCAGGTCATTGAAGACACTTTCACTTTCTTCCAGTCTTAAGGGCTGAATCCTCTCGGCAAATACCTTTGCAAGTTCTTTGACAACCTGCTTCGCATCACCAATACTGTTTTTTATAGCGGCCATCAACTCAGGATTGCCTGATGTAATGTTTGTCTGGTTCATTTTCTCCTCCCTGGTTTTATACAAATTAATTTAATTCAACTCGTTTATATTAAGTTAAGACATCACGGCAAAACGTTCACTTTTTGCATTCCTTTTCAAAAATATATTAATTCTGAACATAATTTCCTGCATAATTTCAGATTTTTTAAAAAGGTCTTTATATATACACAGAGACTTCTCTGCCAGCACCTGCAGATCTTTCCCTTCCAGGGCCTCTTTTGAATATGTAAAGAGCAGTGTTAAAGGCCTGAAACAGGGATGTGTATGGCCTATCCTTTCGATTTCACTTTCCCGAGGTTCAATCTTCTGCCATAATTCTTTAATTTTGTTAATGTCCTGATTATCTTTCTTTATCTCATCAACAAGAAACCTCATATCATGTAAGGTCTTTTCTGTTAAACTCACAAGGTTCGCCAGTACAAACGTATCCTTCTTCAGTATATCCATGCACTGACTTAGATTCTCTCCCGTATAGGAAGCAGATATTTCGTTGCATATGCTCTCACACAGCATGTCAATCTCTCTGCTTATTTTTTTTGATTTCAGGTTCATAACAGGCCTGTATATCATGCGATACAGTTCGGTTATATTAAGGGAACGTTGTATTAGTGGAGTAAAATCAAGATATCCATCTTCCTTAAAATGAGATTTGTACACCTGCACCTGTTTCATTTTGGTCATATCAAAGTTTTTTTCTTCAGGTGTTCCGGTCATTGCCACGTTCACAACTTCGAATACTTTCTCCGGAGTGACCAGAGATTTACATACTCTGTCATTGCACTTCACATCAAAGCCGCATGGGGAACAGGCAAGATCAGCCTGCATGACATAATGCCCTTCACCATAGGGTCCTGTCTCCATAAAGTGAACATTGGCCATTGATATATCTATCACTTTAGTTCCAACTGATGTAGCCACATGAAGTGGTCCTGTGTCATTACTTATAAAGAGCCGGCATTTTTTCAGGACTGCTGCAAGTTCTCCAATCCCTGTTTTTCCGACAAGATTTATTGGTCTGGTTTCAGCACATTTATCAAAGTCCGATGAAAGAGAGACCTCCCCCGAGGTTCCAAACAAAAGAATCCTTGCATTAAATTTCCTGTGTGTCATGTCAGCAAGTGCTGCATAAGATGATACCGGCCATGTTTTATCATCTTTACTTGCACCCAGATGAAACCCTATCAGAAGATCATTCTCATGTACTCCTTCATTGCTCAGTATCTGTTCAGCCTTTAATTCATCCTCTTCTGATACATTAAAAACCAGTCCCCTGGTTACCGGCTTTACATCTCCAATTTTCAGATACATATCAACTATATGGAAAGGATTGTAATCCCTGTTGGGGATGACGTTGAAAAAATATCTGACCCACGGGTGCTTTATCACTCTGTGTCCTTCTGAACTTATAGTAAATCCCCTTAGCTCCTTTGCCTTTATGAGCGATACGAGAACCGCACTGACGGATGAATGAGTTATATTAACCGCAAGATCATATTCCTTATGATTAATGTTATTGACCAGAGTGTCCAGAATCTTATAATTCTCAATGAGAGAGTGCTTTCCCTCCATAAGTCTTAAACGGTATCCTTTCATGTCAAATTCCATCAGGTCATCTATGTAAGGAATCCCTTTACACACTTCTGTGAAGGCTGAATTTACCAGAAGAGTAATCCTGCTCTCAGGATACTTTGCCTTCAGACCAGCCATAAGAGGCGTTGTCTGCAACAGGTCCCCCATTCTGGTCAGGTTTATGATCAAGATCTCCATCACGTTATTCAGCCTGTAAACTCTTTCATCATCATGAATAGCGCCTCTTCTTTTGATAGCTCGCCTTCATCTCCTGCAATTTTTTCTATTATATCTGACAGGTTTATCCGCTCATGTTTATCAAATTGCGACAGGTACCCGCCTACCCCTGTTTCCTCACCAGCTTCTGTTATAAGGTCTCTTAACAGCTCTCTGTCATCTCCCCAGGTGGCAGGTTCATATCCTTGTGCAACTAAAACCTCAAGCATCTCCTCCATTCTCTTTTCATACGTATGATCTCTTAGCACTCTATTTCTTCCATTCTCTGAGATTATATGTGCTTCATCCGGATTTTTTAGATAATATTCTATCTTTTGACGAAGATCATTCTGATCATCAAATATAACGACTTCCTCTCCTTCTTTAAACAGGTTATTGAGCTCGCTCCTTCTGTCTACGAGCTGAAAGCCTCCACAGGACATTATTTCAAATGTTCTTGGGTTTACAAAGTCTCCAAATGGATTTACGCCTTTATGATATGTTGATGAATGAAGATTAATATTGATCCTGCTCGCGTTATAGATCTTTACTATCTCATCTGTATCTACCCTGCTGCCTGACCTCTGTATGAAATTGGCAAGCTTGGTACGCATGTCCCAGTCAGTACCCCAGATTTTAAGATCATAATCAATGAGGCCGCCAAAAAAATGCCTCCTGTTGTAATAACCCGCTCCTACAAAAGAGACATCACTTCCATAATATTTTATTTCTTCTTCAGTCATCTCTAAAGATTTATGAACAGCCGGAAATGCAGCCATAGGTAAATAATGATAGTTATGTAAACCGGACTGTTGAAGCTCGTTAAAGAAATCATCCTTCTGAATAGTAAAAAAATGGTCACAACTGCTGGCTATCTGTTTCCAGTACTCCATAAACCTGAAATCTTCCACAAACCAGTAGGCAGTTTTAACCCCATATTGCCGGATTCTATTCATACTCTCAGGAGTTAAAGGGGCCTGTGCAAGGGCAAAAACAATATCAGGCTTGAACTCTTCACACCTGGCTATTACAAATTCTGATAACAGATGCGTAAACTGATCGACCAGAGCGTTATAGTGATCCTTATTTCTTGTGATTTTCTTAATGTAAAATAACATGTCATCAAATCTGCTGTTATCTACCAGCTCGACTGTATGTCCCAGGTTTATTAATGATGATGAGCAGTATCTCGCAACCTCAAGTGAACCGCCATATACCGGGCCCACAACCATAACTCGTAAGCCCTTGCTTAATATATCTCGAGCTTTCAGTTTTGACAGAACACGGTTAAAATACTCCGGGGCCAGGTTCAATGATGGCTTATGAGTCAGAGCAGCTGTATTACCCTCAAAATATGGTACTGAATCATCTGTAATTATTTTAATTTTCGATAGTACCGGTTCTAAATCAGCACGTTGCAGAGCTGCCTTCAGTATAATAATGTTTGGTTCAAACACAGTAATGTGCATACCACTACTTCTGAAAAGTTCAACTATGTGATATCCAAGTCCAAAACCGAATACAACAATATGATCAGCACTGCATATTTTCTGTTCATAACTTTTTACCCACGCTGCTGCTTCCTTTACAGGATCATACGAACTATGAATATAGATATTATTTACTCTCAGTGTCGGCATACCTGACTTAGATTCAGAGACTATAATGTCGGCAGACTGTCCTGCATTTGATATCTTATCCGCCAATTCCCGATCAACTCGCCTGAGTTCCCGTATATTTTCTTTATAAACCATAATCCAGTTTTATCGCTTCACTCCCGTCATGATATTAATCCTGAGCGATATATTGCAATTCTGTTGCCAAGTTTCAGGTAAGCGGCATCTATACAATGAAAAGCTCTTAACTGCTTGATTAATAATGAATTTAGGAAGATGGATAGTCCAGATAAATTATTTTTCGTTTCTTTAATATGAATGCTCAGTCAATTTATTGACGTCAATGTTGCTGTTATGATTTTACATGAGGTATACAGGCAATCTATAGACACTGCTCACATATTACAGGGCATATTAATAAAAAGTAATATGAGCAGCTACGTTATTTATGTGAATTCAAATAAGAGTTGAATACATTTCCTTTTAATTTATTTTACTGACTGTAAACCATAAAGAACCCTCACTGCAACGGGATGTCTTTGATAAATTAAGGCCATTTGACCTGCATAGCATTTTCACTTCTTCAAGAGAATAAAATCGTACGGTCCTGAAGTCACTGTCCGGCGGTTCCGGCGGTTTCTCCTCCTCAGTCCTCACCGGCATCTGGAACACAAAAAATCCCTTTTCATCAAGAATACGTGAAACCTCATTAAAATAGTTATGAACAAATTTTCGTGGAATATGCTGCAGGACTACATAGCTGTATACAAAATTAAATGAATTGTCTTCAAAAAGTCTCAGGTCTTTACCGCTGGTCCTCATCAGCTCTACATTTTCTATCTCTTTAAGTCTCTGTCTCCCTTTCCTGACCATCTCCTCAGAAACATCAACCCCAAATATCTTCAAATCAGGATACTGAATTGCAAAGGGCTTCAGCATTCTTCCAATACCGCATCCAATTTCCAGCGCCCGTTTATTACCGGTTTTTAAATATTCTTTATCCAGATTACTCAAAAGATTCCCAAGGTCCCTCTCCCCGCATTTATGGAAGACATCTTCACTCTCCCAGTCGTCAGTTGCAATATGTCTCTTTGCATTATGACGCGCGCAGGCGTCCCAGTATACCTTCATATCATCAAGTTCAACGCTATCATGCAGTTCATTCATGGGATTGATATTATTATTGTTATTAACTGCGATTGATCTTTCAAAAAAATATTTTGCCTTTGCATAAAGGCTTAAATCAAAGCATAGTTGGCCTATATTTGCCGACATTAATGAAGATATATTTTCAGTTACAAGTCCGTCAACTGTTATTTCCAGCAAGGTGATAGTCTTCTTTATTGACTCAGCTACCTTATCTGCAATTGTGTTTTCAAGTACATCCAGGATAGGCCTGTAGTAACCCGGGAATGCTGATACTGCTGATGACAAAGTAAATACGGACAGCGGAAGCATTCCTCCTCTTATGATATGAGTGGTTATCCTTTTGATTACTTCATCGGGTGAGAGACCTATCATAAATTTTATATTACAGTCAAATGCTTCAACATATTCTTCTGTAAGTTCATATATCTCAGGTTTGGCCTCAACCACGATAATCTGTACATCGGGAAACCTTAGTTCAAGTTCTCTCAGATGATACCCGAGCCCTAGCCCTAAAACAACAAGAATCCCCTTACCATCAAACTCAAATGCATTTACGATTTTTTTTTCCTCTCCTTCAGGGTCGTAGATACTGTGAAGAGTTTTTACAGAGCCATCCTCTGAAACAACCTTAAGGGACGGCTTTTTATTCCTTGCCTCTACAATCATAACATCGGGTTCAGACAATTCATGTCCTTTTTCTTTGATGCTTGTATTCATATCTTTTCCTTTATTAAATATTAATATTCCTCAATATTAGTTACTCACTTATATCTCTGCTTCATGAATGCAATCATGCTGTTAAGTCGATGCTTATATGTATGTTCATTTAATACCCTGCTCCTGGCTTTTATTACAATACTGTCTCTAGCGGAGAGATTGTTTACATAATATTTAACAAGCTCTGGTATTTCTTCCTTATCTTTATAAGAAACGACCTCTGAGCCTATATCAAAAAGCTCATCTAAACTTTCCTGATAGTCAGTAAGCAAAAAGGCGCTGCACGCCGGAACATTAAAAACCCTCTGATTAACTGCCTCTTTCATCTGAAGACTGGTTGCATTAAAATTAATTTTGCAGGCATTAAAAAGATATGGAAGCTCTTTGTAATAATTGATAGATGGATATATATCCGCATTATTATGCAGAAGGCTTTTCCAGTGCTTATCACCATAAATTCTCAGCTCGTTATTTTTAAGTTCATTCATACAACCCAGCCTGTAATGCAGCGTGGCCTTCCAGATAACTGCTGCCTCAAAGTCCATCTTCTCTTTTGTACTCAAACCATGTATTACCTCTTTCTCATCATTGCTCAGCATTTCCATCATGTTTCCTGTTCTCACTAACTCTGTAGAGATCCTGTCAACAATTGGCCGGACATGGACATGGACCTTTTCCATCCATTCATCAACAGGCTCAACCATGGAATTCCCAACAAAGCTGACATCACAGATATATCCGGAGAGTTTCTTTTTATGTTTCTTGCTCATCAATGGCCTGAACACCTTTTCATCCGTAGCAAGAGGCAGATACTCAACAGACTCAAATCCCATTGACTTCATATCATTTATATAAGACCTGTCCCACATGAATAGCGCCACGTACGGAGAAACATTCTTATTAAATGCCTTCACTATCAGATTGGGACTGTCTACATACCAGGATGCAACGGGCATTTCAATGGATGTAAGAAAGTCTGATATTTTCCCTTCTTCATCAAGTCCCAGATGATTTACGGTCAGAAAGAAGTCCGGCTTAAAGTTTATGATGGCCTCCATGATTCCTGAAATTACCTTGTCACCAATGTCACTTTTATTTACCTTGACCCTGACCACCTTGTGTCCATTTGATCTCAGTGCTTTTTCAGTTTCAGTTAAAAGGAAGTATCCGGAATCAATCATGAGAACTGTTATGCTTTCTGTTTGAAATTTCCGATATCTTAATTTGTCCCAGAGTTTTGTTGATTCTGTATTTCTTAAAGATGAAAGGATTGGATCATAAAATGACGGGAATGCAGCTACTGCAGAGGCCAGCGGAAAAACAGTAACAGGGACAAATCCATCATGCATCTGGATTGCAGCAATTTTCCTTATGACCTGACTATGAGTAAGCCCTTGCAACACTTCATGCTTTATCTCATGAATCAGTTCGCAACTCATTGCATTTTCATATATTTCAGAACTTTTCTCAATAACAATGATTTTTGCTTCGGGATAGCACCGGGAAAGTTCAGCCACATGGTATCCTAGACCCAGACCCAGGACAACAAGAATCCCTTTTCCATTAAAAGTAAAAGCATCAACCATAGACCTGGCTTCAGCTTCGGGATCGTAGAGGCTGTGAAGGGTTTTTACTGAATTTCTTTCACAGGTTACCTTGAGAGATGGCATACCGTTTTTTGCTTTTACAAGAGTTGTATTTTTAACTGCATGGACTATCATCTTAAATACCTCTTATCAATTCCGGTAATCCTGTTTACTTGCATATTAAATTGATACACTTTCCAGGGATTGAAGCTCCTGTTTTGATTTTATATTTTCTTCAAGCCTGATTACTTCCTGTTTACAAAACTCAGCTTTTCTTTTACCACCTGTCCCACGGTAACTCATGTCAAGACATTTATACATCAGAGCTTCCTGTTCATCGGACAGGTTCAGCCTTTCAGCTATCAGCTCCTCAAGTACGGCAGCCGCCTTTTTATACTTGCCCTGGGGAATACATGCCATGGCCAGCCAGATACTATAAATTGCCTCATCTTCAGCAGGAAATATTAAATCTTTTCCAAATCTCTTTCTACGTTCAACACCCTGTTCAAATGTTTTTTCAGCAAGTCTGTATTCATTAAGGTCAAAATAATATTTACCCGCTGCATAATATGCGCTCGGATGATCTTCTATCAGGTCTGTCAGCTCCTCTATGCATCTTGAAAATGCCTGATGGTCATCATTTCCGAGATTCCAGTAAGATTCAAATAGCATCTCATATGCCCTGTTTTTACTGGCGATATCTTCAGAGTCGAATCCTGTCTCTTCAGCGTACTTAATCAACCAATCATGACCTTCTATACTGCTAATTTCTTCATTGATGCCCATTGCAAAGCAGAACTTTGAAAGGAGATAATAAGACTTATCCAATAAGGACATTCCGCCAAACTTATAATTTGCACAAATTTTAGTCGGTGCATTTTCGAGTTCATCAGCGACTTCTTCAGCCAGTTTTAAAAGTCTCTTCTTGCCATAATAGTTATACAAGCACTGACTCTTGGCCCCTTTGATATGCCATATTTGAGGATGTCTATAGGTCATGATCGCAAACTGTCTCCCACCTGCAATTTGATCTTTGAGAAAATCCTGAAGATTAATACTGTAATTAAGATTTATTAACGCTTCCCTTCTATATACAACCTTATGGCCTTTTATAGAAAATCTTGAAGTAAATTCCACATCTACCCACTCATCAGGCATATCTTCATCGAAGATTCCTACCTCATGGAATATTCGTTTCTTTATTGATATATTAGGCAGGTAAATGTGTCCGGCATTTTCCGTATCACTGAAGTCATTAAAATCATATATAAGTGGGGATGCAAGTGGGAGTTTAGGATTTTTCGATATAAATTTCATAAAAGGAGAACATATGCTTTTTTCCGATAAATAGATATGTCCCAGCACAGCTATATCTTTACCCTTATGTTTTAAATGAGTCTTAATATGTTCGAGCAGGAGATTATCCTGAATAAGCGCCCACTCTGAAACAAACAGTATGTATTCACCTGAAGCCTGTCTGATACCATAATTCAATGCCGCTGCCAGACCTCTATTTTCAACTTCGAAATATCTGTAACTGCATGGGCCATTCAAGCTATGTAATAATTCAACTGTCTTTTTGTCAGATCCGGAATAAACCACAATAATTTCTATATCGTGATAATCAACATCTTTTTGCTTAAATAAGGAATTAAGACAATCACGGAGTCTGTCATTCCCATTAAACGCAGGGACAACTACACTAAGTTTTTTATGAACAGGCGTGTCAAGATTCTCAACATGCTTTTCTTTCAATCCCTTCTTCACGTAAAAAACAAGAGTATCACGGGCCTCTGCAAGCTTGTTATCAGCCAGTATTTTTTTAAGAAGTTCCTTGAGATCACTCTCCCGCCTGTCGTATAATAATGAACGCCTCATTACTATGCATGGTGCATCTACTCTCCTGGATAACTTTTTCTTGCCTTTTTCAGATTTAAGTATCCTGTAAGCATCTTTTTCAAAATCATAAATAGAATCATAAAGAACCTCAGAGGGTCTCGCGGTAATAATGCTAATCTTTGGGTCCCTTTTTAGATGCGATATCAGTCTGTTGTCCCAATCAGGACAGACAATAACTTTATCTTCAACAACTGCAACATAGTCACCAGAACAATAATTGATTATATTGTAAATATATTTATTTAAATCTGTTTCATTGGCATACTTAAAGTAATATCTCAATTCTCTCTCCAGCATATCCCCTGTGGTGTCACACCTTTTACTGTTAAGGGCCACAATCACATTTGATATCTCTGGATTCGAATATTTCAATATCGCCTGCAGAGACTTAAGTGATGTATCACAATTTTCATTAAGAACAAAAATAACGGTCAGATCAGTTTTCTTTGCCCATAACACAGGAGCAGATTTCTCTGCAGGAAATATTCTGAATCTTTCTAGTTCTTTATTTGAATGCTCAGGCAGGTTATCCATGATATGTAATAACTGCTCCTCAAAGATGGCCCGGCCCTTTGATTCAGAAATAATCTTTATATTCAAATCCGGCATTTTCTCAGACAGTATTTCAGCAGTCACAGTTGATGCAATAATCAGATCTGCTTTCTCAAATACATAAATTGCATCTAACCTTTCAGATGCAGTTACATTACTCTGTTCAACTGCATTGATAATGACTGTACTCCGGGGAGACATCTTATTAATTGTGGATAAATATAAAGATGAAATGCCTGATGAGCCCAGCAAAACGACATCAAATATATGGTGCTTCAAGATATTGTTAACAGATGTTAATGTTGTATATTGAGTAACAGTTGATCCATCTAGTGAAGTCTGCTCCATCACACTTTCTTCATCACAAAAAACAATAATTCCAAGCTTTCTCAAATGCTCTATGTATTTACCTTTTTCAATCCCCTTTCTTGAGAGCAGAACGATCTTATGATATTTGTTTAATGATCTTATAATCGGGTAAAGGTTATCCCTGTTATCAGAGTCAAGCACAGGAAAGCCCTCTGTAATTATTAATATGGATTTTTCTGCATGCTTATCCGCCATATTAATTATGTCTCCAGAAGACTCTTCAATTGAAACCATGCTATCTGAATTGCTTTCCCAATATGCCGGCACTACTTTTTCATCCTGAAGATGCTCATTTATAAATCCCCAGTTTTGGTCATTAAAGATAACAGGTTTGCCCGTCTCTCTCATTTCAGATGTCCACTCTTCAAATTGGGAAAGCTTTAATACCGGGATCTCTTCTGATTTTTTTTCTTTTTCAAGCTTACTCGCATTCTCAGCAATCCAGGCTCCACCATGTTCCAGGTGATAAAGCCGCATGGGTTCAGAGAGGATTTCCTGATGTATCCCCGCGTAATAAGCAATGATGAGCATGAGTGAATCCAGATGCGGTGAGTACATATCAAACTCCGGGTAGCCATTCAACCTTTCCCAGTCCCGTCTGGACATCAATGTAAAATCACCGCAGGCATTGAAATGCAAATTGGTCAGCACGACATCCAGATGACCGTAGCTTGCATAATATCGTCCTGTTAACTTATGGTGTGTCCCTTCCCTGCAATTTATTCTGATTATGTTATCAAGACAGTAATCAAGTTGATCATTAATCGTTGCATCCAGAGGTACATCCTCCGGCACATCGATCCTGTCTATCCTGTATAAAACACCTTCACTTAATGTACCTGATGAAA
>CALZJD010000014.1 GCA_945787795.1 Thermodesulfovibrionia bacterium | reverse complement strand
ATCAAAAATGGCATTGAATGCATGTGCAAAATCCTCTATTGCATCAGCAATTCTTGTGGCCCTTGACTTTGGCATGATCTGTTTTTCTTCCGTCATATTATTCTGAGCAAGAGTGGGTGAATACGTTCCGTCCGGCACATTAAGAGCAGGGAAAAAACCGGTTGTTCCACTATCCAGCAGCATCGTCTGGGTTGCGCTGTTTGACGTGATAGTGAACATCTGCGAGTTAGAACTGAGACCTGCCGTCACTCCTGCAGCAGATGCATTGATCCTTGCGATGACATCATTCAATGAGTCTGAAGATACATCAATGGAAATATTGGTTTCATTGATGGTGATGTCTCCACTTGTTACGGATGAGAATTGCGCAACACTTGACATTATGTTATCTGCATCATTAGACAGGCCCGTAACCTGTGATGCTCCATCCAGCTTCATGGCTGCCAGGAATCCGGACGTATCACTGGATAATGTAATGTTCTCAGTCCCAGGAGTTTTGCTTGTCAGTATGATTTTCTCATTGGCAGCATCAAAAGATGCGGTAACGCCAGCTGCAGACTGTGTGATCCGGTCAAGTATTTCGCTTATGGTATCAGAAGCGTTTACAGTAATTGTGGCGCCATTGATGTCAAATGATCCATCCACTACGCTGTAACCGTACTCGATAATAGGATTATCGGTCCGTGTCCCATCCATGGGTTTTGCAGGGTCAACTACACTTCCGACTGCGTCATAGACATCAAGAGTAAATGTATCACCATCTGATAACGATCCGGCCCCGAGGCTAAAAATGATACCATTTGACAGAGTATACTGCTGATCAATGGGATCGTTCCTATCTATAAAAATAGTCTCAACTGGATTAAGATTTTCATCCTGCACCTGCAGTCTTAAATCATTAGTTCCATGCACTCCGTCTCTTGTGACTTCAAATGTAAGCGTTTGCGTCCCGTTTGAGCCATTATATATACCGTCCAATGTAACCAGCGCATCTGATGTATTCGTTCCCGACCATGACGGATTGGCAGGTGTATATGATGTAGGATCTACCCCGGACACGTCCAGTGTAAAAATATCATTCTTCTTAAATTCGCCGGCACCAAAGGTAACGGTAAGACCATTGCTCAGTGTATAAACTTCATCAATCGGATCATTGCTTTTAATACTTATGTCTTCGATCTTATTACCCAGGGGATCATCCACTCTTATTTTGACAAGGTCAGATCCGTGTACCCCTCCATTTTCAACTTCAAATGTGAGTGTCCCTGAACCATTTGATCCATCATATGTTCCACCAATAGTTGTAGATATGGACGACACTCCATAATCACTCCAGTTAGGGCCAAAAGTAGAAAAGGATGTAGGGGTTGCATTGATTTCCTCGGTTGATTGAAGTGTTGTTGCTGTTCCGTTGCTCAGGCCCAGACTGGATGTTGACATGACTGAAGCTACCCGGGCAGGAACGTACTCGTCAACTTTTTTAAGCTTAAGGGGATTCCGGATCTCTTCAAGGGCATTCCGGATTTTTACGACTTCCTGATACACATAATCCAGCTTTGAGCGGAGCACCTCTTCAGATTCCCGATTTTTAATACGGTCTGTTGCGCTGCCAAAACTGATATTGAAGCCTACAGATGATGAAGCACTTAAACCGTTTATCTGCAAATTTTCTCCTTAAAATAATTGTATCTTTTTAATATCTTATCGGCATTTCAGGCCAAATTCTTAACCTATGAGAGTGATTAGGTTACCCTTGATGCGACACATTCTCAGGTATGAATCCCTCTACTAAAAAATACGCAATATTGAAGAACAACATAAGTACATATATAATAGTCATGAAGTATACCGGACTTGATAAATTACTTATACAAAATCAACTCTTTCTTAAATAAGGCAATCATTCTTTCATGAAAAAAATCGCGATCATCGGCGGCGGGCTTTCAGGGCTTACCCTTGCCTACGTGCTGCTCAGTAAAAATAAAGACCTTGAACTTTCTGTTATTGAAAGTGACAGCAGGCCGGGCGGCAAGGTCTGGACCGACAAAGCAGACGGGTTCCTCTGCGAAAAAGGACCGAACGGCTTTCTTGACAGTAAACCAAAGACACTTGAGCTGTGCTCCAGCCTTGGGATAGATCCGGTCAGAAGCAATGAGAATTCCAAGAAAAGGTTTATTGTTATGAACAACAGACTGAACGCTCTCCCTGAATCACCCCCGGCCTTTCTCAAGTCAGACATTATTTCATGGCCCGGAAAATTAAGAATGCTGTATGAACTTATCGCAGCCAAAGGACCTGATGATGAAACAGTGTCAGATTTTATCATAAGACGTCTTGGGAAAGAGGCCCTTGAAACGCTCATTGATCCCATGGCATCAGGAATATACGCAGGTGATCCATATACCATGAGCATTAAAAGCTGTTTTCCCAGGATTAAAGAACTGGAGCAGGAATACGGGAGCCTGATAAGGGCAATGATTAAGATTCAAAAAAAGAAAAAGCAGGAAAGAAAAAACGCGGGCGATGCAAAGGTATCTGTTGCACCCGGCGGCACCCTTACATCATTTGTTAACGGGGCGCAGGTATTAACTGACTCACTGGCAGAACATATTGGTAACAACCTGAAACTGGGACTGTCTGTTCAGGGTATGACAAAAAAGGACACATCATACGTACTGCATACATCAGAAGGTGATATTGAATCAGACATTGTTGTGCTGGCCTCTCCTGCATATGCATCATCAGAAATCCTTAAAGATCTGGACAATGAAATATCAGACCTTCTTGCTGCCATCCCTTACCCTCACGTATCAGTTGTCTGCTTCGGATACGGGAAAGAAAAAGTAGCTCACTCCCTGAACGGCTTCGGATTCCTCATTCCTCACAAAGAAAGAAAAAACATACTGGGCACATTGTGGGATTCAAGTGTTTTCCCCAACAGGGCCTCAGAGGGCAATGTGCTTTTAAGGTCCATGACCGGGGGCGCAAAGCACCCTGAGGTTGCGGACATGGATGATGACAAGGTGATAAATATGGTTTTTGATGAATTAAAACCAATCATGGGATTAAAGACCGATCCTGATATGGCAAGGATATATAGATGGGACAGGGCCATCCCTCAATATTTACTGGGTCATTCATTTAAGATGGACCTCATGTATAAAAAGCTCAGGAACCAAGCCGGTATCTATCTGACAGGCAATGCTTACAGGGGAATAGGAATAAATGACTGTGTTGCAAACAGTTATGAGCTGGCAGATGAAATTCTGAAATCTATTTAAAAAAAGGGCGCATAGCAATGCGCCCCTACATCTAATTGTACATTAATTGATTAAAACTCCAGTCCTGCTTCAGCAAATGGACCACTGAACGTAATAGAGGCTTTTACATCACTCTCATCAATCTCCACGTCTTCATACCTGTACCCACCCGCAATGAAGATCTGGTTGAGAGGTCTGATTTTTACTCTGCCGATAAAGTCATAGTAATGATTTGAATTATAGGCAATACCCCTGAATTCACCCTCAAGGCTAAGCATATCGATCGGGTTTATCTGTAATCCAATATAAACCATTGGCACAGGTAAGGTAAATTTTTCTGATTCTGCTATATCAGTTCCTGTAACAGCTTCCGTACCGGTAACCTCTGCCTTAAAATCAACAATTCTTGCATTCAGACCCAGATCAGCATTCAGTAATCCTGCAGATGCAGTACTCAGGAAAGGGAGGGAATAATACAGGGCAATATCATAATGATTGAGCTGGACAGATGAATCAAAAGGGAGTGTTACGTCAAAGTTCGTATCTCCAAAAGTAAAGTTCGTTGTTTTTGATCCGGTCTCTTCAAATTTCATGGGAGTAGCTATAAAGTAAATATTTGGAAACAAACCCGGCATATCAGCCTTGACTCTTCCGAATGCTTTGTATTTCCTGTCGTAATTAAGGTCATCTTCAATGTCCAGTTTGTCAGTTGTTAATTCTGATTTATAGGCTATGTCACCAGAAGGTCCCTGGCCCCATGCCCCGACCGCAACTTCCACTCCAATGGCAAAGGATAGTCTGGGAATAAAAAATACAGAGACAGCCAGCATGGCAATACACAGAACAGCACTTTTCTTCATGACAGATCTCCTCCTGTTGTTTTAAATGTTCAGCAAAGTATAGCACATCGGATTTTCAAGTGAAAGTAATACAAATCACTACTAAAGCTGACTGACGGGAGGCAGGCTTGATTCAGAATCCATTGACTTGTAATATAATGAAAAGACAAGATTCCAGATATGGATTTACATTATAAAAAAAGGAGAAAAAATGATCACAAAGATTCTTATACCCACAGACGGCACCCAGGCTTCAAAAAAGGCAATTGATTACGCCATAGGGCTTGCTAAACAGACAAATGCATCCATAACCATACTTGGAGTTGTGGACAAAAGCGCCTTTCTTGCCCAGTCCATACCTGCCAGTTTTACCTCTAATAAAATAATTACGCCTATCGAGGATTATCTGAGCAAACTTACTGAATCCTTTGTTGATAAGGCGGTAAAACAGTGCAGGAAAAAAAGGGTGAAGCCAACTACAGTGATCCGTTCAGGTCACCCTGTCGAAGAGATCGTAAAAGAAGCACGAAGATCAAAGAGCAATCTCATTGTCGTTGGTTCACATGGAAAAGGTGCCCTTGAATCAGCAGTCCTTGGAAGCGTCACGTACGGACTGATTCAAAACAATACAAAGTATCCTGTTCTTGTCATACGGGGATAAAAGGTAACCCTTAATTAGTGTCTGTTTAAGTTACGCTGCAGCTGCACCATCAGGTTAGACCAGGTGCGGTGTATGCCGTTGAACCCTTGCAGGTTCCGGACAGATGAAGCCGGTATGGTCATTTTTATCTGATACGCAATCTTACATATGTCAAACTGCAAACACAGCAATCTAATACTATTACCGGGAAAGAAAAAAAGGCTGCGCTGCACACATTGTCATTTAACCATTAAGGCTGATGATCTTGCAAAGGAGTATTGTCCTGAATGTTTTGAAGTACACGGCGATAAGCGATATGACTTTGAGGAAGTTGTGGAAGATGCATCAGAAACAACGCAATACAGATGTGAAGATTGTGGATTGATTATTAAAGGTGAATAAACAGGAATTAAAATGTTAGAATTATTGCACCATCATTTACACCACCCCTGTTAAATGAATTCACTGAAAGGAACAAATAAAGTAAATGGCAGCATTTGAAGACCTGGGTCTGTCTGAAGAGACCTTAAAAGTTATAAAAAAGAAGGGTTTTGAAGAACCCACCCCGATTCAGGAAAAGACCATTCCCGCAATCCTGTCCGGAGATAAAGACATTGTCGGACAAGCACAGACCGGAACAGGAAAGACTGCTGCTTTTGGCCTACCCATTATAGAACTCTTACCTGATATATCCAGATCAGTACAGGCGCTGATACTTACGCCAACAAGGGAGCTGGCGATCCAGGTGGCTGAAGAGATCAATTCATTAAAGGGCAAAAGAAAACTGAACATTGTTCCCATATACGGGGGACAGTCAATTGAGTTACAGTTGAGAAGCCTGAAAAAGGGCATTGATATTGTTGTAGGTACCCCGGGCAGGATTATCGACCATCTCAAGCGAAAGACACTTAAGCTGAATAAAATTTCCTTTCTGGTCCTTGATGAAGCAGATGAAATGCTGAATATGGGATTTCTTGATGATGTGAGAGAGATCATGGACACCACTCCTGAAGAGAAGCGCACCATGTTATTTTCTGCTACCATGCCAAAAGAAATCATGCAGATCGCAAAAAAACATATGGGCGATTATGAGGTATTAAAAACAAAAGGACAGCTTACGGTAAAGCAGACCGACCAGATATATTTTGAAGTTGCTGCTGCAGACAGATTTGAGGCCCTGTGCAGAATAATTGATATGGAAGAAGAGTTTTATGGCCTGGTATTCTGCAGAACAAAAGTTGATGTTGACCAGGTGGGAACCCGTCTCATTGAGCGCGGGTATGATGCTGATGCACTTCACGGAGACATGTCTCAGAGTCATAGAGAAAGAATCCTTGGTAAATTTAAAAAAGGTCTGCTCAATGTGCTTGTTGCCACGGATGTAGCAGCAAGAGGGATAGATGTACATGATCTTACTCATGTTATTAACTTTGCCCTTCCCCAGGACCCGGATTCATATGTCCACAGAATTGGGCGAACAGGCCGTGCAGGAAAAGAGGGAATCGCAGTTACATTCATTACCCCATCAGAGTATAGAAAGCTGCAGTTCATTCAGCGTCATGCAAAGACGGATATCCGTAAGGCTAAAATCCCAAAGGTCAAGGAAGTCATTAAGGCAAAAAAACGAAGGATCAGAGCTGACCTTGATGAGATCGCATCTTCCTACCTTGAAACAGAATATCTCAATATGTCCAGAGATCTTCTTGACACATATGAACCTGAAGAAATAGTGGCCGCCCTGCTTCAGTATTCATTTCAGGAAGAGCTTGATGAGAAGAGCTACACCGAAATAGCAGATGCTGTTGTCGATACCAAGGGTAAGACCCGTCTCTTTGTGACGCAGGGGAAAAAGGACGGCCTGACCAGGAAAAAACTTGAGGATTTTATCAGGGACAAAAGCGGTATTGCCAGCAACAGAATCAGAGACATCCATATACTTGATAAATTTTCATTTGTCACCCTCCCCTTTAATGAAGCTGAAACTCTTCTGTCCCATTTCAAGAAAAAGACAATAGGATCAGGCCCGTTTATCACCAAGGCCACAAAAGCAAAAAAGGGCCGGAAGTAACTTTACCTGTACTATTTTCACAGATTAGCGTCCTGTGTCTACTATGAGCATAACTCGTTATTATGCTATAATTTCACACATGAAATGGCAGGTTCTTTTTGTAAAGATCAGCATACGGGTATTAATAGTTAATCTCATTTTTTGAATAATCCCTGATCAATGAAAAATTCAATTTCAAATGTCCTGGAAATATACAGACTTGTTGTACAGCATAATTATACCAAGGACGAAGCAGCCAAACAGTTAAGCAAAAAGAACAATGTTGACTATGCAGACCTGTTATCATCCTGTACAAAGGTTTTAAATATAAGCTCTGACAAATTTGATTATTTTATAGATTCAGAAAACCGATTCAATTTCAAGAACTTTCTATTCAGGCGTTTTCCTGATCAGGAAGAGCAGATCATCCGTTTTTTCAATACCTTTGAGGAAACAAGTGATATCCCTATCCTTGATTTCACAAAATTAATCAAGCGATCTCCTCATTTGGAAAGTAAACCACTCAGTAATGAATTACTATTATTATCTTTAAAGGACAGTTTTCTGGACTGGATAGCACGCCCGGATGTACCTCAGGATGTAAAAGAGAAGTTAAAAAAATGGATAACCAGAATTGAAAAAAAAGAACCCTCGAAACAAAGTAACTCTTCTCAATAAACTGCCTCGAATCGATCTACGGGGTATCATCAGCAGTCATTCCCGAAGTCTGTTAATCGGGAATCCAGAAACCACATAGCACTGTACATTTATGGATACCCGCCTCAATTATTGCCGGGATGGAGTAATAAGGGGGATTGAATGATGATAAGAAGAGCTGATGATAACTCCTTTCATATGCAAGGACGTTAAAACAGTTCAACTCTTCTTATCATCTATTTAAAACTGCACAAAAATTGTCTTATTCAAAAACATTAATGGGTGACAATTTTCGGCAGTGTCTTTGCCTGATCTACCCACGTGGTAATCTGAGATAACGAAGGCAGTTTTCGAACCAGCTTTTTAGAGTCATTGACCCGCGTGAGGCTGTCCATGAGATTTTCAGGGTTTCTTTGGGCCAGTTCAGGAACACTGTCAACTCCCGAGACCTCGAGCAGTTCGCCGTATTCCTCGCTGATACCTTTGATACGGGCGAGATCAACCTGGTTTACAAATTTAAGGATAGTTTTCTCGCCAATACCGGACTTCTCTGAAATTTCTTTCCGGCCCTTAGATGAAGAGCCTTTTTCAAGCAGTGAATCAGTTGTTGTTATTCCAGCTTCATGCAGTTTTTTGGCATATGCTTCACCTACACCTTCGATTTTTTCAAGTTTTGACATATGTTCCTCCTTTTTTATTATCAGTCCCCTTTATGAAGGCTGACCAGATGTATATGTAAATCCGTACCTTATTGAAGTACCTTTCCCATAAGGTTTTTTACTGTATCGCCCCCTTTAGACTGAGCGTAATTCATCACAATAGGTATGAACTTGCCCACCATATCTTTGCCCAATCCCAATTTTGAAAATCCGCCTGACAGGGCTGCAATTTCTCCGAATTTTTCAGCGCTGCCTCCAAAAACATGTGTCACGCTTTTAAGAATCCCGCCCACTGCACCGCTTTCCGGAGCTGCTTTCATCATATCGTCTGTCTCCGGTATGACATCTGACACCTGGGAAAAGTCGCCTCCCAGTTTTTCTTTTGCCAGCTTAAGTATCAGACCGGTCCCGCCCTTGGCCTGCTCATCATTAATCCCAAGATTGTTTTTTAATTCATCTAAAAGCTCCATGTCATCCTCCTGTTCTGTTTATTGGCAAACCAGCTGCCATTTATATATACGACGTTTTCCTTTACCCTTCAATACGTTATCATTATGAATGATGTACTTCAGGTAAAACCCCCTTTCGCTATTGGTAATATTCATGTCCTCTACATACATAATAGTAGATATGAAATTAAATCATATGATTTATATCATATCGATAATAATTAGAATTTCCGGGTTTTCTGTTCCCCTCTTTGGCGTGGTTTACTTTATTGAAAAAAGCTCGTGAATATGAGGGACATGAATTTTGTTTCCTACTTTTTGCTTCATCAGTTCATCTCGTAAAGGGAGTAATCCGCTCTCTTCACCATGAACGAGGAAAATCTGTTTGAGGTTTTTCATATGCTGCAGCCAATCGATGATAATCCCCTGGTCAGCGTGCGAAGAGAAGCCGCCTATGGTATATATCGGGGATTTAACGCGGAAGGAATCTCCGAATATTTTCACCTTCTTTTTACCATCAACGAGCATCCTGCCCAGCGTGCCCTTTGCCTGATATCCGACAAAAATGACAGATGATTCTTTGCGCCAGATGTTCTGTTTCAGGTGGTGCTTTATCCTGCCGCCGGTGCACATGCCCGATCCCGCAATAATGATCGCGTTACTCCTGATAAAGTTAATCTTCCGGGACTCGTCCGGTGTCCGTGTCAGCTGAAGACCCGGAAAATCAAAGGGGTCTCCCAGCCGTTGAACGAGTTTTTCTGTTTCATTGTCATAAAACTCCGGATTTCTTCTCATTACATCCGTCATTTTAATCGCCATAGGTGAGTCGAGAAAGACATTCACCGCAGGGAGTTCTTTCTGTTCATGAAATTCCCTTAACATATAGAGCAGCTCCTGGGCCCGCTCTATGGCAAAAGAGGGGATCAGGACATTGCCTCCCCGTTGACATGTTTCATCAATCGCATTCCTGAGTTCTTCAATTGATTCATCAATACTTTTATGGTGCCTGTTACCGTATGTCCCTTCCACAACAGCAAGGTCAGCTGATGCTGAATAAGAGGGATCTCTTATCACCGGCTTGTCCCTGTTTCCGAGGTCACCGGAAAAGACCATTCTGCCCCAGCCCTGAATATCGATTTCTATAAACGCTGAACCGAAAATATGCCCGGCATCCCTGAACGTTGCCTTTACCCTGCCATTCAGTCTGACCGGTTTTTTATAATGGGCAAAGGATGAAAACAACCTCAGCGTATCAAGGACATCAAGGGTTGTATACAACGGATCTCTCACAGGAAGACCTTTCCTCCGCTTTATTCTGGACCAGCGCTCATAATCTTCCTCCTGAATTTTCGCAGAATCCATAAGGATGATTTTGGCAATATCATAGGTGGCTGATGTGCAGATAATTTTGCCTCTGAACCCTTTCTTTACAAGGACCGGTATCCTGCCAATATGATCAAGATGGCCGTGTGTAATCAGGAGATAGTCAATTGTGGATGGATCAAACCCGAAATCATCATAGTTCCTGTCTTCCCACTCAGGTTCACCCTGAAACAGACCGCAATCAACCAGAATGCTCAGTCCCCCGGCTCTGAGGAGATGACAGGAGCCGGTAACCGTACCAACCCCGCCATGAAATGATAATTGTATGGACATGAAAAGATTATATCATAAAGGATCGTAAAGGAATGAACAGCCTGCCTTTGTTTAGCCCACATTATTCACACGGCCAGGGCGGTAAGCTTTAAAAAAAGTTTTGGGAGCGGCTTTAGGAGAACATTACCAGATTACACTCTGTATGTTGATTAATATCAAAGACTGTTCATATTTTATTGCATCGTGCCGTATTCAAAACTTTTTTTAAAGCTTACCTCCCTGGCTTACATATTTGTGAATAATGTGGGTTAGCAGTTCTGCTTTAATCTTATGGTAAGTTTTCATTCGAACAATCTGAATACTGCAATGCCCTCTGATAAAAATGAATTGAGTTCCCCGGGTTTTATGAATTTTCCGAACCTGAAGTACAGCAGCCGGTCCCCACTCCCTTCAATGCTCAGCTCTTTATGATGTATGAAATAGGAAACAGCCTGGTCATGGAAAGACGTTCTCAAAGCATTTTCGTCATCCCCTTTAAGCACATAGGTGTCAGAGAATTCAGGGTGTGAAGGGAAGGCAATGCTCTGCTTTCCGAGTGTACGCAACATTTTATATATAAAGTTGGCAGGATACATGGTAAAAAAAGGCAGGTCGACCTGATCCCCCTGCAGAATGGCAACCGTGTGGCCTTTCTGATGGGTCGGCATTGATGTGTTACCCGTCAGCTTTGTAATACGCACATCACAGATCATTACTGAAATACCGTCAACGTCTCCCTGAATGATATTACTCACTGTGTTGATTGTATTATCCGGAATCAGCTCAAGATCATTGAACTGATGTAAAGCAGCAGGGTCAGCTTTCTTTGTAAATGACATGCCTTTGCGACGTGCAAACCGGTGAAAGGCCTCAACCCTTCTTTTTCCGTAGGTATATCCCGTGAAAATTAAAATAATAAAAACAGCTGCCCCCAACGGAAAAATGAATGCTGGATCCATGCATCTCCTTTCAACTGATACATCTCTTACCCGTGCCTGGATTCAGGGCCCGACATAAGAATGTTATTGCCGCATGCATATCTCCACTTTTCATATTTTCTCATGTCGAGTTCTGCTCCCATATTCTTTCACAATTTTTATTATTGATTTTCAGAATCAAGCCTGGGAATTACATCTTCCATAAGATAATGGCCCAATTGAGAGATAACCTTTATAAATTCTTTATATTGAATAGGTTTCACTATATATGCAGAGCATCCCAGGGAGTAACAATTCTCTTTTTCCCATGGATCATCAGTTGTGGACAAAACAATGATGGGTATATGCTGAAGTTCTTTCTCCTGTTTTACCTGCCGGATTACTTCTTTACCATCAATAACCGGCATACGGATGTCCAGAAGCAGAATATGCGACACATCTTCTTCCCGATGAAAGTAATCACCCCTTCTGAAGAGATAATTCAGGGTCTTTTCACCATCTTCAAAATGAAGTATATAATTTTTAACACCTGCCCTTTTAAGGGTTTTATAAATAAGCCCTGCATGACCGTCATCATCCTCAGCTAATATAATAACCGGATCTCTTTTCATTTTTTATACCTTTGGTAGAGATACAAAAAATTTACTTCCCCTGCCCACCTCTGATTCTATCCATATCTTCCCATTATGCTTTTCAATTATTCTCATTGCTATGGTGAGCCCCATACCATCACCCTCAAACCTGTGAGGTTCCAACTGGTGAAATATCTCAAATATTTTATCCTGATGATCGGGTGCTATGCCAATCCCGTTATCAGCCATACAGTAAACTGATTGATTCTTATCTGTATACCCTGAAATATGTATAACACCAGGTCGCTCCGGATCTGTGTATTTAACTGCATTGTCAAGCAAATTAGAGAACACCTGATTTATCTGTGAAATGTCCCCCTTACAATCCGGTAATTTTGAAACTTCCGTCTTTATTCTTAACTCTTTCAATCTATAGCTATGGCTATCAATAATGTCAGTCATCATTTTATTCATATTTATTTCTGTTATCGTTAGTGTGGACCGCCCCAACCGGGATAGTGTTAATATTCCTTTTAACAGTGTATTTATTTTTGAAACACTTATCTGAATATATTGAAGCGACTCAGGAATATCTTCTTTTACAATTGCTGTTATTTGTTCTTTAATATCTGAGGGAACGTCCACTTTTTCAATAGAAGACATCAACTCCTTAAGCGAATATTCAAGTTCCCTGCTGTACCCTTCAATATTAACGAGGGGAGATCGCAGATCGTGGGATGTAACATATAATACCTGTTCCAACTCTTTATTCTTGATTACAAGTTCTTTAGTTAGATGTTCCTGCACCTTTTCTGCCTTCCTGCGTATGGTAATGTCACGGACCGCCGCCACCCTGACGTTGTGATCTTCATAATGAATTTCTTTTCCCTGCATTTCCATAATGAATTTTGATCCGTCTTTCCTTAAACCTACAGCTTCGTAAACACCATCAAAACCCGAAGTTACCCTATCCCTGACTATTTCCAGAGATTCAGGGGCGATCAGATCAAAAGCATTCATGCCAATTAGTTCTGAAGGAGAATATCCAAACATTGCTGCAAAACCAGAGTTGAAATCAATCACATTCCCCTTATCATGAACAAGTATTCCCTCAAACACTGAATTGAAAAGACCACGATATTTAGTCTCGCTCACTCTTAACATTTCTTCTGCCTTCTTATGGAAGGTAATGTCCTGGATTGTTCCTATCATTTTGACGGGCATATTATTTTCATCACATTCAAGTTCTCCACGTCCATGCACCCAGCGTTCTTCTCCATCCTTAATACGTACAATTCTATATTCTCTGTCAAAAATTCCCTTTTTCTCCAACACATCATGGGTAAAGTAATCGATCATCTGCTGCTTATCTTCCGGATGGATAATAGAAGCCCAGCCTTCAACTGTTCGGGCAAAGTGCTCATCTATCCCGAAAATACTATCCATCATTTTTGAACTTTTCCATATACCGGTAGCTATATCCAGGACATAGCTGCCAATCTCAGCAATCTCCTGAGATTCAAGAAGGATATGTGTGTTTTCCTGCAGTGATTCTTCTGTTTTCTTAAGATGGGTTATATCGGTAGCGACTTCAAGTCTTACCAGGCGACCATCATGCCACTCTATTGCAGAATCCCGAATATCAAACCATTGGCCTGTTACCGTATTTTGAAATTCCCAGTGGTAGACACCAGTGGGTTTACCATCAGAGTCTAATATTTTGTCATTCGTGCAAAACTGACATGGGCTTTTTTGTCCTTTTTGAATGGATTGCCAGCAGATTTTTCCTTTTATGTCACCAAATAAATGTTGTGTGTATTTATTTATATAAAAGACTTCGTATGTTTCCAAATCAGCCACATATACGAGAACATCTATATTATCCAGTATACTGGACAGGTAATTTTTCATAGAACCATTGTATCATGATTTTTAAATTTACATAAACATGTTAAAGCATCATTCTTGATTCGCGGTCTGGTTTGATTAATTAGTGAATGTCATTAAGCCATTACCAATTCATTGAATAGAAGGGATTATGCACAGGCTGCAGACTGATCCACCTTTATTGATAACTTCGCGCTAGACGATATACCAACACTCATGTTTCGATCCCTGTCTCCTGTATTATTCATCATCTATAAAACTTAACAGGTAGTCCCTGAATCTATCCGGAACGAGCCAGCGGATCCCGAGTTTTTCAGCCCATTTAATCGCCCCATGATCAACAGTTACAAGCAGGGCATCAAGCTCTTTTGCCAGCAAGATCAGGTCTACATCTTCCCTGCTGTCTATAATTCCTTCCCTGAGGGCCTCTCTGTAGCTCTTACGCATGCCCTTGATCAGTTCCCTCTCATCAACAGTTCCCACGCTTCTGACTGCCTTTTCTGCAACCCGCAGACCTTTATTGATCCGGTCCCTGATGTCTTCGATAAGCTCGTAGAGAAGTACGGCCGGGACATTCATTTCGTGTTTGCCGGGAGACCTCTGATTCAGCACAGCCATGAGCTTGCCCGGCACCTTTCTCCTGTCCACAAAATTCATGAGCTCTTCAAAAATAGACGAGGGCATATAGAACTCCAGTGAGGGAATCTGCTCTGCCAAAAGGAGAAATCCCTTTATCGCCTCTGTGGGAGAACCGCCGAAATCATTACGGACTTCGGGATTTACAAACAGGCTGGTATCAAGTACTACTCTGTCTTTTCTGGATCTTACAGACTTCATTTATATCGAGAATAAAGGTGTTCCAGCTCCTGCACTCAGGACATCTGCCCGTCCAGTCCCTTGTGGAAAAGCTGCAATGAGAACAGCAGAACGGCACGACAAGAGGTTTCCCGGCCCTGAGGGCCTTTTTAAATTCATTGTTTGCTTCTTCATGCTGTGAACGTCTTTCATGAATATTTCCAAGAAGTATAGTCCGGGATGGTCAAAAGTGGTCGTATCCATTGAGTTTATCGTATCAGAGGCATCATCGATCATCTCAAGCCTGTAATAAAGTTTCGCAAGAAAAAACTGGAGTTCTATGTCTTTTCTGTCTTTCTGTATCGCTTTCTGATAAAGATCAATAATAGTGCCGGGCTCACCCTTTTCAATAAAAAATTCTTCCATCCTCACAAGAAAGACCATGGATGAGGTCTCTTCATATCCCTTCTTAAATACAGCTACAGCATCCTTGTGCTTCTGCTCCTTTAAATAGCCTTCGGCAAGCGCTATATACGCTGCAATAAATCCCTTATCAGCCTTGATAACCGCCTTTAATGTCTTTATCCCCTTATCTATTGCGTCTGTCTCTACACAGTGTTTCCCAAGTTCATATTTATAACCGTTCAGTCTGTTGTGCTCGTCCTTCTCTTCTTCCGGGGTATGCTTGCCTCTTAATAGTTTATGCTGGACCTCAATTAACTCCTCCAGTCGTCCGGTCGATTCAAAGATGATTCTCTTTTTACGTAATACTTTAGTGTTTTCACTGTCTATTTCCAGAATATCATCAAGGGCCTTTAATGCATCCTGCCACTTCTCCTGTATTTCATAGAGCTCTGCTATTGACAGAAGGACCTCAATTCCCCTGGGTTTTCCTTCCTTTGCCCGAAAATAAAAATTCCTGGCCTT
>CALZJD010000013.1 GCA_945787795.1 Thermodesulfovibrionia bacterium | reverse complement strand
GGTTCACTCGGCCTGCATGGAAATATCAGAATGCAGTTTATCAGACCGGAGATCATAGGATTTGTACTCGGATCCTTTCTTATAGCGGTGTATAAAAAGGATTTTAAGTCTACGTCGCACGGATCTGCACTTTTAAGATTTTTCGTCGGCATACTCCTCATAATCGGATGCTCCATATTCATAGGATGTCCGGTGAAAATGGTATTCAGAATTTCTGCCGGTGACCTGACTGCATTAATAGGTCTCGCAGGACTGACTACCGGAGTTTATATTGGCATGCAGTTTCTTGACGGCGGCTTCAGAATCGGCAGGTCAGCGCCTTCTCCTGCCGGAAACGGGTATCTTGTGCCCGGCCTGATGTTTTTTCTTCTTGTATTTCTCATTGTGAAACCTTCATTTATTGCGATGAGTACAAAAGGTGCGGGTGCTCAATATGCTCCTGTATATCTTACGTTGATAGCCGGGCTGCTGGTGGGCGCCCTTGCTCAGAGAACAGGCTTTTGCATCACGGGAGGACTTGCCAGAATATTTCTCTGGGGACCGAAAGAAGTGAAGGGCTGTCCCAAGTCTACGGCTTTATTAATGGGAATTTTATCATTCTTTGTGTTTGCGTTTGTTGCCAGCATACTGACTGGACAATTTTCTTTAGGCTTGCATGGTCAGCCCAGTTCAAACGAAAGCTACGGCTGGTCATTCCTTGGCCTGCTTATGGTAGGTTTTGGATCTGTCCTGATAAAGGGATGCCCCCTGAGACAGCTGGTATCAGCCGGGCAGGGTGACAGTGATGCCGGGGCCGCTGTGCTTGGCATGCTAACCGGAGCAGCACTGGTCCAGAACTGGGGATTGGGGGGAAATGCCGCAGGCACACCATACGAAGGGAAAATGGCTGTTGTTATAGGATTGGGAATTTTGTTTGTTATCGGTCTTCTCTACAGAGAACGAGGAAGCGGTATAGCCCCGGAATATCAGGCAGGACTTGAGTCGTAATAGGTACAGCGCAGTTTATTGAATTGCTGTATCGTCATTCCGGCCTGTCTGTCGGCAGATAGGCTTGACCGGAATCGGTAATGTTCAGACTCCCGACAAGCGGGAGCGACAATTATTTCCATGGCATACTGCAACAATCTGTTTCGCGGGAACTTTATGAGACAGTATTCTATCTCCCGGAAACTCACAAAGCTATGAACGGAGATTAGATAGATTATTTTGAAAACAAAAAGTGTAGATTTAAACGAAGAGTGTAAAATTCATGGTTCCTCTTCCAGAACAGTAAATAAAACACTCCTTATATTATTAATTGCTTCTTTTTCTCTTGTTTTCTGGCATGTATGGGTCTATGGACCTGCCGAGCATGTTGTAGAACCGGGAGCATTACAAAAGCCATTTCCCATTCTTTTAGGCGCTGAATTTTGGGACCTCATAACCGGCGGTCATGGTATCATTGCTGAGCTGCAGGATATTTTCCCATACTTTATGGTTGGAGTTTTTCTTGCCGGACTGATTCGTACGTACAAGCTGGCTATCAAGCTCCGAAACTCTCTCATTAAATACGGCGTGTTAAGTATATTCTTCGCATCTCTGGTAGGAGTATTAACACCACTCTGTGCCTGTGGTATATTAACTACTGCTGTCTCGCTTATATTTGCCGGCCTGCCATTGGCACCGGTCATGGCCCTGCTTGTTTCTTCTCCCCTGATTAGTCCATCAGCCTATCTTCTGACGCTGAATGACCTGGGTCCGCACTGGACGGTCATAAGGACTGTTGCAGCATTTTCAATGGGCATATTCGCAGGAGTTATCACCCATCTGTTGAGGAACAGGGGTTTTCAGATAGACACATTACTTGTTGAAGGGTCCATACCAAGAGGAGACTTTCATGACCATGATTATCCTGATGAAAATCTAAGGTGTAACTGTAAGGAAAAATTCGGTAACAGGGTAGCACGCAAAACACAAAATATGTTTGTCATATTTCTGGCGAAATCATCGGACATGCTGTGGCTTGTAGGCAAGTATGTCCTTGTTGGAATTACTGTCGGAGCTATCATCGAGCGCTATATGCCTTCTGAGTGGCTTTATAATTTATTTGCAAAAGAGGGTAAATTAAATGTTGTCTGGATTACTCTTGGAACGGTCCCGATATTCCTTCACCAGATAAGTGCATCAAGTATTCTTTATCATATAAAAAGCGGGCTTGACGGGACCCTTAACGGCGGGGCAGGGCTGGCCTTTCTTATTGGCGGACCTGTTACCGCAGTTCCGACCATGATAATGTTATGGTCAATATTTAAAAAGAAGGTGTTCTTTCTCTATATGTTTATCTGCATTGCGGGCACGATAATGCTTGCTTATTCATTTCAATAACTGGTCTTTGTTACAAATGTAGATAC
This sequence comes from Thermodesulfovibrionia bacterium, assembly GCA_945787795.1. Lineage (GTDB taxonomy): Bacteria > Nitrospirota > Thermodesulfovibrionia > UBA6902 > UBA6902 > CALZJD01. The sequence goes on along the minus strand of CALZJD010000013.1, from coordinate 13,594 downwards.
TGACAATCCTGTTTTAAGTGGAGTAAGCTCATTCTCAGGATTAATTTCATATGTAATAACCAAAGTGAACAAGGACGTGAAGATCGTTATGAATCCCGGTGGTAACAATATGATAGCGACCTATGAGAATGATGCCGAGGGCAGGGGAGGGATAGTTTTTGATTCCGGTTTTCATAGATTACTCAATGACTCATTCGGGAAATACGATAACAGTAAGTACATTACCAATATCGCGGAATGGCTTGAAGGGCACAACAATTCACTTAACGATAATAATATCCTGATCTACAATACGGTTAGAGAATCAGGATTGGACAATAGCAAATTAAACAGGAACGCTCCTATGGTTATTAATCAGAGGGGAGAATTTACTGTTTCCCTGACAGACAGAAAAGAAACACCTGAAATCACCGAGACATTGCTTGAGAACTACAGTCAGCTCTGGATATTTTTTGGTGAATCAGGAAAGGACTGCTGTTTTTCTGATACTGAACTTGAAGTGATTTCAGGTTTTGCAGATGACGGCAGCAGTATGCTTATCGTTGCAGGTAATGATAAGAATGGAATGAAGAGGGACTGGACTGGTGCTAACAGTATGTCATCAAGGTTTGGTGTTTCATTCTCCGGATATATTGAAAATGGAGACGAGATCCAGATATCTACTTCAGCCTATTTCTTTAACAGAATTTCTGAAATCCTTGGAAAAGTCTATCGCTTTATGACATAGGCTGGTATATTGTCAGCAGCAGTTGTTACACTAGTGCTTTGATTGTCATTTCGGCTTGACCGGAATCTTTTTTTGAAAAGTTAATCGACTATAATTATGAATGATTCCGGTCAAGCCGGAATGACAGATTGATAATTTTTAAAAATAAATCTATTTTCTTATAAGGGAGCAATAATGAAAAATCTGATTCTTGATATTGAGGATTTTAAAAAATTCAGCGATGAAAAACCTAATAAGGAGACAATGTGGGAGCGGGACAAGTCCCGGATGAACCTGATGAACCTGAAGCCCGGCCAGGAGATCAAGCCACATGTCCATGATGGTGACCATATTTGGGTGGTCCTGGAGGGCAGCGGTGAATTTCTGTCATCTGACAGTGACCCCCAGGCAATCGGCGCTGGCAAGATTGTTGTTGCTCCTGAAGGGATGGACCATGGTGTCAGAAACAACACAAATGAAAATCTTGTGTTCGCGTCTATTACCCTTTGACTAATTAAACTATCCGCTGTCATTCCTGCTTGTCAGGAATCTGGTAGCAAGATGATTCCGAACAAGTCGGAATGACGAATGGAAGCTGATTCTGGTCGTGACTTAAAGCAAGAAATCCAGAATGACATTAATTGAACGACAATATTAAAGGTGGTGTAATTGAAAATATTCAGAAATCCTGATGCACAATGGAGAGAAGAGGACCTGTATAAGGAACAGGCATATAAAGGGCTTGATGCAGGAGAAGATGTAGCGGAGATCGGTACTTCCATCATCCTTCATTCAGGCAAGATGCATTCACTTAATGTGCTGGGGACAGAGATATGGAAATTGTGTGATGGGAAAACAGTGGATGAAATAGTATCTGAACTGAAGACTGGTTTTGATGTGGAAGCATCTGTCTTAAAGGACGACGTAAATGAATTTCTTGCGACCATGAGAGAGGAAGGACTTATTAATGAAGAGTGATCTGATACCGTCTGCCCCTATTACTATTAACTGGGCGGTCACGAACAGATGTAATTTCGGCTGCGACCATTGTTACAGCCGCAGCGATACAATTGAGGAGCTTGATATCGATGCGGTAAACTCTGTTCTGGATAAACTGGCAGCTGCAAAAATATTTTCCTTGAATTTCGGCGGCGGCGAGCCCCTGCTGAGAAAAGACCTTCTGGAAGTTGCGCGGCGTGCTGCAGACCTGGGATTTGCTGTGTCCATGAACAGTAATGGCTATCTCATTGACATGGATAAGGCGCGTAAGCTCAGGGAAGCAGGTTTCTCAAAGGTCGGTATCAGCATTGACAGTCCAAAACCGGATGTACATGACAGGTTCAGGGGGAAAAAGGGGAGTCATGAAAAGGCCATTGCCGCACTGGCATTTCTTAAACAGGCCGGGATTGAAACGTCTATTTCATCTGTTATCTGCAGAATTAATATTGATGATGTGGACGGACTCATAGATATGGCTGTTTCAGCCGGAGTGTCAAATATTAATTTTCATAATTTTAAATGCTCCGGACTTGGGTTCACTAACAAGGATGTTCTTGACCTTACGTCCGAAGAATGGAGAGATTTTTATATTAAGGCAATTGAGCTGAAAAAAACGGTTAAGAACATTCGCATTTCACTTGAAGATCCCATTATCTCCCTTTTAGGAGAGAAAAATGAAGAAACCCTGGTTAAAGGAAGTGTGTGCGGAAAGCTGTCATTGAATATAAAATCCAATGGAGATATAACCCCCTGTGGATTCATTCCTGTCGTGATTGGCAATATGTGCAGGGATGATCTGATCGAGATCTGGAACAACTCACCTGTTCTTTATAAAATGAGGAACAAGGAGGCTAAAGGTAAATGCCTGTCCTGTGACAGTCAGTCTGAATGCCTCGGCGGATGTACTGCCAGGACACTTGCCCTGACAGGAGACATGAATAATCCCGATCCGCACTGCTGGAAAGATGAATCTTAAAGAACTGGCCTTTCCCATCAGAATGTACTGGGACCTTTTCCCTGCTCCTTATGACTCTGCAATAAATTATAGATCAATCTGCGATCAAATAAAGGAGATGAAATTCTTCACCCTTAACCTTATGGATGGGAGTCCGCAGTTAAGCAATCCTTGTATGGAAATATTGAACCTGTTAAAAAGCGAAATGATCAATGTGTCCCTGACCGTTACGCCATCGGTTTTAAGTTCAGAAACTGTTCGTATGTTATCTGACCTTCGTGTGCATGAATTATTAATTAACATTGATAAAAAAGATGACCTTGGTTTGATTGCAGAAAGTGTTCAGCAATATAAAGATGGTACATTGACCATTGGAGCTTCTTTTCAGGTTTCGGAGAGAAATTATATGCACATCCCTGAAGTGCTTTCATTTTGCCTGGAGAAGGACATTCATCGACTGGTTTTTCCGATGCAGCGTGTTACTGACGGTGATTGTTTTTATGTAAGCAGGGAAGATGGAAACGCCATAACAGCCGGATTAAAAGAGATGAATTTTGAAAACATGAAGATAACCATTCATGATCCATTTTTATGGAGAATATTTTATCCTGCTGTTTCATTTCCGGGAGGAGGGTGTCAGGCAGCAAACAGCATGGCCTATATTACGCCTGAAGGTAAGGTCTATCCCTGTCCTACCATGCCGATAGAACTGGGTGACCTTAATGTTTCTTCACTTAAAGCCATTCTGTCTTCAAAAGCAAAAAAAGATCTGGTTAAGAGTCTTCATCAGTCACCGGATGAATGCAATGGCTGTGAGGAACTGAGAGGGTGTATGGGAGGATGCAGCGGAAGAGTGTATGTGCTGGACGGAACCGTTAGCAGGCGTGACCCTGCATGCAATTAGAAAAGACAGGACAGATACACGTTACGTCAGAAAAGTCTTTTTCATATATGTTATTTTAGTAATGCACAATATGTTATTTGCATACATTCCAATCAAATTATTTAATTTACCACTATCGGGAGGTTATCATGAGTAAGAAATTTATTGTCTTGATTCTTGCAGTTATTGCGTTACCACTTTTTATGGGATGTTCTCAGGAACCAAAACAGACAGCCGGGCCGGAAAACACCGAAAAGACTGAAGGGGCACAGCTTGCCATGGTCGATGGAGAAGTTATTTCGCTGCAGGACTTTTCTGAGCATGTACAGAATCTGCCGTCCAAAATGCGCAGAGAAATCGTTGACAAGGAAAGTAAGGTGAAGGTGCTGAACGATCTTGTAAATGAAAAACTTTTATACAAGGAAGCCTTACATAAGGAATATGATAAAAACCAGAAAGTCGTGGATGAAATGGAAAAGATAAAAAGGGGATTAATACTGAGAGAGTTTGTTCAGGACCTGTTCAGCACAGAAATTCCCATCAGCGATGAAGAAGTTATTACCTATTTCAATGAACATAAAAGTGAGTATGACAAGCCTGAGAGAGTGAGGGTAAGCCATATTGTGACATCTGATAAAGGACAGGCAGAACAGCTATTGGCAAAAATTAAACAGGGAGAAAGTTTTAAAGAGCTTGCAAAAAAGAGTTCCATTGATACCGCAACAAATTATAAGGGCGGAGATCTTGGATATATAGAGCGCGGAAGGATGCCGGCCGAGTTTGATGATGCAGCGTTTGCCATGAAAAAAGAAGGTGAAATAAGCAAAATAATAAAGACCAGTAAGGGACATCACATAATAAAATTTAACGCCAGAATAGATGCATTTGAGAGTTCGCTGTTACCTTCTGTTATGGGGAATGTTAAACGTAAGATTAAACAGGAAAAGCAGATGGAGATCATAAATAATTTTACGGCAGAATTAAAGGGCCGATATAAAGTTATCACGAATGAAGATATGCTTGACTCATTTGTTGTACCAAGACCTTCAGGTGGTCACGGAGGATACATGAGTACAACAGGCGGCGGAGGGGGGCACTAAGTCTGATTCTTTGAACTTTTGACATTATTACAGGCAATGAAACCTGGGTCATTCAATGGATTGACTCAGGTTTTTTTATTCTCGCTTCGTGTTAAGTTGATGACTAATCGTAGCAATGCATCACAATTCATTTATGTCTAACCCACATTATTCACAAATATTTAAGCCCGGGAGGTAAGCTTTAAAAAAAGTTTTGAATACGGCACGATGCAATAAAAATATGAACATTCTCTGATGTTGATTAACATACAGAGTGTAATCCAGTAATCTTCCCCTGAAGCCGCTCCCAAAACTTTTTTTAAAGCTTACCTCCCGGGCCGTGTGAATAATGTGGGCTAAATTTATTAAGGAAAATTATTTCATTATATGTTTTTATTATTTACTACCAGGCAATAATATGTTAAAATAATTAACAATGTCAAATTGGCAAAATTTCGCCATTATGGCATGGCATTTTAGATGCATTTATTCTGTAACTCATTGATATTTAAAATATTAATAATTGGCATAGCTCTTGCATTTATAATATCAGTCACGATGAAAAAGCCAATCCTGTCGTGAGGCTGGGGAGGAAAGCATAAGTCTTATTAAGACTGAATTGCTGCCATCGATATTTCATTTAAAAGGAGGTAAAACAAATGAAAAAGACACTTATTCTAGTAGTAGCGCTTATGTTTGTTGTAGGCGTAGCAGGAATGGCAAGTGCACAGATTTCCGGCAGCGTGCATGACTTTAGTGGCAGCATTGCCTGGTCAGTTACTACAGGTGAAATCTGTAAACCCTGTCATGCTCCTCACACAACAAATGTTGATCTTGATTCTATTTTATGGAATCACGATCCTTCATTAGTTGCAGCTTACCAGCCGTATGCATCTTCTACAATGAATGATACAGCTGGTCAGCCTGACGGTCATTCCAAGCTTTGTCTCAGCTGTCATGATGGAACAGTATCAATCAATGCGTTCCCTGGTGAAGCTGGTGGAGGCGCAATGGTAGCCGGTAGTCTTCAGATCGCAAAGGGTGGTGATGATCTGAGAGGTCAGCATCCAATCTCAATGTTATATGATGCTGGTGCAACTTCAGATGACAACCTGGTATATCCTGCTTCAAGTGTACTCTTTGGAGCTAACACCCTGGATCAGGTACTTCCAGGTGGAAAAGTTCAGTGTTCAACATGTCATGATGTTCATAACACACTTGGTGAGACCAATGGAGCATTCTTACTGAGGCTTGATAACTCAGCATCAGGAATGTGCCTTGCATGTCACGTTAAGTAACATTACCAGTATTGAGTTTTTAAGAAAAGGGAGGGGGTTACCCTCCCTTTTTTTTATGTACAATAGGGATGGATAAGTAGTAAATGAGGTATGAATTATATTATAATGCTGTAAAATATGAAAATATTATCGATATACTATCTGATAGTAATAACTGTTGTATCATCAGTTTTCATCTTCATGCCGTACGCATCTGGAGAAGAAAAACTGCTGTATATTGATACAGAGGCTTCATGCATTTCATTGAAGTGCCATGATACCATGGGAAAAAAAGAATATGTGCACGTAATTGGTGTTGATGGTGCGCAGTGCAAGCGGTGTCATGAAATAATAACCACTGGCGAGCACCGGTTTAAAGATCTTTCATTGAAAACCGAGCTTCTCTGTCAGCAATGTCACAGTAAAGAATTTACCTCACCTCCTGAATTAAAAACACTTCCGCCTAAAGTATTACCAATAGATAAAGAGGCATCTACTCACAAACCATTTACTGACGGGTTATGCACAGAATGCCATGATGCTCATGAAAGCGACTATTACCGTCACCTGAAAGCTGAATACCCGGCCACTCCATATGCACAATATACTGAAAGTACGTATGGTTTATGTTTTCTGGCAAAGTGTCACAAGGGACTGGAAAAGGTGTTCATCGAACCAAGAACACTTTCCGTCACAGCATTCAGAAACGGAAATCTGAATCTTCATTACAGACATGTAAATAAGAAAAAAGGAAGGACCTGCATAGTGTGCCATGACAACCACTATTCTAAAAGTCCACATATTATTAATGAAAAATTCAAGTTTGGTAATAAAGAACTTACCATTACCTATGAAAAGACAGAATCAGGTGGCAGCTGCAGTTCAACCTGTCACAGGCTTGCACAATACGACAGGTATGAACCAGTTCTTAATCTCATGAGAACAACACCCAGGCCCGGCATAGACGCAACGGCAGATGAACTGAAGTTAAGCAGAGAAAGAGACAAAAAAAAGAGAAAGCAGAAGTCATCATTGGATAATATACCGGTCCAGCCGGAGCAGCCGGAAACTGAAATGGAAGAGAAACAGTAATATCCCCTTAGATCAATTTCTCGAGAGTTGCAGGATACTTTTTTATGCAGGCAATTATTCATTAAAGATATGTTATATCAGGTGTATTGAGCACAAAACAGGAGGTAATATGAGGAAATTGATTTTCAGTCTTTTTGCTGCGGTGTTATTCATTGGATGTGCAGGGCAGGTGAAAGAACAGGAAGATGTACTTTTCTATCCACCGCTTCCTCAACAGCCGCGTCTCCAGTTTTTAACGAGTATTACAAGTGAATCAGATATAGGTGGAAAGACAAGCGCATTTAAGGAGTTTCTTATAGGAGGTGACATATCTCAAAAAGCAATAGGCCGTCCAGTTGATATAGGCGCTTCAAAAGACAGGATATATGTTGTTGACTCGGCATTTCAAAAGGTACTTGTTCTGGATCTTAAGAAAAAGGAATTCAGTTACATTAAGGGAAAAAGAGAGGGGAGATACACCCAACCGGTGGGCATATGGGTTACAGAGGATGACTTCAAGTATATAACAGATACAAAAAGGAAACAGGTCATTGTATTTGACGCGGATAACAATTATGTAAGGTCATACGGCAAAGCAGGGGATCTGGACAAGCCTTATGGTGTGGCTGTTTTTGAGAACAGGATATATGCCAGTGATTTTGACAGACACCAGATATCTGTCTTTGACAGGGAAACCGGAGAGATAATACAGGTAATCGGAGTTCTCGGTAAAGAAGAGGGAGAGTTTTTCAGGCCGGCTCATATTAGTGTTGATGTTCAGGGAAATCTGTATGTAACAGATGCGTTTAATTATAGAATTCAGAAATTTAACCCTAATGGGGAATTTATGAAAGTGATCGGCTTTCATGGTGATGTCCCGGGCGCTTTTTCCAGACCCAAGGGGCTTTCTGTAGATGAAGAAGCTCATGTATATGCTGTTGACACTGCTTTTGAAAATGTTCAGATCTTTGATGCGGAAACAGCTCAAATTCTGCTTTTTTTCGGTGGCTTTACAGAGCAGTCAGGTGGTATGTATCTGCCCAATGGCATCTGGATTGATTACAGAAATGTTGAATATTTTCAGAAATATGCTGACAAGGATTTCCGCCTTAAATATCTTATATACGTCGGTAACATGCTCGGGTTTAAGAAGATAAATGTTTATGGTTTTGGTGAATGGATAGGTGATCCTCTTCCCGGTGCATTGTAAGAATTTCCATCAGAATACCGAGTAATTAAGAATTTCCATCAGATTGCCGATTTATTTAATAATAATAAGCATTTAATCCTGGCTTGACTTTTTTGACTGATTGGTAAGTACAGGTCAGGGGACGGGTTTGATCACGTGAAAAGTCAAAGAAAATGCATGATATCGTTTGTAACCCTGCTGAGCATTTTTTTTCTTGTCTCAACTACAGGATGTGACAAACATACAAGGTATAAAACATTAACCTTTTTTTTTACCGGAGTACCGCCTGTTGACGGGACTGCTACAGCGTTAGGTGTAACAGGCGCATCCAAGGCAGAAAAAAAGAAGAAAAAGACTGAACCCCGTCCCGCCTTTATCCATGGTCCCTATGCTTCAAAGGAGTGCTATCTCTGCCATGTTGTAGAGGCAGAACAACCCAAAAAAGCTGATGGATATGCAGGTGGCTTTCCCAGACTGCAGGACCTGCCAAGCAAACTCCTGCTTCCAAAAAATGAGCTTTGTATAGATTGTCACGTTACCAAGCAGTATAAGTCTGCTTATGAGGAAGACCTGTGGATTCATGGACCGGTGTCAAGCGGCATGTGTACAGCATGTCATCATCATCATGTATCCAGGGCAGACTATATGCTCTTAAAAGAGAAATCTATTGACCTCTGCTCCCAATGTCATATAGGAGATTTTATTACAGATATAGCTGAACACACCGAGGGCAAGGATTGCCTGGAGTGCCACAATGCACATGTGGGAAAGGACAGGTTTTTGCTTAAGAAAGACTATGTTGAGATATACTGAACAAAGGGGACAATACCTGCCGGACACAATCAACAGACATGTGCGTAACAGAGTCTGCGTCATGCTTTTCCTTATAGTAATTATTCCCCTGATTTCAGGGGAAGCTTATGCATTACGAAATTTATATATTCAAAGGCCTCAACTCGCTTTTAATCTTTCATTTGAATATGATAAAGACATAAGAATTATATCGTCCCAAAAAAGCGAGGACAGTGCCAGCAGGTTCAGAGAGGGAGTTGAGATCAGCACATCAGGATGGGTCTATCATCCTGCCCTGTTGGTCTATTCTTTTACATATACACCAGAATGGGAGCAGTCAAATACTACCAGTCTTTCAGATGAGGATTCCTTTTTTCAGGGATTTTCCGCTGATATGACCTTTTTGCAGTTCAAACCATATACACTTAACTTGTATGCAAGAAGGAACCGCTCACGAATACGGAGCAATTTTGCTGAGACATCGAGACTGAATTCAGACACGTACGGTGCCAGATTGTCTCTCAAGTACAAGCTGCTTCCCACTGTTTTAAGTTACAGTCACTTGGAATCCGATCAAACAGGATTTTATAATACTGATACGAATCAGGACAGGTATAATCTGGTGATGTCTCACAGGAGGCAACGGGGTGCAATTACTTTAAGCGCCTTTTATTCGGACTTAAGCCAGCAAATAAATAACGTGTTACTGGATAATGAGGTAAAGCATGTCGATGTGAGGAATAACATTACTTTTTTTGAAAAAAATAATATGACGTTAGATTCCAGTTTTACCTATGAAGATTCAATCAGTACAAATATCGATGAAGAACTGTATGGAGTACGTGAGAGTCTCATCTGGCATCTAAAATCTAACCTTAAGACCAAGTATGTATTTTTTTATGAGACAAGAGACAGATTCGACAATATACTGCTTTCTCCCATACCAAGAGAGACAACATCACATAGTTTAAGTTTTAATCATGGCCTGTATGAAAATCTGACGACGAACATAAATGCTGATTTTAATGATATTAAGGTAGGGGGTAACAGGGAAGAACAATATGGTGTCGGGATTTTCTGGGATTACAAAAGAAGAATTCCCTGGGGAAAACTTGGTATTGTCATTGGTCAGTCATATAGGAATGTTAAGGTGCTGGAATCGGAAGACTTTTCAAGCATAATTGATGAGCCGCATATTATAAATGATATAAGTGATACGTTTATTGCCAATGATGATATAGACTTAAATTCAATTTTAATAACCGACAGCCTCGGCAATCTCTTATTGGAGGATATTCACTATACGCTGGTTGAAACAGGCGGCTTCACGGGTATAAGATGCAAGCCAGGACTTTTGGACTGCTCTGCCGGTGTCCAGGTGCTTGTAGATTACCGTTTCAGGAGCAGGTTTCCCTTTGATTACTCTACCAGAAACCAGTCCTATGGTATGACATTAAATCTCTGGTCGTATCTGGACCTGCATTACCGTTTTACAAAATACACACAGAAATTTCTCCGGGGTACGAAACCGGATGAACTCAGTAAAGACATTATTCATAATGCTGGCGCAGGACTGAAATGGAGGGCAAGCAATACATCTGTTGAATTTGAGGATGTAAACTCCGTAACCGGTCTGTCATTAAGACGTATCAGTCTTCTTGAATCTGTTTCTTTTATAACGGAGGAGGAGTGGTTTTTTAATATTGGGGCAAGCTATACCATTTCTGATTATACAAAAAGCAATGAAACTGTAAAAGTCGGTAATATAGTTGCAAATGCGGAAAAACTGGTCTTTGATAATGGCATATTCAAATCAGAGGCATTCCTGAGAAGTATTAAGAGTGATGCGGAAGACCAGAATGATATAGGATTCTCCACTTCGTTAGACTGGAAGTATAATATATACGATATCGAGGTAACGTATATGTTTACCAATGAAAAGAATTCAGTAACCGATAATACCTTTAGAAATCATTATGTATTTCTAAACGTCAGAAGAAACCTGTTTTAATGTCAGGCAGATCTGAACATATATATGAAACTGCATAAGAAAAACATAATACGTGCATTATTTATTTTTGCAGCTATGCTCATATTGCAGGGCTGTTTTAAGGAGATTGTTCAGGTGAGAGAGCCTTTGCCCGATATCATCTGGCCAAAGCCGCCTGATGTGCCAAGAATTCGCTTTGTAAACTCCATATCCAGAGCAAAAGATTACAACATAAAGAAAACAGGCTTTGATAAATTCTTCAGATTCCTTAAAGGTGAACAGAGTACATCCATAGTGAATCCATATGGAGTAATAACGGATGACAGGAACAGACTTTTTATCGTTGACACGTCGTGTCGCTGTGTTCATGTATTTGATGTAGAAAATAACGCGCATTACACATTTCCTGACGGGGGCACATCTTTTATGACCCCTATCGATATAGCACTGGATGGGGAAGGGAGAATTTTTGTTTCTGATTCAGAATATGGGGTGGTAAAGGTGTTCATTAACGGGGGGAAAGACTACGTTCAGGAGATTGGCAAAGGTTTGCTTGAAAGACCTACAGGTCTGGCCGTAAACAATGTAACAGGTGAACTTCTCATCGTTGATACTGTGGGGTCACAAATATTAAAATATAAATTGGAGGACCTGAAATTTAAGGGGGACATTGGAAAGGTCGGTTCGATAGAAGGGACGTTTCATTATCCTACTAATATATTTTTATCTAAAGACGGAAAAATTTATATATCAGATACACTGAATTTCAGAATCCAGATATTTACTCCCGAAGGTAAATTTATTCATGCCTTTGGAGAAGCAGGAGATGGTCCGGGATACTTTTCAAGACCAAGAGGTGTTGCTGTTGACAGCGATGGGAATATCTATGTTGTAGATGCTTTATTTGACAATGTGCAGATGTTTAATTCTGAAGGCAGGTTATTGATGGCTTTTGGCGGGACAGGCTCTGCATATGGAGAATTCTGGTTGCCTGCAGGCATATACATTGATGGTACGGACAGGATATATGTTTCTGATTCTTACAATAAAAGGGTACAGATATTCCAGTATTTAAAGGAAGACGCGGCAATAATGCCATGACTGATTGTATTGCAGTGCGTATTTCAGTTGAAAAATAATGAGGTGTTAAGATGAAAAAGTGGTTATTCATAATTATAGCTCTATTATCAGTGTATCTGTTGTTACCGGTACATCATGCTCATATTGTATCAGCTCAGCCACCACCACCGCCGCCGCCGATTATTCCACCGCCTCCGCCACCTCCGCCTTCATCGTCGTTTGGCATAGTTAATACCAGACACAACCTCTCAATATCAGGTCCCGGGACAATAAAATCATCTACAGAGGACCGCATATGTGTTTTTTGTCATACGCCGCATACGGCAAGAGAGGATACTCCATATTTGTGGAACCGGCAGGAAACGTTCGGACATACTCCTTATGATAGTACAACGTTATATTCGTCTATTGGACAACCTACCGGGGCATCTAAAATGTGTCTGAGCTGCCATGATGGTACGGTTGCCCTTGGAGCATTACTCTATCCCCCTGAAATACCATTTATCGGTGGAATCCGTTTTATGCCGGATAATGGATCAAAGCTGGGTATAGATCTTACAGATGATCATCCTGTTTCTTTTCTCTATAACAGCACACTTGCCAGTAATAATGGAGAGCTTGCCCAGCCTTCGACTCTGCCCCCTCAGATAGCACTTGATATCAATTCACAGATGCAATGTACATCATGTCATGATCCTCATTATGATGAACATGGCAGTTTCCTTGTTATGTCAAATTTATATTCAGCTCTATGCACTGCATGTCATCAAAACAATGGCTGGGGAGTATCTTCTCATTCTACATCTGATGCCATATGGAACGGTCTGGGAGCAGATCCCTGGCCGCAGTCATCTTATATCACGGTGTCTGAAAATGGGTGCATGAATTGTCATGTTTCCCATAATGCCGGGGGCCATGCACGGCTTTTAAATTATCAGTTTGAAGAAGATAACTGTATTGCCTGTCACAATGGAAATGTGGCTGCTACAGATATTGAAGCAGAGATTTCAAAACAGTATGGGCATTCAGTACAAAGCTATTCCGGTATTCATGATCCGGCTGAAAATTTTACGTCAGGCTCGGTTCCCGAACATGTTGAATGTTCTGATTGCCATAATCCGCACTGGTCAAATGATAATCCATCTTCCGGAGCTCCACTGGTTTCCGGTGCCACCGAGGGTGTTTCAGGAATCAACGCATCCGGACAGAATGTAGCCATAGCATCAAACCAGTATGAAATATGTTTTCAATGCCATGCTGATAATAATGTTATTAACGTGACTACAATTGACCGTCAGATTCAACAGTTAAATACAAGATTGGAGTTTGACCCTTCAAACCCTTCTTATCATCCTGTAGAGTCTCAGGGAACGAATCCCAATGTTCCGAGTCTTCTTCCTCCATATACAACATCGAGTATAATTTACTGTACTGATTGTCACAGTAATAACTCGGCTGGGCCCAGGGGCCCGCATGGTTCCAACTTTAAATATCTGCTCTCTGAAAACTATGTTGCTCTGGATTTTTCAATTGAAAGTCCCTTAACATATGAACTCTGTTATAAATGTCATGA
>CALZJD010000012.1 GCA_945787795.1 Thermodesulfovibrionia bacterium | reverse complement strand
ATGGTGAATCAGAAGATTATCAAAATCAATTTAATTATCTGAAAAAGCTTGATGCTGAAAACATGTCTTTAATTTATATATCCTCACTCACAGATAAACCAGACATTCATGGGTACCATACAACAACTGATGTTGCGAAACAGATATTGCAAGGAATCAACTTTAAAGTAATGATATATTCACCAGACGGAAATGTGATTGCTCAATCAGAAAAGGTTTTGACAGATTATCAGGTTACCAGATTAATTAAAAAATATAACAATCGAGTGGAGTGAATGCTCAACCGCAGCGATCTTTTTGATTTTGTTTATTTTTTGATTTGCAAATTGATTTATCAGCATGATTACATGCTACGGGTTGAGCATCTCTCACCCGAACTACATATAAAAATTAAAATAATAATATGTGCTTATATTTCATAATCATAAAAATCTTGGGTTGGATTCTTGGAACGAAGTACATTGGTGATTGCTCACAAAAAGGATTAACTATTTGGATTCTAGTCATTGGCTTGCTATATCCGATAATGGATTTGTTTTGTTATGACCGATCCGGATTATTAATTCTAGCTTCATTCTTCATGTACCTAATCATGTCAAGTACGTTTCTATTTCTCAGTTGGCGATCTAATGGTATTTTTATTCCGATACTTTGTTCTGCAGTAGGCATTGCTTATATGTTATTTGGTATTCCAGCGATATTATAAAAGATTGTATAACCTGTCAACGCACTCGAATGCATGACAGCGCTGACGATTTTGACTTTATGTAGTTTAAGACATGCAAATCATCTTTTAGCAATACCTTAATATTTAATTTCAAAAAAGGAGATACGCACATGGCTCAATACATAATTACTTATCTAGGCGGTGATCAACCATCCAGCCCGGAGGAAGGTAAGCAACATTTCGCGAAATATAAAGAATGGTTATCTTCATTGGGCGACTCAGCAGTTAGTCCTGCGAACCCGTTTAAGAATACGAGCACCGTAAATTCTGACGGTACTGTAACCACTGGAAGCACAACGTCAATGTCCGGCTTCACAATAATAAAAGCTGACTCTATGGAATCGGCTCTTTCAATTGCTAAAAGCTGTCCTTTCCTTGAGATAGGTGGGTCGCTTGAGGTCTCAGAGTTAATGCAGATTCCAGGCTAAAATAAATATATCAATCACAAATATTCAAACAGTAAAAAGCGTAACTCCTCGTTCCTCGTCGCCATGCTTTTTTCTGCCGGTGATGTGAGGCGTTTGACAGAAATGAGGCTATAGCATGCCAAATTAAACAGATGTGCTGGAGGCGATCAATGAGGTTCGCCAGATACTCGAAAAGCGGGGGATCAACAAGATTCTCGCTGATACAACCGATCTCGACATTGCGCCTGGGACAATGGATATTTATAAGCTCTCCTCTACTTTTCCACCGGGATTCAGGCATGCGATTCTGGTCAACGATTTTCAGGCTACCGCAAAGGACATGCGCTTTGTAGAAGATGTCGGTGTGAAACGAGGCCACAATATCAGGGTATTCTCCGACAGAGAGAAGGCATTGCAGTGGTTGAATGACGAAAGATAATATAATGCTTTTAGATATACTGGAAAGGCTTTCCTTAACTCGTACGGAAAAGGGTTCAAGGTTTCAAGTGAAAAAAAGAATAATTAAGAAGCAATAGTTTTAAAAACATATGCTTGTTTTTTTTATTATATTTGTTATCTAGTACCCTTGGCCCCTTGAATCCTTGAAACCTTAACCCCGTGAATCCTAATCTACTTTTTTATTTTAGCCAGATTTTTAGTCAACAATGTGGCCTTTTCTGTATCCATCATTCCTATGACAAGTCCTGCTTTTTTACTGTTCATCTTCAGGAGGATGGGAACCGCAATTGAAGAGTCAAGTCCGGAGAGCCTGGATGCCGCGTCTTCAGGCTGCATGGCTTCATAGGCCTTTGCCACATGCTTTAATCTCTTGTTTCCTATTTCTTCGGCCTTAACTAAAGAACTGTCTATCTGCTTAAGGAGATCTGAATATTTTACAATCCCTTCTTCAACTTCCTGTTTTAACATCTTGAGTCTCTCTGTCTCTTTCTTTAATATTTCCTCTTTCTGTATAAGTTCCTGTCTCTGTTTTTCAATAACGCTTGCCATGTCCAGTCTGTCCTGTGCATATGCAGTGCAGCTCAAAATAAATGATACCAGAACACCAAAGATTACTTTATTCATTTTATTCTCCTTGATATAGCAATAAAATCCGTTTCTTTTTGTTCACTTACTGACTTCTCCCTCTGGTCAGCCTTCGTGGCCTTCTCTTTAAGTATTTCAAAAACGCGCTTGTCCTTATGTGCGTTAATGAGACTGTCTTTCAAAGACTTAAGCTCAGTCTGACGCTCTGCATGGACTTTTTTCTGTTGATCAATCCTGCCGTTAATCCGGGAAAAGAAGTCATAATATGAATTTATGTTATGTACATCTAATGAACCTTTTTCATTACTTTCATTAAAATACCTGACCTTGTCTTCATAATCATTTTGTAACACCTCTATTTCTGACTCTACCTGTTCTACCCTGTCAGCTGCTTTTTTTACTTCAAGTTCAAGCTCTATTTTCCTGCTCTCCTTTAGTTTCAGAATCTTTGATATCGTCTTTTTTTTATGTGCTTTCATTGCTTACCTCGTCAAAAATACAATACAGTCCCTGAAGGCTGTCCGCATATTCTATCGGGTTATGCATGTCCTGCTTAAGAAAACTCCGTATTCTTTCAATCAGCTTGATTGCGAAATCAACCTTGAAGTTCGTTCCGTGCTTATATGCCCCAAGATTGATCATGTCTTCAAATTTCTTGTACGTAGACAGTGTGTCTACAAATTTCGAGGCATATTCCCTGTGTTTCTCTTCTATAATGTTAGGCATCACCCTGCTTATGGACTGCAGTACATCAATTGACGGGTAATGGTTTTCCATGGCAAGTTCCCTGGAGAGCACAATATGTCCGTCAAGCAGGGATCTTGACATATCAGCTACGGGTTCAAGCATATCATCACCTTCAACCAGGACCGTATACAGTCCTGTTATGCTTCCTGAATTATCAGAGGTGCCTACCCTTTCAAGAAGCTTGGGAAGCAATGCAAAAACAGATGGGGTGTACCCCCTTGTTGTAGGAGGCTCTCCAACGGCAAGGCCAATTTCCCTCTGGGCCATGGCAACACGGGTAAGAGAGTCCATAAGAAGTAACACATCTTTTCCGGCATTTCTGAAATATTCTGCAATGGCTGTTGCCGTAAATGCCCCCCTGACCTTTGCCAGCGGTGCCTGGTCAGAGGTAGATACAACAATAATCGACTTTCTCAGGCCTTCCTCTCCCAGGTTTCTTTCGATGAACTCTCCCACTTCACGGCTTCTTTCACCAATAAGCGCTATTACATTTATTGCCGCCTCAGAGTACTTGGCGATCATACCCAGCAGCACACTTTTTCCCACTCCCGATCCTGCCATTATGCCAAGTCTCTGGCCCTTTCCGCAGGTCAGTAAACCATTTATCGACCGTATGCCGATGTCCAACGGTGCACTGATAATTTTTTTTGTTAAAGGATTTGGTGACAGGGAATAAAGGGGGCAATCAGTCCCCTCAATAGGACCTTTATTGTCAATCGGGTTTCCTGTAGCATCAATTATTCTTCCAATCAGAGACCTTACCTTCCTTAAAACCCACAACTTCTGCATCTACAGGGTCTGCCTTTTCTGAGTAAATTTTACATGACTCGCCGATGCTGACATCAAGACCTGTCGCCTTTATGGTCAACCCTGTTATCTCAACAATCCGGCCATAGACTTTTAAGGGATCAAGTCTGTCGACTGTCTGTATATATGATCCGAGATCAATTCTGCTCACTGGTCTCCCCTTCTTCATCCTCAATGGCAGTATCAATTGCAGGGACATCTATTACCTCTGGTTCCGTGTTCATATCTTCAACAGCCGGATCACCGGTTGATGAAACCTCTCCCCTGATGCTTTCGGGCTGTTTAACGGACCTGCATGATGTCAGCTCATTAATAATATTATCCAGCAATGATTCAATATCAGTCACCACCTCTTCTATGTGACTCACAACAAGCGGTCCTGCAACAGCTATGCTGGAGTTTACATCAAAGGTAATATCACCATGCAGCTCCAGAAGCTCTGCTTTCTTTTCCATGAACATATCATGCAGGACCGGGTTGATCTTGATCGAAATAGTCCCGGACCTCTGCAGTCTTCTCAGCGCTTCTTTCACCATGGATACGATTACCTCTGGTCTTGTCTGTATTTCCTCATTTATTATTTTCCTTGCTATGGTTATTGCCAGGTCCACAGTCTGGGACTCAAGATTGTCAACAAGGTCCTCCTTAAACCTGGCTATTGTTTCCAGGAGTTCATGAAGACTGCTGATTAAAACAGCGGCTTTCTGTTCACCTTCTGCAAAACCGGCTTTTTCACCGGAAGTAAAACCTTCCTCGTATGCCTGAAGCTGGATCTCCTCGGCCCTTTCTTTCAATGTTTTTTCATCCGGGCACCTTCTCTCGTCTTCAAGAGAAGGCATACTAAAAAGGGCCACATTGTCACCCTTTGAAAATCTGCTATTCAACAAGCTCTTCGCCTCCTCTGCCTGTAATAATTATTTTTCCTTCTTCATCCAGTTTACGTGCTGCTCTGACTATGTTCTGCTGAGCAGCTTCTACATCAGAAACCTTGACAGGCCCGCGTGTTTCCATTTCCTCCTTGAGTATCTGGACCGCCCTCTTTGACATATTGTTGAATATTTTTTCTTTAAGGACATCAGATGCGGTTTTCAGGGCAAGTGACAGGTCATCTGTGCTTAATTCCTTCATAATAAGCTGGATTCCTCTGTCATCAATCTTCTCAAGATCATCAAAAGTAAGCATAAGCTCTCTGATGGATTCGGCCAGCACTTCATTCTGGCTTTCTATTTTTTCAAAAATGCTCTGCTCTGTTCCCCTGTCACACTGGTTCAGTATCTCAGCTATTACCTTTGTCCCCTCAAACGTTTTACCGGACTTGCCCTGTCCCATATCAAGCTGGGTCTTGAGCACCTCTTCTATTTCTTCCAGTGCACTGTCCGGTATTCTCTCGGTAGCTGCCACACGCATCGCAACATCACCCCTTATATGCTCGGGTAATGCGACCATAACCTCTGATGCCTGTTCAGATTCGAGCAGGCAAAGTACCAGGGCAATGGTTTGCGGATGTTCAGTGGACAGAAAACTTGAAAGTATTTTTGGACTTACCCATTTCAGAGATTCAAGCGGGCTTTCTTTGGAAACCATTTCCATTATTTTCTCAGCATCATCATCTCCCAATCCTTTTGAAAGGATCTTTTTTACATAGTCCTGTCCCGCAACCTGGATATCACCGCTGGATACTTTCTCCAGTGTTTCCTGCAAAACACTGTCCACCTTTTTCCTGTCCAGTTTTGTCTCCCTGGCCATGTATGAAGATATTTTCCCTATATCTTCCGGATCAAGCTGCCTCAATATCTGGGCAGCAATATCCTCACCCACAGAACTAAGGAAGATAGCAGCTTTTTCGTATCCATTTATTACCATTTAAATTTCCTCCATCCATCCTTTTAACATTCCTGCAGCCTTATCGGTGTTACCGCTTGCCCAGTCAACAACCTGATCCTCAAGGGTCAGTTCCTGCTGAGCAACAGGGGCTTCAATCCCGGTAAGACTTTCTTCCCCGGCAATCGCTCTTGTCACCGGTCTTGCCGGCCCCCTGGAAAGTGAATTGATAAGCGGTTTAACAATCAACAGGAAGAACATCAGTGCGATTATTATGGGTACTACATATTTAAGAACGGTGAGAATAAGAGGCAGGTAGTCCTTCTCAACCTCTGGTGCTTCGACTATCTCGGGCTTCTTGAATGGCATGACGGAAAGACTGATTTCATCTCCCCTGTCCTCGGTAAACCCGATGGTCTTTTTGACTATATCTTCATAGTATTTCAGGTCTTCGTCAGACCTGACAGCATATTGCTCCGCCCCTTCAATTGTTTCCTTCTGTGATGCCAGAATACCATCAACAAGCAATGCCACGGTAATTCTTTCCAGTTCAACCGGAGAATTAATGACCCTGGTAATTGTCTTACTTGTCTCATAATTGATCATCTCATCCTGCTTCTGGGACTGTCCTGTTGATCCTCCTGACGGTGATGATGCTCCGGGAAGGTTTGAACTGACTCCAGGCACTCCTCCTCCGCTGAATCCGGATGTTGATTTTTCAGTGCTCTTCTGCTCACTTCTGACTACTACTCCTTCAGGATCATATATCTCTTCAGTTTTTTCACTCCTGGTAAAATTAAATGATGCCGAGACTTTTGCCTCTACGTTGCCTTTGCCTACCACAGGTTCAAGAATGCTTAATATCTTGGTCATAGTGTTCTTTTCAAATGCCTGCTGATACTCCATCTGTGAACCGCTGAGGCTGAGCATGGAATCACTGGACGGTCTTGTGAGAAGCACTCCCTTGTTGTCTACAACTGTGATATTCCCGGGATCCAGGTCCTCCACACTGCTTGAAACGAGATGTACAATTCCCTGGATTTCATTCCTTTCAAGTTGTCTGCCTTTTTGAAGGGTAACAAAAACAGCTGCTGTTGATTCGGGTCTGCTCTCCTGGAATGCAAATACCGACTTGTCCGGCATAACCAGATGGACCCTGCTCTGATGGACACCGGATAATGATCTTATGGTCCTTGACAGTTCTCCCTCCAGAGCTCTCTTGTAATTCAGTTTCTGTACAAACTCACTTGTCGTAAAACTGGTGTTATCAAAAATCTCAAAACCGACCCCCGCTCCCTGCGGAAGCCCCTGTGCTGCGAGCTGGAGCCTGAGGTCATACACCTTGTCCGCAGCAACAAGAACAGTCCCTGACGAGACAAGTTCATACGGGATTTTTTTGCTCTGCAACTCTTCAACAATACGGCCTGCATCTTCCTCTGAAAGGTTTGAATAGAGCACCTGAAAGTCAGCTTTCTGGATCCATGAGAAGAGAAGCACCATTGATGCGATGGTCATTATCAATACCGCGAGCAGGCCGATTTTGTTCATTACGGGCCACGCCTTAAACTGTTCTACGATGTTTTCACTGTCTGCCATATTCTCCTCTTCTTATTAATGGTTATCCAGTATATCGGAATTAAATGTTCATCCTCATTACCTCTTCATACGTACCCAGCAGTTTATTCCTGATCTCTACCATTAACTGAAATGACATGTCAGCTTTCTCTATAGCCAGGACAGCTTCACTGATGTCCCCGCCTGTTGCCAGTTCAGTTACCGCCTTTTCAACATCTTCCTGGACCTGGGATACCTTGCTCATGGCCTCATTAATCACAGTGTCAAAGCTTTCGCCTGAAACGCCATTTACCTGCTTTGGTCCGGACGGTGCAATCGATCCTATGCTGCCTATGTTTTTTATGGGAAGATCAGACATTAGAACCTCCCTAATTCAAGGGCTTTCTGATACATACCCTTTGACGTATTAAATGCTTTTACATTGGCCTCATATGCACGTAATGCCATCATCATGTTCACCATTTCCTCTATTACGTTTATATTGGGCATGGAAACATTGCCGTTCTCATCCGCATCAGGGTGCCCCGGATCATAAACAACCAGCGGGGGTTTCCGGTCCTCTACCACACCATTGACCTTGACTCCGACAAGTCCGTCTGACTCGCCCGGATTTATCTGCACTGATGAGAACGAAACCTCTTTCTTTACATAAGGTCCTCCTGCTTCTGTCCTGGTTGACTGCGCATTTGCCATATTGGATGCTACCGTATTCATCCTCATCCTCTGCGCTTCCAGAGCTGATGCACTTACATCAAATAGATCCATTTAAAGCCTCCTCATAATTATTTTCCTTGTATGATTCATTATCTTGATTTAATCGCACTTTTAAACATCTTGATTTTGGAATTAAGCAGTTTCACTGCCGCGTCATGCATAAGGGAATTTTCCGTCATCTTCGCCATCTCTGAATTTAGCAGAACATTGTTTCGGTCGCCCCATGAAGGATCATTAGTGTCGGTGATTTTTGCGCTTATCCCTTTTTTATTCTGACCTTTTACATGTCCGGCATCTGTCGTAAGCAGTTTGATTTTATTCTCAAGAATATTTCCGAACGTAACATCTTTTGCCTTATAGCCGGGTGTATCAGCATTGGCAATGTTGGAAGATATCACTTTCTGCCTCATATTGGCAGATTGGATTATCCTCTGAAGTACAGACATTTCTTTATCCATTTTTTACCTCCGTAATATGGCGCATAACGAATATTTCAATTATCATGCCACACTGAAGCACGTCAATAATAAAAGCATTCTTAATATTTATATTTTTATTCAAAATGTTAGCTCTCATATGTTTTTTCTCTTTATTAAACAATGGGTATAATTTTCATGCAACAGGAACATTTTTCCCATATTCGTTAAGTTTGTTTCTTATTGTTCTCACACTTACCCCAAGGAGTTTTGCCGCTTTGGTTTTGTTGCCGTCAGTATCATTAAGGGTCTTCCTTATTAAATCCATCTCCATATTTTTTAAACTTCCGCTGTGTGTATCACCCCTGTAAACATTGCTCTCGATCATAAAATCATCTTTTCCTATGAGCTCTGAACTGGAAATCAGTACCGCTCTCTGTATGGCATTTTCAAACTCCCTGATATTTCCCTTCCAGTGCCTTGTCTCAAGAAAATCAACTGCATCGTCACTAAATCCCGATATTTCTTTATTCAGTTCCAACGAAAACTTTTTCATAAAATGATCAGCCAGGAGTTTAATATCTTCAGGCCTCTCCCTTAACGGTATGAGTTTTAATGGAAATACGCTCAATCTGAAGAAAAGGTCTTCCCTGAACCTGCTTTCCTTAATCTCTTTCTGAAGGTCCCTGTTTGTAGTTGCTATGACCCTTACATCAACAGGTATCGGCTGTTTACCTCCAATCCTGTCAACTTCCTTTTCCTGTAACACTCTTAACAGCTTTGCCTGGAGAGTAGCGGACATTTCCCCTATTTCATCAAGCAGAATCGTGCCCCCATGTGCAAGCTCGAATTTTCCAATCTTTCTCTCCGATGCCCCGGTAAAGGACCCCTTTTCAAATCCGAACAGTTCCGATTCAAGGAGGTTGTCAGGAATTGCAGCGCAGTTTACCGCTATAAAGGGTTTACTTCTTCTCCGACTGGACTTATGAATATATCTTGCAAGCAGTTCCTTCCCTGTCCCGCTCTCACCAAGAACCAGTACGGTCATATCACTCTGCGCGACATGACCGGCAAGCTGTATCAGGTTCTTTATATAATCATTATCGGTAATGACCTCATTACCGTTATGACAGGTCCTGGCCATTATTGAATCAATCGTTTTTGTTAGTGAGTCAAATGAAAATGGTTTCATCAGATACTCACAGACGCCTTCCTTCATTACTTCAACTGCATTTTCAACAGTGCCGTGGCCGGTGATAACCAGTATAGGCAGGTTCCCTACCTTTTTTCTGGCTTCCTTAATAAATGTCAAACCATCCATTCTTGGCATCTTCATGTCGGTGATAATCATCGAGACCTTCTCTGCCTCTACTTTTCCCAGGGCTTCCACCGGGTGCTCTGCCATGACAGCCCTGAACCCCATTCTTTCGACTGCCTCCTTTAATGCTGATCTCATCTGGACGTCATCATCAACAACAAGAATTGACTTTATCATTTATTTTTCTGCTGCCTCCTGCCCCATGGGCCCGGCAGCAACTCCTTTCTTTGGGAAATAAAGCCTGAACGTACTGCCTGTATCTTCATTTTTATCTGCTTTAATAAATCCGTTATGGCTTTGCATGATTTTGTGTGCGATGGTAAGGCCCAGGCCAGTGCCCCTGTCTTTGGTGCTGAAGAAAGGATCAAATATTTTCTCGATATTTTCAGGGTCTATGCCGCTGCCCTGATCACAGACAGCAAGAGCTATATAGTTTTCACCTTCTTCTGTAAACACCTGCAGCCTGCCGCCATCAGGCATGACCTGTATGGCGTTTAATAAGATATTCATCAGGACCTGATTCAGAAGTTCCGGATCTCCTTCTATGGAGTCGTTAGATATCATTAAGGACACGTTTATGTTCCTTATCTTCACAAGCGGGGCAAGAATCTTTAAAGACTCCTCGACCGGAACAAAAAGCTTTACCTCTTTCAGGGAAGGTTTCTGCGGTTTCGCAAAGAGCAGCATGTTTGTGAGAATATTATTGAGGCTCTTGATTCCTGTTGATATCCCCTTTGACATTTCAGAATGTTCTGTATCTTCAAGGTCCCTGGTCAGCATATTGGAATAAAGCTCAATGCTGCAGAGAGGGCTTCTGATTTCATGAACAATACCTGCAGCCATTTCACCCATGGCAATAAGTCTCAGGTTTCTTCTGTGATGGTCTTGCAGCTCTTTTAACTGCTCGTTTTTCCGCTCTACCTCGGCCGTGAGAAATCTTACCCTGTCACTCAGTTTTTCATAATATACTTCCAGACTCCGTGATGCCTGTGTAAAGCTATGGAACGCTTCGTTTAATTTCACCGCTTCTTCCACTAATACACCTCATTTACTTTGTTTACAATATTTATTCGTGTCAGTTCAGTCTTTGCAAACCGGCTGATCAAAGAGTCTCCATTCTGCAGTATGCTGAACATTTTCTCTGACTCGTCCCTGTCTGACCAGCGGCCTATCCGGTAAATGGCCCATTCATCTTCAGGGTTCTTTTTGTGGGCGATCCTGTAATATTCTGCTGCCTCTGCTCCACGGCCTGAGGCGTCCAGTATATAAGCCAGCCTGATATACGCATCTGCATCCCCGTCAGATTCAGCCAGAACCTTTTTATAGAACTCAATGCCCTTCTGTACAGTTGTTGATTTTGGGTTACGAATATCGAACATGATGTTTCCAAGCATCACAACATCTTCTTTCCCGATATGTTCAATCTCAACGAGCTTGTCCAGTGCCATTTTCCTTTTTCCACTGGCACTCAATATTTTCACTTCAACCCTTAGTACATCATCAGCAGGCAATTGTTTATTCATTGCCATCGTAATGTACATTTTTGCCATGCTGATTTCCCCGATTCCTGCATAATAGTCAGCAAGATTAAGGGCGACTCTTCCCCTGGACCCCTGAGATGCGTTTTGAATTAACCATTCTGAAAGCTCAATAAAAGGCATTCTATAATTTCTGAGACTTTCTGATACCGTTACCAGGAATTCTTCCCGCTTTTCATGAACCAGCCATTGACCAACTTCTTTCCAGATATCAGCAACATGCATCCTGTCTGCTTCATCCCTATCAGTCTGGTCCAGACTGTCAAGAATTATGTTCTCAAGCTCATTAAAAGCATCCTGCGGAGGCTGCTTTCCATACACAAGCTCCTTTAGCAGGGAAAGCGATCTTTTTGTCTGCTTTTCTTTTCTGTAAATTTTCGCCAGCGCAAGAAGTGTGTCCTTATAGATGTATGAATCTACATATTCATATCTTATTGTCTCCAGATAAGCTGTTGCCTCCTTTAATTTCCCTGCCTTTATCTTGGCCAGGGCAAGATTAAAAAGTGCACTTATTTTTATTTTCCTGTCATTTGCATTTGTTGCCACGATAAATTTATTGACTGCCTCTGTTGTATTTCCCTCTTTAAGGGATATCAGGCCCAGACTGATATTTGCGCTGTCTCTGTATGGACCGGATATTATTTTTGACATGTGTTGTGCTGCCTGTTTCAGGTCACCGGACATGCGCATGTTCTCACCAAGCAGGTAATATGTCTCATGGGACTTTGCAGGATAGGTGTTATCAGCCAGCTTTGCTTTTTCGTAATACTCTTTTGCCTCTGTTACTTTTTCAAGATACTGCAATGCATTGGCCTTATGGTAAAGAATGACAGCATCTTCACCTGCCTTGTCATATGCTTTCACCGCTTTTCTGTACAGACCGAGTTTTACCAGGCTGTCCCCAAGTCCGAGGTGGGCTTTTCTGATCTTCTTTGATGAGGGAAAAGTTTCAATCAGCATCATATAGTCAGCTCTTGCCTCCTGGTAAAGCTTAATGGTCATATAGGTCTTTGCGCGTAAGGACAACGCCTTCTCTTTTAACCTCTGGTTGGTTGAGTAAATATACGCCAGTCTGAGGTGGGCTATGGCATTTTGATATTGCTTTGCACCAAAACTGGCTGCACCGTACATATAGTGATATACGGCAACAGATCCGGCATTTTCCGGTTTATACTCGGGAAGGGCAGTTAATAATCCATAATTATTACCTGTCTCAAGAAGTGTCCATAATTTCTTGTATTGCTCCGGCACAAAATCGGTATCGCTATTTTTCTTTTCCTTTGTTATCTCCTGTTTATCAGATGCCTGAGCCTCTGCAGCATGTAAAGGGTTTACCGGGTTTTTTTCTGTTTTTTTATTTATTACTGATTCTTCAGCTTCGCTCTGTGTACGTTGTTCCTGTTTTTTCTTCTCTGTTATTGTCGGTTCTGTCGCGGCAACTTCCGGCTTAACAGCGGCAACATCGGCTTTGGCATCCATCTTGTGACCTGATAATTCATTACCGGTATAAAAATCAATTACCAGCCGGGTGGGACCTGACAGGTTTCGATGCCTTATTGTATCGGTTTTGTCCTGATGAAAAATAAGAACGTTCTTATCTCTTCTATATGTAATTGGCAGCTGTGTATCATTTAATGAGAAATCCTGACTGGCAAAAGTAACCATGACCTGTTTGTCCTTTTGTTTAACCTGTGCTGCTGTTATGTAGTCATGAGGACCTTCAATGACAACTCTCTGATAGTCATTATGCCGACCGTACCGTATATCTATAGTTGGGTCTGTGTCTCCTGTTTTTTTATTTTTTTTATTTTTTACTGACTCTTTTTTCACTTCGCTCCCTGCACGGTTCTGCTCTTCTTTTTTGTCTGGTTGAGCTTGTGATATTTTCTTCTCTACTTTCGCTGGTGCAGCCCCGGCAACTTCAGGCTTACCATCGGCATAGCCGGGTTTGGTTTTGGAATCCTTCTTTTGATCTGATGTTGATGTACCGGGATAAAAATCAATTACCAGGCGGCTGGGATCTGACAGGTTTCGAAGCTTTATTGAAGCGGTATTGTCCTGCTCAAATACAAGAACGTTCTTATCTCTTCTGTATGTAATTGGCAGCTTTGTATCTTTTAATGAGAAATCCTTACTGGCAAAAGTGACCCTGACCTGTTTGTCCTTTTGTTTAACCTGTGCCGTTGTTATGAAGTCATGAGGCCCTTCAATGACAACTCTCTGATAGTCATTGTGACGACCATACCGTATATCTAAAGCTGAGTCCTTGCCTCCCCACATTGCTGCACCTGCTCCAGCAACATGAAACAACAGGATTAAGAGAGACAGCGTTGTAAATAGACGAACATTAATCATGCCATCGAAAAAGCAATAAGCATGCCAAATCTATCTATTTGATTTTAAAGAATTTTAATATAGTGGAGCGTCATTATTATGACGTTAGCATTAAGGACATGCAGAGTGCACAATCTTATGAAGCGTTATACTCGATCGCCTTTTTTTTCATTTTTTCTATAAGCGTGGTTCTGTTAAGACCAAGCAGGTTTGCTGCCTTGCTCTTCACACCCCTTGAGATCTCCAGGGCCTGAATAATCATGTTATTCTCTATTTCATCCAGCATTATATTGAGATCAACCCCGTCAGACGAGAGGGCCTGCTCCCGGGAGACTGACTTCCTGTCAACAGCCCCGGATCTCATCCTTTCAGGCAGGTCATCGGGAGAGACAACTTCTCCCTCTTTAAGAATTAACATCCGTTCAACAAGATTCTCAAGTTCACGAACATTTCCCGGCCAATTGTAACCGGTTAAAAATTTCATGGTTTCTGCAGAAATAGTAGGGGCTGCTCTCCCCTTGCGCTTTGACATATGAGTTATGAAATGATCAATCATCATAGGGATATCTTCCTTCATTTTTCTGAGAGGAGGCAGCTTCAGGGGAATAACATTCAGCCTGTAATACAGGTCTTCCCTGAACTCCCCATCCTTAACTGCCTTTTCAAGGTCCCTGTTGGTTGCGGCGATAATCCTCGCGTCAGTCTTGATAGTCTTGATACCGCCTACCCTTTCAAATTCCTTTTCCTGAAGCACCCGTAACAGTTTTACCTGAAGGGCAGGAGCAAGTTCTCCGATCTCATCAAGAAGAAGTGTCCCCTGATTGGCAAGTTCAAACCTGCCTATTCTCGTACTCACTGCACCGGTAAAGGCACCTTTTTCATGTCCGAACAGTTCAGATTCAAGAATATCTTTGGGAATGGCCGCACAATTCAGCGGCACAAAGGGTTTCCCTGCCCGGGAACTGCTGTAGTGTATGTTCTTTGCGATCAGTTCCTTACCTGTACCACTTTCTCCCGTTACCAGGACAGTGCTGTCAGAATCAGCAATTTTTTCTACAAATTTTATAACACTCTGTATGGAATCTGATGTGCCAATAATCCTGTCCAGCGCACGTTTATTTAAGGTATTCTTTTTCTTGAGTTCTGATTTCAGGCTCCTGTTTTCTTCCTGGAGCCGGGAATAATCAAGCAGTCTTGTTATGGCCAGGTGAATATCTTCAAGGACAAAGGGTTTGGAAATATAATCGAAGGCGCCAAGTTTCATGGCTTCTACAGCTGTCTGCACACTGGCATGTGCAGTGATCACAATACAGGGAATATCGATTTTTTCAGATTCCCTTTGTCTCAAAACATCAAGCCCGCTTATGCCGGGCATCATAAGGTCAAGCAGAAAAAGGTCAAACGTGTTTTCTTTTAATAATGTAAGACCGGATTCACCGTCTGAGGCAGTAGAGACTTCAAACCCTTTTGTCTGGAGAAAATCTTTCAGTAAATCTCTTATGGATTGTTCATCATCTATGACCAGTATGCGATGCATAGACATATATTGCCATAATAGCAAATCAACGTCAAGAGTTTGACATATGGCTTTTAATCCATTATCTCTACCCTGTTACGCCCTTCATGCTTAGCCCTGTAAAGTGCATCATCCGCCTTTTTCATTATTATTTCAGGAGATACCATTTCTTCTCTTAATTCACTCACACCCAGGCTTATCGTAACTTTTATATTAAGGTCGTCATACTGGTTTTCCTGTTCCTCTACAGCCTTTCTGAACCTTTCAGCAACCTGCAATGCTCCCTCAAGTCCGGTTTCAGGAAGCATACAGCAAAATTCTTCACCTCCGTATCGGGCAAAGATATCAATATTTCTGACAAGCGATGTGATCCTTGAGCAGACCGACTGTATAACAAAATCACCGCACTGATGCCCATATTCATCATTTACACGTTTGAAATGGTCTATATCAAACATGATCAGGCTGAAATCTCTTGAGTACCTTTTATGTCTGTTGAATTCTTCCTTGAGCTTTAACTCAAGATATCGCCTGTTATAGATTCCTGTAAGTCCGTCCTTTTCATTCATCTGGATCAGTTTATGTTCGTAAATTGCAACTTCAGTTACGTCCTGAACATAAATAAACATATACGCAATTTCGTTTTCTTCATTGCGTAACGGACCCATAGCGCAGTTTTGCTGCATATACTCAAATTCAGAATCAAGATACCCTGAAGACTTAAAAGGAAAGAGATAGTGATGGAGTTTCTGAGAAAAAAAGGAGAAATTACCAAACGTAAATACAGACTTACAGTTTCTTATAAATTTAGGTTTTTCTAAATCAGGGAAAAAATCGTATATTGATGCATTTACAATTTTATCAGCATCAATTCCGCTGTGAATCTCCATCCACCGGTTCCACTTCATGACCTTCATTTCCCGGTCAAGAATAACTATGCCGATATTTATAGCATCAAAAACCTGATTTAGTATCATTCATACTGCTCAATAAATGACCTTAAGGCCTCTTTTAACCACCTTAGAGAATCATTGCTGGTAACGAGAAATAAAAAGCCGCTTACATCGCCTTCATTAAATCGGAAATCAGTTTTTAAAATAATAGCTGTTTTTTCCTCATCATAATGACCGTTTGTTATTGCCTCCCGGTAATCCTTCTCAACAATTACCATCGGAGGCGTATAGGTTACAACGTCTTTGAGCAATTCAGATAATTTACCTACACAGGCCCCGATAAGAATATTCCCCACTTCCATCAGTGTTTCTCTCTCAAGAATATCAAAGGGATCAGAGCCACCAGCAGTATTGCTCTCGGTCTGCAGCATGGACATCAGTTCTTTTCCGGCACCTGAAGAAAAAATGAGTAATGCATCCCCCCTGAATTTTCCCCAGAATTTCTGTTCAACAATATTGATATTTTTATAGTCCTTGACATGACTTCTTATATAGTCAGGAAGCTCGGGCACTTCCAGTATATTGATATAAGGGATGCTCAAAACAACATGGGTATCGATGACATCTGCCAGATCTGCTGCAGACTGGCCAAAGGAAATATTCATTATTTCCTGTAATATATCTATTTCTTCTTCTGTTAATAAACTTTTTTTCGTATTCATATGCTAGGTGGTCTGCTTCAGGGTGCCCAGTGCCTTGGCTAATGCCAGGTTTATTTCTTCTTTTTTGAGAGGTTTACGTAAGACCATAAATGCTCCTGAATCCATTACCGTTTTAATTGCTTTCATCTGAACATCAGCTGTAACAACTATAATAACTGCGTCGTTATCAAATCCAATAATTTTTTCGATAGATTCGTAACCTGTCATGACCGGCATTGTCAGGTCCATAAAAGTCACATCAGGATTGAGTTCCTGATATTTCTCAAAGCCTTCCTTTCCATCACCCGCTTCATGAAATTCAAATCCCTGATCTTTGGGAAGGCAGCTTTTCAACATCTTCCTTGCTATCGGTGAATCATCAACTATGAGAATAATGTTATTCATAATAAGTATGAGATTTTCTCTTAATAAAATAATATATTGGTATTAATTGCAAAAGTAAAGTATCTGAATTCTTTTCAATTTATCAATTATGTATAATCCCATTAAATCTGTTTTAAAAACATTATTGTTTTTCTACATAATTAAATTTACTATATATATCGGTTGATATGAAAATAAACTTTAAGCAATTGAACAGAGCCGAAATTTATTCCTGTATACATGGGCTGGGACAGGAACCATACAGGGCAGAACAGATTATAAACTGGATATACGAGAAACATGCCATGTCCTTTGATGATATGACAAATCTCCCTCTTACGTTAAGAGCTGAGCTTAATAATATTGCACTATTAAGCAATATTAATCTTATAAAAAACAGTACATCTGCAGACGGTACGGAAAAGTTCCTTTTTCAGCTTGATGATGGGGAAACAATCGAGAGTGTTCTTATTCCAAATGTAAGAGGAAAGAAACTTTATACGTTGTGCATATCATCCCAGATCGGATGTGCAATGGGATGTACTTTTTGTGAAACGGGCAAGCTTGGTCTGACCAGGAACCTCAGGACACATGAAATTATTGATCAGATTTTAGCTGTACAGCGTTACCTTAAGAAAACAGCGCTGCCTTCTGATACTGCATCCTCACCACAGATTGATAGTGATGATCCGGGAAGACCGATTGCCAATATTGTATTTATGGGCATGGGTGAACCTTTACATAATTTCAGTGAAGTAATGACCTCACTTTCGATTATCACCGATATGATAGGCTTCTCAAAAAGAAAAGTGACCCTGTCAACATCAGGTGTCGTTCCGGGTATCAGGATGCTTCCTGATAATGGTCCGCTTATAAATCTTGCGGTTTCACTGAATGCAACTACAGACAGGACGAGAAATGCCATCATGCCTGTTAATAAAAAATATCCCCTTAACACGCTGCTGCAGACCTGCAGGGAATTCCCGCTACCATCAAACAGGCAGATCACGTTTGAGTATGTATTGCTGGGAGGCGTCAATGATTACAAAGATGATGCCCTGCGTCTGGTCCGTCTGTTAAAGGGAATAAGATCAAAAATAAATCTGATCCCGTTCAACCCGTCAGGCAGCTCTTCTGAATATATTAAACCTGATGAACAGAAAGTCCTGGAATTTCATTCCACATTATTAAAAGCCGGAATGACGGTAATCGTGAGAAAGAGCAGTGGTAATGACATATCAGCAGCCTGCGGCCAACTCAGGGCGGCATATATTTAATAATAAGGAGTCCAGGATTCCGGGGGGACAAGAGATCAAGTGAAAGAAAGAAAATAAAGAAATGTATATATAAGTTTAGATGTAGAAAATTCTCCTTCTTATTCTGTTCACCTGAATCCTCGAATCCTTGACCCCTTTTTCAATAATCAACTTACCAGCTTCACCCCTGCTTCATAAGCATCCTTTAGAGCTGTGGGATGCTTAAGAATATCGCCTTTATTATCAATTTCCAGATAACTGAGACTGGCATGTTCCGGAACACTGACTGTTCTGAAAAAGGCTGTTACACAGGCCTCAGCGCACTCAACTCCAGTTTTGTTCTTCATTCCGCCTGTCAGGAGTATAAGTCCCTTTCTTCCATGCTTTCCTGCATCAATCGGTTTTTTTAAAAGGTATTTTTCACTCCAGAAACTCTGACACCGGTCTATCATCATTTTAAGCTGAGCACTAACAGCATAAAAGTATATGGGAGATGCAATTATTATCCTGTCAGATGATCTGATCGCACTGTAGACCGTGTCAAAATCATCGTGATAAATACACTCCCCTGTCTCATAGCAGCCTCCACAACCCTGACATGGCTGGATGTTCATTGCATTGAGGTAAAATGTTTCAACCTTGTGTCCGGCTGACTCTATGCCTTTAATGACCTCATTAACGAGAGTTTCTGTATTACCCTTTTTTCTGGGACTTCCACTAAATGCTATTGTTTTCATTATCTCTGTCCTTTAATTATCTATTAGTTATCAAAACATCATTTTTAATATACAAATATACGGTACCAGTTATCAATAATAGGGCCTCTGAAATTCATGCACTCAGAATGAACTACCCCGCTGGTGCCTGCCCTTGAATTTTGTAATCGGGGGCTGGTATGACGAACGTGGCAGGCCACGGGGTATTAAACTCGAAGATAAAAATAAAGATAGTCTAGAAAACGTGAGGGAATGAAGTCGGGAAACGTCAGTACTATGCCTTCTCAACGACTTTAACAAAGGCATCAACCATCTGAGGATCAAACTGTGAACCTGAGCATTTTCTAAGCTCTGCAAGAGCTTTGGCTGATGAGCGGGATTTCCGGTACGATGTTGATGTTCTCATGGCATCATAGGCATCAGCAATGGCCAGAATTCTTGCACCAAGGGGGATGCTGTCACCTTTTAATCTATGGGGATACCCGGTACCATCAAACCTCTCATGGTGGTGCAGGATCATAGGCAGTTCTCTCTCAAAAAGCCTTGTCTTTTCCATAAGCTTCACGCCCATATTGGCATGCCTTTTAATAAGATTATACTCATCACCTGAAAGCCTGGTTTTCTTTTTCAATATCCGTGAACTTATTCCTATCATGCCTACGTCATGAAGAAGCGCAGCACGTTTGACATGGTTTACATCTTCTTCAGACATCGAAAGTTCTCTTGTCAGGTTCTCAGCATACCGGCTGACCCTAATGGCGTGTTCATTAAGTGAATTCCAGCCATTTTCTATTTCGCACAGGATTTTATGCGCAGACTCAATACAGTGTTCCTTAATGTCACGTTGAAAGACCTCAAGTTTATTATTAAAACTCTCCATTTTTTTCGATTCTTCCTTAATGACACTGATGTCCTGGTCAGACATCCCGCTAAAGGATAGCACCCGGTTCCGTCCTTCTGCCTTGGCGCGGTATAATGCCTTGTCTGCATTAGCAACCAGGTCCTCGGATCCTGCCACATTCTCATCAGCAATTGAGGAAAGTCCGATACTGACTGTTACGACCCCTGATATCTTCCCATCTTTAAACGTATGACGGGCAAAGGCGTTTCTGATCCTCTCGGCAAGAATCAACGCCCCAGGTAAAAGCGTATTGGGAAGAAGTATAAAAAACTCCTCTCCGCCATAGCGTGCAACAAAATCCGTGTCCCTTACGAGTTTTTTTAAGATACCTGCTGAACGGGCAAGTACGAGATCACCAAACTGATGTCCGTAATTATCATTTACAGATTTGAAGTAATCGAGATCGATCATTATGCATGACAAAGGCTGCCTGTGCCTGCTGGACTTTTTATATTCCTTGTCCAGTAC
>CALZJD010000011.1 GCA_945787795.1 Thermodesulfovibrionia bacterium | reverse complement strand
GGGCCTCAAACTACCATGATGGTAGCCCTTGCATTTCTCATTCAGCAGCAGGCAGCGGTGTGGGTTGCCAGTCTGAATATAAAGTATGGGTTTTTACGGGGCAACTGAATTTAATACCTGTCTTTAGGCGGGGGCAGGCCTGCAGTAAGTAATGATAGGTGATGGGTTATAGGTAATAGGTTATGAAAAAAAACAGTTTCAGCCGCTTGAAAAGATTGAACAGTTTTATCTGTTTTAACGGCTTAAACAACGGGAACTGCTCAAGCAGTTGGAACAGCACAATCTGAACACAAAGTTGTTTATAATATCGAGGGAAAGACAATCAGTTGTTCGAACAGGCTGCAATTGGGGATTCTTTTTACGATGCGTAAGCACTATGTAATCGCGCCTTTTTTATGGATCTTTTTTGTCATCGTCTTCACATGGGTATACACATACCCATCTGTTGTTCATGCCGCACCAGTTGGAAATATCAATATCATTGGCGCGAAGACACGGCCGGATGTAATCCGATTTTTTATGGATACAAAAGAAGGTGAACAGTTTGATCCAGCCAGGTTTGCAAATGATATTCAGAGGCTTAAAAATACAGGTCTTTTTTATGACATCTCCAGTGACATTCAGGTACAGAATGGTCGTCAGAACATCACACTTTCTTTGTCCAACAAGTTTTCTTTAATTCCCATATTTAAATTCAAGCAGGGCGGGGGCACTTCTGTTTTAACTCTCGGTGCGTATGAAGTAAATTTTTTGGATCGCATGCTTGAAATCGGCGCCCAGTATGAACGCATGTCAGGTAAAAACGGTTTTGTAGCATGGTTTCGGCACCCCTACTTCTTATCGAACAAGAACCGGGTTGGCGTTGAAATATACGATCACATTTTTACTCTCCCTTTACTCACCCTTGAAGGGGAAGAAGAAGCTTTTTTTGATAATGATCAATCACAGTGGACCATGTTTATCGAAAGACGAGTCAACGAGAACCTCCTGGCCGGACTTGCGCTGAATTATTATACCAACAAATTCACTCCGGACAATACCACAGCGGATAAAACAACGCTCAATACTCAATTTAACACGAAACAGGAATTACATGATGGAACGACCATCTCAGTCCGGCCCCGCGTGGTTTTGGGCCGAATCAATATTGACCGGTTTTATGTGAAAGGCACGAAACTCGCGTTTAGTGTAGAAGTCGCAGAAAATGCCATTGGTTCAGATTTCAGTTTCATTAAAGGGCTCATTCATTTGACATCAGCATTCCGCCCATGGGACAAAATAAATATTGCAACCCAGTTCAAGCTTGGTTCCAAAACAGGTGAAGAATTTCAGCACAAATTCTATCTCGGCGGCCTGGAAAGTTTACGCGGTTTTTTCGATGGTCAATTCAGAGGGGAACATATGTGGGTGGCCAACATTGAATTCCGTTCTACTCTGGTGGAAAAAACAAAGTGGGTTATCCAGCACAATATATTTGCCGATCTGGGAAAGACCTGGGATGATGACAGCTTTGGCTTGGATGGGTTTAGTTCCCCGTTTGTCAGCTTTGGGATGGGCTTTCGACTCATTCTTCCAAGAATCTATCGTGCGGTATTACGCATTGACGGGGCCAGAACACTGGAGCCGTCTGAGGGCTTTGGATTTAATTTTGGGTTACAGCAGTTTTTTTAGAAAACCCTGGAAACAATTCCAGACCAAAATTATTCAGCACAGAAAATCAGTCCATGAGGTCTACACTCCTCTCGATCTCAGGAGTTTACCAGGGCACACGAAATTGAGTTTGAGATCTATGGAGATGACATGCAATATGTGGAGATTGAACTTGACCCTCATGAGACTGCCATGGCTGAGGCAGGCGCAATGATGCATATGGAAGCGGGGATTGAGATGGAAACTGTATTTGGTGATGGGAACTCTGAACATCAGGGTACGATGGCAAAAATATTCGGGGCTGGCAAGAGAATCCTGACGGGTGAGTCACTTTTTATGACCGCGTTTACAAACATGAGCTCAGGTAAGAGGAAGGTTGCCTTCAGTGCGTCATATCCAGGAAAGATCATGCCTGTTGAACTGCAGGATGTGGGCGGAGAGCTTATTTGCCAGAAGGACGCCTTTCTGTGTGCAGCAAAAGGCGTTTCTATAGGGATTGCATTACAAAGGAAGCTGGGTACGGGATTCTTTGGCGGCGAAGGGTTCATTCTGCAGAGGCTTCAGGGAGATGGACTGACATTTGTACATGCAGGGGGAACAATATGTGAAAAGCACCTTGAACCAATGGAAACATTAAGGATAGATACAGGATGTATTGTAGGCTTTGAACCTACTATTGAATATGACATAGAATTTGTCGGTGGTGTCAAGTCCGCCCTGTTTGGCGGAGAAGGATTCTTTTTTGCCACGTTGAGAGGGCCGGGCAGGTGTTGGCTGCAGTCCATGCCTTTAAGCAGACTGGCAAGCAGCCTCGTATCAGGCAATGGAAATAACACTCAACTTAATATCCGGGTAGGCTCATAAACAGACTAATAAATTAATAGACACTCTGTGGGGTTGTGTCTGCACAATTTACACCGGACAATAGATCAGGAGAAAAAAATAATAGTTTCAGCTGCTTGAATGGCGTGGTCAGCTTGAATTGTTTGAATTGCTTGAGCGGTTTGAATGGCTCGAACGGCTTAAACCGATAAAGCGGTTGGAACATTATTATTAAATTTCCGCAATCGCCATTCGTTATTCTTTTTATTTACTTCGTAAATCGTAATTCGCTATTCGTCAATCGTCACTTTTCTTTCCTTACTTTTTCCTTTTCCTCATATACTTCCTTATATGCTTCATGTACAGGACAGCCTTTTTTCCAATGCGCAACTACCTGTTTGCCGATAAATGAATCCGGGTATTTTCTCCCAATATTACATCCAGGGCAAACAGAACCCCAAAATGCCATAGCCTTTTTCTTAATCATGGAAATGTCTCCTCTTCTAAGACTGATTGATAATGATATGAATACATTATATCACTTCATTATTTCTGAATAAGATTTATGGATACACAGTAAAAAAAGCACGGTGACCATACCCCTAAATTGTACATATCGAGGTTGAACCTCGATATGGGGTGGTGATGAAGGGGGATTGCTTGTTACATGATTAGCAACGTATTGATCTCATTGCCAATTAAACAATTAAAAGGTATATTTTAGGAACAAATTAATACGATAGATTAAACTGTTAGACATACTAAAGGAGATTATATGAATAAAAAACTTATCATGGTATTGTGGAGCGTTTTCATCCTGGGGTGGAGCATGACAGTAAGCGCGGCCGGGTTGACGGTCCGTCTCGATAATCCGCCTCCTGCGGGAACTGTTGTGTTTGTATTATTCGATTCGGCCAATGCATTCGGCGATTTCCGTGATCCGGTTAAAATCGTAAGACGTCCGCTGGACGGACGGGATCTTTATAAAATCGAAAACATCCTTCCGGGTGAGTATGCACTTCTGGTGTACCACGATGAAAATAACAATGAGCGCATCGACAAAAATTTTATCGGGATTCCCAAAGAACCCCTCGGGTTTTCCAACCGTTACCAGCCCAAGGGGCCTCCCAGCTACAGTCGCGCAGCCTTTGTGCTGGAAGAAGGCATGACCCGTCACTTTGATGTGAAACTCAAACGACCTCTGGGGAAGCGTGGAAGGATTGGTGTCGGAGTCGGCGTGATAGCCCGAAGCAGTCCCTTCCGTGATTACAACGGGGGAGTCTATCAGGTGATTCCTGCCATCACATACACGGGAGAACGCGCACTGATTTTCGGTCCCAATGTTAAAGTCGGTCTTGTCGGCAGCGGTAAACTGCGGCTTGCAGCAACTGCCAGTTATCGAATTGGTGTGTATGAAGAAAATGAGAGCGATTTTCTCAAAGGCATGGATGATAGAGAGAGCACGCTTATGGCCGGGGTGGCACTTCAGTCGGAACTCCCGGGCGGTGTTGATCTTTCAGCGAGTTACGAACATGATGTCCTTGACAGGATCGGCGGGGGAGCAGCCAAACTGGAAATTGGCAAATCTTTCCAGTACAGCGTGTTCAGATTTTCGCCTGACATCAGTTTAAACTGGCTCAGTTCAACACTCTCAAACCATGATTTCGGTGTACCAGCCAGTAAAGCATTACCCGAACGACCTGCGTATGATCTCGATGACACACTAAGTGTAGAAGGAGGAATGGGGATGTTTATCGAGATCACAAAGGACTGGCTGGTAATCGTGAGCTCAAGCGTGGAACTCCTGGACGACAAGGTCACCGATAGTCCTATTGTCAGTGATAACTACGTTATCAAAGGGTTTGGGGCTATCAATTATGTTTTCTAAAGAAATAAAGGCAGGTCATGGGCAATAGGTCATGGGAAAAACTACGTAAACCGCTCGATCCGTTTGAATAGTTTGAACCGCTTGAGCAGTTTAACGGCTCAAATCTGTGGAGTCAAATTATTCATCGTAACAGTTCTGTTATGAATGATATCTGACTCTGCACATTCGTGTTCACACAAAATCGCTTATTTATTTGCATTCGGGTACTGTCTTACATAGCTTTTCAAGTGAACCCAGATATCATTGAATCCAAAAGCCTGCATTTCTTCTTCGGCCATTGAAAGAGACCACTCGTTAATTTTCATCCGGTATATTGCGACAATGGTGCCGGTCCTGTCCTGCCCGTGTGCACAATGCAGGAATACAGGATGATTCCTTTCATCCGACATGAGAGAGATAACTTTATCCACCCTGGAGGCTTCCGGAGTGCTGAATATGTCAAAGGGGATTTCTATTGATTTCATTCCTGACTCTTCGACGGCCTTTCTCTCACTATGTTTATTACGCAGATTTATTACCGTCCTGATCCCCATACTCTTCAGGGTCCTGAATCCTTCAGCTGTTGGTTGTGCTCCGCGGAAAATGCCCGGCGCGACCCGTCCAACATTCGTGAGTCCGGGCAGTCCAAATATCTTTTCCGATACCCGTGCCTCTTTCGGAAGATCAGCTCTGCGAAGGTCTCCTGAATGGGATACAGCAGGACAAAAAACACCCGTCCAGAGTATTCCTGCTAAAAGGATAAGCGTTTTTGACCAAAGCATCATATCATTTGGTATTGTCTTTATTCCATAGTTCTTCATTTATTCAGATCCCGATAATATAAGAATGACAATGTGTCCTATAATACATTACGGATGAATGACAAAAAAAGTTGAAACGAATCTGTCAGATCGACCGCTAGGGCATCGCACCCTGCAACATTCCGGAGTAAAAAAATATTCCGCATTATATAATGAATAACAACAAAATCATTAGAGAGGTCATATGGCTAGGATTGTCTATGGTGTAACAGGTGAGGGCTCAGGGCATTCATCCCGTTCCAGGGAGATGCTGGGCCATCTTCACAAGCAGGGCCATACAGTGAAGGTGGCGAGCTATGACAGGGGGTACAGGAACCTGAAGGATGATTTTGATGTTCAGGAGATCGCCGGGCTTCACATTGCAAGCGCGGATAACCGGGTGTCTGCCCTGAAGACACTTACCCACAATATCAGCCTGATACCGCAGGGGAAAAAATCCCTTGAACGGGTGAAGCAGAGTCTTTTTAAAGAGTTTCAGCCCGATTGCGTCATTACTGACTTTGAACCCTTGACCGCCTATCTTGCAAACCACTACCGTATTCCCCTCATCTCCATTGACAACCAGCATCGAATGCGATACATGAAATACCCCTGTCCCAGGGAGTACAGGAAAGACGCATTTATCGCAGAGACGGTAATCAGGGCTATGGTCCCAAAGCCCTCTGTTTCATTCATAACGACCTTCTACTTCGGCAAAGTCAAAAACACCCGCACCTTTCTGTTCCCCCCGATCATGCGGCAGGAGGTGCTGGACCTCAAGCCGGTTCAGGGTGATCATATCATCGTGTATGCCACATCAGGGTATGCATCTCTGCTTGATGAGCTTAAGACATTTGCCCGTGAGCGCTTTCTTGTCTATGGTTACGATCGAAGCGATAAGCTGGGACCCCTTCACTTTAAACCGTTCAGCAGTAAAGGGTTCCTCGATGACCTGGCAAAGGCAAAGGCAGTCATTGCAACCTCAGGATTTACACTCATAACAGAGGCATTTCATCTGGGCAAGCCTTACCTTGCGTTGCCCATGAAAGGGCAGTTTGAACAGGTATTAAACGCTATAATGCTTGAAGATCTTGGGTATGGAAAAACGATCCACGATCTCTCGCGGGACAGCATCGCTTCCTTCCTCTATGACATTCCTCATTATACGGGAAAACTCAAACAGTACACACCTCAAAACAACAGTGCAATCACCAGTAAACTGGACGAGCTGCTGCAGGACGATTGCCGGCTGCTACAGAATTATTTCATGAGACGCTTTGGAAAAAAAACAGCGTCTGTCATTCACTGATTAAAGACAAAAACCTGGGTTGTGCTTAAAGGGAGGTCATGGGTAATAGGTTATGGGTCATGGGATAAGAAATCGTTTTAACTGCTTGAATGACTGAAACTGCTTGAACTGTTCGAGCGGTTTAACGGTGCAAACAGTTGAAACTGATCAAGCAGTTGGAACTGGCTTATAAATATGGTTACTTCCCGCCAGGGTGAGCGGCGGATGTACCGGTTACTCCGGCGGTCAGTGTAAAGCGCATGGCCTCCTCCATGTTCATATCAAGGGGCAGGACCGAACTGCGCGGCACCAGTACCGCATAACCACCGATCATGTAACTCAGGGGCAGATAGACCAGTATGCTGTCTTCTTCCTGAAAACCCTTGGGAAGGCGCTCCGGGACCGCCTGAGTCACAAACCCGATCAGCTTCATGCCTGTATCACCGATAGATACCGACACCACCTGCTCGAATTCTTTTTTGGCAGTAGGTGAGAAATACTGGAAAAAATCACGGATCGCTTTATAAACTGATTTAATCAATGGCATCCGGTAAAGAATATGTTCTGCCTTTGCAAAAAGCTGTTGAACCACATAGGCATTCATAAGCAGTCCCACCACAAAAGCCAATGCAAGGGTAGCGATCAGGCCTATGCCCGGCCAGTACAGGACTTTCGGCAGGATTGACCGGATCAAGCTGCCCAGCACTGATTCTGCTGTTATGGTCATCCAGTAGAGGAGATACATAGTGAGCGCTACAGGCAGGATGGTCACAAGCCCGGTAAGAATATTTCTACTTATAAATTTCAGCATCTGGGTATCCTCCTATTAAGGGATCAATGAGATACGAGTATACTCCTTTTTCATGTTCTCTGCTCGTACCCAAATTGTACGATGTTTGGACTCCCCGTTCAATAGGGAAAGAAATAATAAGGCGGGTTCTGGGTCAGGGGTTACAGGTTATGGGAAAAATCGCTCTCGCCAGGATGTTTTGAGCTGGTTAAACAGATTGAGTCATTTGAACAGTTTTAAGGCTTGAACTGATCAAGCATATGAATCAGCTTTCTGATTCAGCCATCTCCGGCTCTTTGGATGTAACCTTCTTGCGTCCCATTACATAATCATCGATTGCCCGTGCTGCGCGTTTGCCTGCGCCCATGGCGCTGATGACTGTTGCTGCACCTGTTGCAATATCACCGCCTGCGAATATGCCCGGCAGGTTTGTCCTTCCCTCATCATCTACCTCTATATACCCTGCACCCCAGAGCTTGAGGCCCTTGACTGATTTCGTAAGAATCGGATTCGATGCCTGACCAATGGCCATAAGCACCTGATCAACTTCAAGGATAAAATCCTTTCCCGAGCACTCAGGCCTTCTCCTGCCTGATGCATCGAGTTCGCACATCTTCATTGCGTCACATTTTATTGCTTTTACATATCCTCTCTCATCACCTATTATCTCTTTGGGGCTGGAAAGGAACAGAAGCTCAATGCCCTCTTCATGGGCATGTTCCACTTCTTCAAGCCGGGCCGGCATTTCTGAACGTGTTCTTCTGTACACTATATATACCTTTTCAGCGCCCAGTCTGGCTGCTGTGCGCGCAGCATCCATGGCAACATTGCCTGCACCAACTACAGCAACCCGTTTTCCTCTCTTCACAGGGGTATCATATTTGGGGAACTGGTTGGCCTTCATCAGGTTTACCCTTGTGAGATATTCAGATGCAAAATAGACATTGTTCAGATTTTCACCCGGGATATTCATGTATCGTGGTGATCCTGCACCAACCCCTACAAATACTGCCCTGTATCCTTCTTTAAAGAGTTCATCAACCGTCTGTGTCCTTCCGATAATCCAGTTAACCCTGATCTCAACGCCAAGGCTTTTGACGTACTCCACTTCCCTGTCAATGATCTTCTGGGGAAGCCTGAACTCGGGGATACCGTAGGTAAGTACACCGCCTGCTTCATGCAGGGCCTCGAATATTGTTATCTGATATCCATGTCTTG
Organism: Thermodesulfovibrionia bacterium; assembly: GCA_945787795.1. Taxonomy (GTDB): domain Bacteria; phylum Nitrospirota; class Thermodesulfovibrionia; order UBA6902; family UBA6902; genus CALZJD01. The sequence continues at coordinate 8,708 of CALZJD010000011.1, read as the reverse complement.
CCAGGTCTGCGGCTACGGTCAATCCTGCAGGGCCGGCACCGATGACCGCCACTCTGTGGCCATTTGGTTTCGACATTTCTGTCTTTTGAGACAGTTTGTTTTTCATTTCGTAATCAGCAACAAACCGCTCGAGTGCACCAATAGATATGGGGGTTTTCTTTTTTCCAAGGACACATTTGCCCTGACACTGGTTTTCCTGGGGACATACCCTGCCGCATACGGCAGGAAGCATATTGTATTTTCTTATCATCGCAAGTCCGCCGGAGAAATCCTCATCTCTGATAGCAGCGATGAAAGCAGGGATGTTGATCTCAACAGGACAGCCTGTCACACACATCGGTTTTTTGCACTGGATACAGCGCCTGGCTTCCTTTAGCGCCTGCTTCTCGGTCAGGCCGAGGGCAACTTCCTTGAAATCGTGTTTTCTTTTTTCCGGGTCTCGTGCGCGCATATTTTTTTAAAGTTATTTGTTATATGTTATTTGTTATTTGTTAATTTACATTTCAGAAATCTGTGCCCGAAGATATTAATTATTTCGTATAACAAATAACCTGTAACGATTAACTATTTTTTACAACTACCCTTACATTTTTTCTTTTTATACTTTTCCAGAGATTCTCTTTCTTCATCTTTATAAAAATTCAGTCTGTGGGCGATTTGTTCAAAATCAACATCATGGGCATCAAACTCAGGACCGTCAATGCATGCGAATTTGGTCTTCCCTGCTATACTCACCCTGCAGGCACCGCACATGCCTGTACCTTCCACCATGACCGGATTAAGACTGACATAGGTCTTGAGCTTATGAGGCCTCGTAAGTTCGGCAACGGCCTGCATCATTCTTATAGGACCTACTGCAAGGACAACATCGACCTTTGAACTGTCTGCAACTTCTTTCAGCGCTTCTGTGACCAGCCCTTTTTTGCCTGAACTCCCGTCATCCGTAGTAAGAATGGTATCATCAGCATATTCAGCAAACCTGTCTTCCCAGACCAGCAGTTCCTTGTTTCGGGCGCCGAGTATGACCGTTACCTTGTTCTTTTTTTCCTTTAAGGCCTTAAGAATGGGAAATAATGTAGCTGATCCTATTCCTCCGCCGACAAGCACTGCATGACCGTATTTTTTTAAAGGGGTATCATGACCAAGAGGACCGGCAACGTCCCGAATGAAATCCCCTTTCCTGAGAGTGCCAAGATCCTCAGTTGTCTTGCCTATCTTCTGAAACAGCAGGGTGATGGTGCCTCTGCCAAGGTCTGAATCTGCAATGGTCAGGGGGATCCGCTCACCTTTTTCATGAATGCGCAGTACTATGAAATTTCCGGCCTTTGCATGACTCGCAATATAGGGAGCATCTATGATTAATGCTTCGACCTGGGGCGCTACCGTTTCTTTATGTAAGACTTTATACATAGTTGGACTTAATTTACTTTTCTGAGCTTAAAGGAACAGAATGCATGAAGTAATTTTAGCGTCTCATTATATCAGAAATCGCAGTTGAAAATCATATTCATAAGGGAAATAATTATTTAGAGTCTGTCCATAAACTCAAACATTGAGCCGTAATTCCCGCATTCTGTTGAGCGGGTCGGAGCGACTCTTGCGAAGACTCGTCTCGAGAATCCAGTGTTTCTCATAAGTTCTGGATGCCTGCCTGCCGCAGGCAGACCCGACTACTGACCCCTGATTTCTGACTGCTGGGACAGGCTTCGGGCATGACAAATATAAAAAAGCATTTTATGGACAGACTCTATTTAATAATGTATGCATGCTTCATATAAGTTATTTGATTGGAAAATGTATTAACAGTTCTTTCTCATGTTCTATGTAGTTGAATATGACTGCTCCTTTGAGTTTCTTGATTTTTCCCTGAATATTAAGGAAAATAAGGTGGTATGAAAGGGTTCAACTGAACAGAAACACGTGCAACTTATTTTCTCAATCCAGGAATGACATGACACAAAAAATGGAAAAACAGATGGGCACCATTCTCAGAAAGTATAATCGCGAAGAGGGGAATGTCATCTCTATTCTTCAGGACCTGCAGAAGAAATTCGGCCATGTGCCGCGCGAGGCTGTCTACTGGTTTTCAGACAGGCTGAACATCCCGGCAAGCTCCTTTTTTGGTGTTGCAACATTTTACTCTCAATTTCATTTAAAGCCGAGGGGCAGACATATTATTACGGCCTGTCTCGGGACAGCATGTCATGTAAGAGGAGCAGTACCGGTAGAACACAGGATTCGCGAGCACCTGTCTCTTGGTAAGGGTGAAGACACAACAAAAGACATGCATTATACGGTGGAGAGTGTTGCCTGCATGGGCGCATGCAGCCTGGCGCCTGTTATCAGGATTGATAAAAAAATCCACAGCAATGTACTCCCTGAAGAGGTAGGGGACATTCTGGAAGAGGACAGGGAGGGCAAAAAACGGTAGCATGGCTTCCCCAGTAAAAATCAGAAAACCTTCAGTAAAAAACCTGACAATCAAAGTTTGTGTGGGAACAGGAGGCCTTGCGGCCGGAGGCCAGGAAGTAATGAACGCCTTCAGCAGGCAGCTCAGGTCTTTTGGCATAAAGGCTGATATTGCTAAAAAATGTGTAAAGAAAACCGGGTGCCGCGGCTGCTGCTCAAAAGACGTGCTTGTTGATGTAAGCATGAACGCAAGCAGCGCAACCTATCAGCATGTCTCAAAAGATAAAGTCGAAAGGATAATCCAGGATCATATCATTAACGGAAATATAGTCACGGAATGGCTTGTCGGGCCAGAGTACCATGCATTTCATGACAGGAAAATAAAAATCCTGCTCAAGCAATGCGGTGAAATTGACCCGGAGGAGATTGAGGACTATATTGAAGCAGGAGGCTATCAGGGGCTGCAAAAGGCCTTGTCTGGAAAGCCTTCCAATGTTATTAATGAAATAAAGAAATCAGGACTGCGCGGCAGGGGCGGGGCAGGTTTCCCGACAGGTATTAAATGGGAGATATGCTCAAAGGCAGCTTCAGAACAGAAATATTTTATATGCAATGCTGATGAAGGCGATCCCGGTGCCTTCATGGACCGTTCTATTATTGAGGGTAACCCCCATTCGGTAATAGAAGGAATGATAGTCGGCGGGTATGCAATCGGTGCAAGCCGAGGTTATATCTATATCCGTGCAGAATACCCTGTTGCGATAAGCCGTCTGAGAATTGCCCTGAAGCAGGCGAGAAAGAAGGGCTGTCTTGGAAAGAATATTTATAAAAAAGGATTTGATTTTGATATTCGCATCAAAGAGGGGGCAGGCGCCTTTGTATGCGGAGAGGAGACAGCGCTCATTGCTTCAATTGAGGGTCAACGCGGCATGCCCAGGTCAAAGCCGCCCTTTCCGGCAGAAAAAGGTCTCTGGGGGAAACCAACGGTCATTAATAATGTTGAGACCCTTTCAACCATTCCCCATATTATTTCAAACGGGGCAAAATGGTTTTCATCAATCGGTACAAAAAACAATTCAGGCACAAAGATATTTTCCATAACAGGTAAAATTAAAAATACCGGGCTGATTGAAGTTCCCATGGGAATATCGCTCAGGGAAGTTGTCTATGATATAGGCGGCGGCTGCCCGCAGAACCGCGAACTCAAGGCTGTGCAGACCGGAGGACCCTCAGGAGGATGTATCCCGGCATCCCATATTGATATGCCTCTTGATTATGATTCGCTGAGCAGTGTCGGATCAATGATGGGGTCAGGCGGCATGGTTGTGATGGACAGCACCACATGCATGGTGGATATGGCGAAATTCTTTCTTGAGTTTACGCAGAACGAGTCATGCGGCAAGTGTCTTCCCTGCCGGGTGGGTAACAAGAGACTCTATGAAAGACTGAAAAAGATAACCGAAGGTAAGGGGAAAAAGGGAGACATAGAATTTCTCCTGTCCCTTGCCGAGGACATAAAGATCACGTCCCTGTGCGGGCTGGGCCAGACAGCGCCCAATCCTGTTCTTTCCACAATTAAATATTTCAGGGATGAGTATGAAGCCCATATCTTTAAGGGCAGATGTCCTGCAGGGGTATGCGAGGCATTGCGGCAGTATATCGTAAAAGCAGAGGCCTGCAAAATGTGCGGCAAGTGTTTTAAGGAATGCCCGGCAGAGGCCATAACATGGGAGAAAAAACAGCCGGCTGTAATTGATAAAGGTACATGCATTAAATGCGGAATATGCTTTGAGGTATGCCCGTTTAGTGCAATAGATTAAAAAAGGTAATAGTTAATTGTTATTGGTCATTAGTTATTAGAAAAAAATAGCCACTATAAAATAGTTGACAAATAACGATACTTTGGAGGATAGTTTGTCCAGCAAGAAGATTAACATAATCCTAAACGGTGTTAAAACCGTTTGCGATAAAGGCGATACTGTCTTTAATGCCGCTAAAAAGGCGGGTGTCTTCATACCCACGCTCTGTCATGACATGAGGCTGGAACCATACGGTGCCTGCAGGATGTGCAGTGTTGAAGTAAAGGGAGTGCCAAGGCTTCTTCCTGCCTGCTCAACGCCTGTGACAGAGGGTATGGATGTAAAGACAGAGAGCAGGACGGTAAAGAGGATACGGAAACGTCTCGTGTCTCTTTTACTTTCCAACCACCCCAACGACTGTATGCGGTGTGAGACCTCAGGGGCCTGCAAACTCCAGAACCTTGCCTATGAATACAAGGTTGACGGGATGGAATATGGCGGAGAGAGATGGAAACTCCCGATCAGGCAGGCAAATCCCTTTATTGTTTATGAACCCAATAAATGCATCGTATGCGGCAGGTGCGTGAGGATATGCAATGAGATTGTCATGGCCGGGACCATTGACTTCACCGGCAGGGGATTTCATACAGTTCCTGACACAGCCTTCCGCACCGCCCGGACGCTCTCTATCTGTGAGTTCTGCGGTCAATGCGTATCGACCTGTCCCACAGGCGCACTTACTGACAAAAAAGCCAGAGGCAAGGGAAGGGTGCATGAATTAAAAAAAGTGAAGACGACCTGCAGCTACTGCGGAACAGGGTGCAGCTTGTATCTTAATGTCAAAGACGAAAAAGTAGTAAGGGTATCATCGGACTTTTTCGGTCCGGTCAACCAGGGCGACCTCTGTGTAAAGGGCCGGTATGGCTATGATTTTATACACAGCCGTGACAGGATAAGGACACCTCTTGTAAGAAGGGGAGATAAGTTTGTAAGGACATCCTGGGACAGGGCCTTTGCAATCATCGCGTCCAATTTCGAAAAGATAATAAAGAGACATGGTTCAGATTCTGTAGGCGCGTTCTCATCATCACGCTGCACAAACGAAGAGAACTTTTTACTGGCAAAATTTGTCCGCACAGTTTTCAAGACGAACAATGTTGATAACTGTGCCCGTGTCTGACACGCTCCAACTGTGGCCGGTCTGGCCACCAGCCTGGGGGCGGGAGCTGCTACGAATTCACTTGCACAAATGCCTGAGATCGACACGCTCTTTCTTTTTGGCTCCAATCCGACGGAAGCCCATCCCATAGTTTCCATTTATTTAAAAAGGGCTTTGCGAAACGGCGCAAGACTGGTTGTTGGTGATCCCAGGGAGACCTGGATGGCAAAGCGCTCTGATGTGTGGCTTAATTTAAGACCCGGGACAAACATCGCCATGATGAACGGTCTTGTCCACGCAATTCTGAAGAACGGATGGGAAAATAAGGAATTCATTAAAAACAGGACTGAAGACTTTGATGCCCTCAGGGAGAAAGTCAAAGAATATGATCTGAAAACCGTTGAAAAAATAACCGGTGTTCCGAAGCAGAGAATAATCGATGCAGCGAGACTGTATTCCCATGCTGACAAGGCCATGATCGTATATGGTCTCGGCGTTACCGAGCACCGTACCGGAACAGAAAATGCCATGGCAATAGCCAATCTTGCACTTGTTTGCGGACATATCGGAAGGCCTTCAACTGGAATCATGGCGCTCCGCGGACAGAACAATGTGCAGGGTGCTTCAGACCTTGGCCCTGCTCCTAATATACTTCCGGGGTATCAGCCTGTGGCAAATGCCGATGCAAGGGCGAAGTTTGAAAAGGCATGGGATGTACCAATATCACCGGCAACAGGACTGAAATCAGTTGAAATGCTTGACAGGGCATGTCAGGGTAAGTTTAAGGGGCTTTACATTATGGGTGAAGACCCTGCGCAGACAGATCCCAACTCCCATGAAGTGAGAAGGGCATTGAAGTCCCTGAAGTTTCTTGTTGTGCAGGACATATTCCATACCGAGACTACACAGTATGCTGATGTCATACTGCCCGGTTCGAGTTTTGCTGAGAAGGACGGTACCTTTACCAACGGGGAAAGAAGGATCCAGCGTGTGAGAAAGGCGATTGAGCCGGTAGCAGGCTTGGCTGACTGGCAGATCATCTGCAAAATTGCCAACAGGATGGGATACCCCATGACGTACAGCCATCCTTCTGAAATTATGGATGAGATCGCACGCCTTACTCCTATTTATGGCGGGATCAGTTATGACCGGCTGGAAAAGGAGAGCCTGCAGTGGCCTTGCCCGACAAAAGACCATCCGGGCACGAAGACATTATATACGGATCTGTTTTCAAGACCCGGCGGCAAAGCAAAGTTTGTGGCACTTGATCACAAAGGATCGGGTGAGATGCCTGATAAGGAATATCCATTTGCGCTCATAACCGGCAGGATCCGCGAACATTATAACAACGGGTCAATGAGCAGGAGGGTGCCTGGAATTATGGAGCTTGTGCCCCAGGAACGTATCGAATTAAACCCTGCTGATGCGAAAAAACTCCAGGTCACGGACAATGACTGGGTAGCTGTTTCATCAAGGAGAGGAAAAATCAGGGTAAAGGTCAATGTTACAACTCGATCACAAAAGGGCAATGTGTTTCTCACGTTTCATTTTCCCGAAGCTTTATCTAACTTTCTTACTTCAGAGCATAGAGACCCCATTGCCGGTACTCCGGAATATAAGTCATGTGCGGTCAGGATTGAGAAGCTGCCAAAGTCATACAGGGATTGAGCAGGAAAATCGTTTCTAATTTTACCATTCCATGATTGATTGAATAAACAATAAGCATACGTAGGGGCACGTTGCAACGTGCCCCTACAGCGGTCTTGCCAAGATCAAGTATGGTAATCAGAAAGAATACTTTCTAAGGCTTTTAATCATATCTATATGCAGATGCTCCGAAGGGAGAAAGCGGAATTCGATCCAGTTTTCACTCTGATCAGGACGGACCGGTATTACAGATGAAGTGAAATACAGAGCATACGTATTCTTGAGTTCAGGAGCAATTGTGTAGAGTGAATTAAGAAGAAGTTCTACATTATTCTTTTTTTCGATCTGTTTTTGTTTGTTCAAAATCAGATGGGGGCTTATGGGAAGCCTCGTGCTTACCAGTATTAACTCAAATTGTGGTCTCATTTGAACGTCATCCAATATTGCCATCAGGATATTGGCAAGTTTTCTCACAAAATCAGGCTTGACAGATTCTTTATTATAGGGATCGGCAAAGACCTGTCTGTCATCAACCAGTATGGAGTTTGCTGTAAAAACTACCCCCGTGTTTTTACGAGATCCAAATTCTTTACTAATATGATCACTGATTTTTTGTGTAAACGCTACCCGCGGTTCTGAAATGGCAAGCGAAGGTTCAAGATATCTCTGAGCCTTTACGGATTTGTAGTATATCAGGGCACTCAGGAGGATAAGTCCTATCAATGTGATTCCAAGTATCTGGTCAACCGGGAACCGAACTTTGTAAGGCATATCGGATTTCATTAGTATTTACTTTGTAACAGTTTTAAATCATTAAATACAGTATCGATAATATCATCAGAAATAGCTAAAGGTTTATGGATAGCCTTGTTCCGCATTCTGATTAATTTACTAAACAACTCTTTATTAATTGGAGAGATCCTGTTCCTGCCGGTCAATTCCTTAAGGCTCTCTGAAAGTGTTGCATGGGCACGTCCTATCTGTCTGCGTGTGAACGTCTTAAGCTGTTTCTCAATATAGTGGCCAAGAAGCAGCGACGCCACTATATTATCTCCGGATCTCATATACTTTATCACCTGTTCCCTTGAAACAGTACCATCAAGCAATTTTATGTTTTCCTGTGATTCCAGCTCTCCAGGGGCCACATCCTGGATTTTTTTGTAGACCTCTATGCACTTGTCCACATCATTTTTTTCAAGTAAAGACTCAGCAAGGATAAACATGTCGCGTACCTTACCTGCAGCCTCTTTTTGTTTAAAGGCAAAGGCATAGGCCCTCTGAAGGGCATCTTTTTTATTGTCTTTTTTGTCAAGAACATCAAAATGTCTTACCCACCGCTTGCTTTTTAGCACATTATCTTTTGTAAATCTGAAAAGCTGATTGGTTATTTCATTTTTATTCAGTCTTCCACTGATAATTATGATATTAAGAGTAGGATATTTCTCAAATATTTCCGGTAATGCATCGATCCCCTCATTTAAGCGATCAAACTCTATATCAAGGGTGAGCAGGTCAAACGTATTATCTACAAGCAGTTCCATTGTTTTATTTATACTTGCAGCTTCGTAAAATTTAATGTCTGTTTGCTCTGTCTGAAGGGCCTGCTGAACTTCCATTTTCAGTAAGTCCCTGTCTTCGAAATTATCATCAGCTATTAAGACTTTAAACATCCAGTTTTTCCTCAACAAATGGCA
>CALZJD010000010.1 GCA_945787795.1 Thermodesulfovibrionia bacterium | reverse complement strand
TTTTCGATTGCCACAGTTGGATGTAATTTCAGATGCAGGCATTGTCAGAATTATGACATAGCCCAGTATACAAAGACCCATGATCATGTCCCTGGAGAAAATGTAACTCCGGAGCAGGTGGTAGACGCGGCAGAAAAGGCAGGGTGCACAAGCATATCCTACACGTACACTGAGCCGACAATATTTTTTGAATTTGCCTATGATTGCGCCAGGCTTGCTCACGAGAGGGGAATTAAAAACGTTTTTGTCAGTAACGGGTATACAGGCACTGATGCCGCAAAGACAATAATTCCCTATCTTGATGCAAATAATATTGATCTGAAGGGCGATGATCAATTCTATAAAAAAATATGCGGGGCACGGCTTCAGCCTGTTCTTGATACAATTAAATTAATGAAGGAGTCCGGAGTATGGGTAGAGGTCACGACACTTATAATTCCTTCATATAATGATTCAGAAGAGATATTAAAAGGCATTATTGATTTTATCAAATCTGTTGATCCTTCAATCCCCTGGCATGTAACGCAGTTTTATCCTACACATGAGATTCTGGACCAGCCCAGAACACCTGTTGACACATTGAGGCGGGCATGGGACATGGGAATAAAAGCAGGACTTACATATGTGTATGAAGGTAATGTGCCGGGAGAAGGTGGAGAAAATACGTATTGTCCCGATTGCGGTGAGCTTCTTATTGAGCGGTTTGGTTATAATACATCAAGTAAAATAATAAATGGATGCTGTTTTAAATGTTCTTTAAAGATTGACGGCATTTGGGAGTGATTTGAAATAATGGGAAATAAATTCAGAGATGAAATTCTGGAACTCATCTGGGCATTAAGAGAGAAGGGTTCACAGAGCATGGAAGATGTAATTCAAGGCCTTGGGGACAGTAACACATCCGATGAAATCAGAAAGATGGAAAAGGCAGGATGTCTGCTGATAAAGGATAATGACCTTGAACTGACCAAGAAAGGTGAAACCCGGGCACGGGATCTTATCCGGCGTCACCGTTTGGCAGAAAGACTGTTTCATGATGTGCTTGATGTTGGAATGAAGGAGAGTGAAGAGACGGCATGTGAAATCGAACATTTTCTCTCCCCCTCTGTGACGGACAGCGTATGCTCCTTTCTGGGACACCCGCCAACCTGTCCGCATGGTAAACCCATACCCAGAGGATTATGCTGTTCAAAATACAAATCCGACTTCAGACCCCTGGTAGTGCAGCTAAAAGATTTTGAGGTTGGTTCCCATGGCAGAATTGTATTTATCAGGCCGTCTGACAGTACCCGTCTTGAACGTCTCTCTTCAATGGGTATTGTGGCAGGAAGTGTTATAAAGCTAAAACAGAAAAGACCGTCATTTGTGCTGGAAATTGATGAAACAACGCTTGCGGTTGACAGTCTGATAGCTGAAGAGATCTATGTTAAGGAACATCAGTAAGTAACCTTCCTGTTAAACTGTTACAGTCCAGATTTACAATAAGGTAATAGGTGAATAGCTATTAAGAAAAGGGTTCAAGGGATCCAGGTTTCAAGGGAACAGACAAAAGATGAAGAACTTATTTTATTTTAATACGTTAATATACTTTTTTATATTATTCTTTTTTCCCTTGGCCACTTGAATCCTTGAACCCTGGACCCCTTCTTTAACAGTTATGACTTACATCATAGTATCCTTTTTATCCTGCAATTAACTTAAAAGTATGAACCATAAATCTTTTTAAGTCGTAACTGGTGAAATAATCCAGTGTTCTTCGAATTCATGACAAGAAAAATCATCATAATAATATTACTTTCTACTTTCATGTCTGTTTCTGTATGTAACAGTGCTGCCGACACGAGGTATACACGTGAGCGGGCTGAGAAGCTGTTTCATCTCATAGAATGGCATGAATATGGCCTGGAGACATTTCAGAAGGCCATTAAAGAGCAAAAACCGATTTATCTTGTCCTGTCGGCTCCTGCATGGTGCTACTGGTGCCATGTGTATGAGAGTGAAGACTACCTGTATCATCCAGATCTGTATTCATATATAAATGAACACTTCATTGCTGTATTCATTGATTCTGACAGGAGACCGGACCTGACAAAAAAATATCTTGAGGGCGGCTGGCCGTCAACAACCATTTTTACTCCGGATATGGAAAGAATAAGCGGGTTTTCAGGTCCGGGCGATCACAGGGCCCTGAAGGAATATCTTGTTAAGGTTATCGCTTATATGAAAGATAAGACATTCTCTGAAAGAGCAGGACAGGTCACATACAGGAAACTTCCTGCGATTATACCGGAACAGGACAATCTGGATAATGCAGAGCATATGTTTCTGGAGCATCTTATTACTACGTACGATGCGAAGTTCGGCGGTTTTTCCCAGGGAATAGGGGGACAGAAGTTTCCAAACGGTTTTGTCTATAAATTCCTGCTGGAAATGTATGAGGAAAACAGGAACGATGTTTTTTTAAATATGATCAGGAACACATTCAGGAACCAGTTTACGCAATTATCAGATATGAAAGATACCTACAGGCTCTTTGATCCGGTCGAAGGGGGTTTTCACAGGTACAGTACGAAAGAAGATTGGACAGTTCCTCATTATGAAAAGCTTCTTGGGGACCAGGCAAAGATACTCAGGGCCTATGCCCACTTATTAAAGATCGACAATGATCAAAAGGTGAGACATGCGGTCGAGAGTTCGGTTTCTTACATCACCTCACGGCTCTACGATAAAAAAGGCGCATTCTACTCAAGTCAGGACGCTTACCTTGAAGACGGTTACTACGGGTTGACAGCAGATGAGCGGTTGAAACTTCCATCTCCTTATATCGACAGGACCAGGGTCATGGATGCTAATTCCATGATGATAAGCACATTACTGTACATATATGATGTTATCGGAGAGAAGAGGATTAGAGATGTTACTGTAAAAAGTCTGAACTTTATAGAAAATGAAATGATCGGAAGCCAGGGGGCCTATTACTATTTTGATTATGATAAAGACAGGGCATTCTTAACAGGACAGGCAGTATCAAATGCATGGGCTTTGCTGGTATTTCTGGATGGATATGATGCACTTGGAGATAAAAGGTATCTTGATACAGCACTCAAAATAGCAGAGTATTCGCTCAAGAATCTGTATGACTGGAACGCCGGGGCGTTTTTTAACAGAAACAGCAAAGATATTGAGCATTTTGCCCCATATGAACAGGTCGACCTTAGCAAACCCTATCAGGAAAATGCTGTCTTCAGCTTTTCAATGCTCCGTTTATACCTAAAGACATCCGAACTTAATTACCTGGACAGTGGATTGAAAACCTTAGGCTATCTGTTGTCGAGCAGACCTTCAGGAATCGATGAGATGTATTATATGATCGGGGCTTCAAAACTGGTCAGCAGGGAAAAATTGCTGACTGTTCATAATCAGAATAAGGACAGCATTAATAGTATCGTGGAGAAGGGCACGTCAGATTTTTTTCTTACCAAACTCTTTATTGAAAGCCGGGATGAACGTGCAGCTGATGAGTTTCCAGTGCTGAAAGACGAAATGACAGAATCAGGATTTCTGATACTGGCAGGACTCGCTTTTTTTGCCGGCCTTCTGAGCTTCATATCGCCTTGCACTCTGCCGATCCTTCCGGCATACTTTGCGCAAAGCATTAATACCGGAAAAGGTGACATATTAAGAAATACCGTATTTTTCTTTCTGGGCCTTGCCTCTGTTTTTTCGATATTTGGTATGGGAGCCAGTTATGCAGGGAGTGTGCTTCGGGAAAACAGATTGCTTGTTACTCAGGCAATAGCCGTGGTCATAATAGTATTTGGAATGCTGGAGGTCTTTGGCAAGGGTTTCTCAGGATTGTCATTGCAGGCAAAAGGCATTAAAAGAACGCCTGTCGGTTCTTACGTGTTTGGATCAGTATTTGCGATTGGGTGGAGTGCATGCATTGGGCCGATTCTGGCATCACTGCTGTTGATATCAGCCGCATCGGAAACAATTATCAAGGGGACCTCCCTGTTATTTATATATGCGGCTGGCCTGGCAGTGCCGCTTATAGTGTTTTCATTGTTCTTTGACAGGATCAAAAATAAGAGAATCTGGCACATCCTCAGGGGCAGGGAGCTGTCTGTGCAGATATTTAAAAAGGAATTTAACATTCATTCAACCAATTTAATATCAGGAGTAACAATTATTATCCTCGGCCTGCTGATCTTTAATGATTACCTTTTCAAGCTCAATCAGTTTACGATTCAGTCTGACTATGTTCAGGAGGTTCTATTTAAAGTAGAAGAGTATCTAAAGGACATATTTATTGGAAAATAATGTAAGACTGACATATGTCATAGTAAGAACTATTTAAATATAATATTATTTAATGAAAGGATAATGTATGAGCAATAAAATTCATATGACAATCATTACAGCATTCATTGTATGTGCATCATTGATTTTTATGCCCTGGAATATTTCAGCAGATTTTACAGGAGGGTATAAAGAAAGGGATAAGAACATGACCAATATAAAAGAAAAAAAGTATTCAAAACCATCTGATGACCAGATACGCAAAACACTAACCCCCGAACAGTATAAAGTGACGCAGAAAGACGGGACCGAAAGGGCATTTGATAATGAGTACTGGGACAATAAAAAGGAAGGGATATATGTCGACATTGTTTCAGGTGAGCCTCTATTCAGTTCAACTGACAAATATAAATCAGGTACAGGCTGGCCCAGTTTTACAAAACCGATTGACAAAGAATTTATCATTGAAAAAGTAGACAGAAAATTATTTCGAACAAGAACAGAGATCAGGAGTAAGTACGGTGATTCACATCTTGGACATGTCTTTGATGACGGCCCGGAACCTACAGGACTTCGTTACTGCATGAATTCAGCTTCACTTCGGTTTATACCAAAGGAAGAGATGGAAAAAGAAGGGTATGGGGAGTATCTGAAGCTGTTTGAGAAGTAGGCACTGTAAAAGTGAATAAGGCGAGAAAAGCCTTTAAATGATTTGAGTCGCCATTGCAATTAACAGACACTTATTGTTTTTTTTGAATGAAAATAGGTTTTATATTGAATTTATTCTCTATATCATTTGACACAATAGCGCCCTGTTTTTTAGTCAATACATCCGGGATTCTTATTTTATAAATATCATTATGCACAACTATATATGCTTTAGGATAATATTTTTTTATTTTTACTAACAGGTGTTGTGCATAATTATGATTTTTCCAGGCACCAACCTGAACATAATTCTCATCTTTTCCTGTCTCACTCTCTATAACCAATGATTGTTTTAAATCTGAGACGTTCTCTTTTTCTTCTAATGCTTCTTTCACAGGGAAACTCCTGAAAAAAGCAATACTTTCTTTCTCCCACTCATGCAGAAAAATTAGGAGCATCCCATGTTCATCAAGATAACTTTTTGTAACGATCTTTGTTTTATCGTCCAGATAATATTCTGTAGAATAAATATATTCATATCTCGTTTTATAAAATTCAGCTATAATTTCTCCCTTTTTCATATGTGGTTCTTGAGAATTCAAAATAAATGCAAAATATTTACCTTTCTCTTTAGCTTTTTGGATTCCTACTTTGTAAGTATTTTTTTCGTTCGACCAGATACCTTCAATTAGGGATAATTTATCAAGGTCTACATTAAGTAAATTCATAAAAGTCTTTTCATTCATATTAGTGTATGTAGTTTGTCCCTCATTGATATCAACATTTCCGGTAGTAATAGAGCTGCTTTCACTTCCAATAACTATCGGGGAAGGTGGGTCTTGTTTGTTTTCTTGAAACTGCACTGGAGGCGTAGTCTTGCAGTTAAGTATAGATAACAAAAAGCTAATTATAATTATCGCTTGTAACTGTTTCATTTTTATTCCCTAACAGACAATCAACATATGGATAACTGCTTAAAAGTAATTATAAACTACCTGTACTTTTTCCGTCATGAAGCATAGAGAAAATGTTTTCTTTTAACTTAAATATAACAAAAATCGGATTCATTTTGAAAAAACTTCATTATGCAAATATTAATATTGACGATTAATATTTGCTGATAAGAGAAGTTTTCAATAGCTAGTCATGATGATTGAAGATTAAGGCTGGGATTTGATTGATCAAACCCCTATTATTCGTTGTTAATCTTCTTTATGAATGTTATTATCATGTATTAACTTAAGAGCAATTTCACTTCAATGATATCTCTATGAATGAAGAGCAGACGAATAAACTAAGAGCATTAATCAATAAAGAAATCGAGGAGCTTAAGCTGACGATTGAGCGGGTGAAGGAAACTGTTCAACCTGTTGCTCCGGATGATGCTATCGGACGTCTGACACGAATGGAGGCCATTAATGCAAAGAGCATTAGCGAAGCAAATCTCCGTTCAGCACAGGTTAGGCTGGGTAAACTCGAGTATGCTCTTAATAATCTTGATGATCCTGAATTCGGCATCTGTGCCGGTTGTGATGAGCCAATTCCAATCGGCCGATTAATGGTCATGCCTGAAAGCAGGATGTGTGTTAAATGTATTGAAGACAGATAGTGCCTCTCATGTAGCTATTTTATCTCACTAAAATATTCACAATACCAATTGGGATACACATAATTGAAAACTTATATATGGATTTATGACAGAGTTTTTCATATAATCTTATGATTGTGTGAAGTACCCTGCGGCAGAGATCACAGGGAGTCCATTTTGAGATAGTTAATTTTTTGGTGTCATTCCCCGTCATTCCGGCTCGACCGGAATCTAATACGTTTGATTCCCGTCGTGCTTCGCTTGCGGGAATAACAGAATTTTGGAACTGTGGCAGAGACTACAGGGTGTAATAATTATGAAAACTAATGTATTAAAATGGCTTCTCCCTTTATTCTTCATACTTTTATTCTCAGCCTGGTATGGCTGCTCTTTTTTTGTTAAACCAAAGCCTGAACCAAAGCTTGTGCAGTTAAGCTATCAGCAAATATCTGTACATGACTGGACAGATGATTTTGAGTTTAAAGATATTGATCTGGCAGTTGCACAGTCAATCAGATTCTACGAACAGCTGTATCAGGATGTATCATTTCAATACGGAGAGCTACTTTACACTCCGGCAGAAATGATCGCATCCATGCGTTTGTTTATGTCGACAATAGAAAGTTCTGAAGGAAAAGACCGGTTAAGCCAGTTAAAAGAAAAGTTCCATTATTTTGAAAGCAGGAACGCCGATGGAGAGGCTTTTTTTACTGGATATTATGAACCTCTTCTGAAAGGGAGTCTTGTACCAACAGAAGAGTTTACCGAACCACTGTATGAAACGCCGGATGATCTGATAGAAGTTGACCTCGGTGAATTTTCAGAACAATGGGAGCATGAAAAAATAGTTGGCCGCCTGGAAGGGAGTAAACTTGTGCCCTATGATTCAAGAGATGACATTGTATATAAGAAATCTCTTGATGGACGTGCTGAACCAATAGCGTATGTAAAAGAGATCGAGCTCTTTTTTCTTCAGATACAGGGATCGGGACTGATCAGTCTGCATGACGGCAGTACCTTGCGGATTAATTATGATCAGAAGAATGGGCATCCTTACAGAGCAATAGGTCAAATATTATCAGACAAAATACCTGAAGAGCAGATGTCTCTTCAGGCATTAAAAGACTATCTGTATTCCCATCCTGATGAGGTGAAGGACATTCTCAATTACAACCAGAGCTATGTTTTTTTTCGTGAGGCGGAAGAGGGGCCGTTGGGCAATATTGATGTGCCCTTAACGCCGCTGCGTTCCATAGCAATGGACAAAAGAGGGATACCAAAAGGCGGTCTGGCCTTTATACGGACTGAAGTTCCTCAAATTGAAGGCAGCCGGGTTATCGGATGGGAACCGGTCCAGCGTTTCAGCCTTGTTCAGGACACGGGAGGGGCAATACGTCAACACGGGAGAGCTGACATTTTTTTTGGTCACGGAAAGAATGCAGAATTAATGGCAGGACATATGAAGCAGAGGGGAAGGATTTTCCTTTTAGTTGCAAAGAAAGAGTTTCTGAATCAATGATTTGATGCGGAGTCAACCAGCCGGTCAAGTATGAGGCCGAAGAAGTGCTGATCATCTTTCTGATAAAACCAGCCGAGGTGTACCATGCAGTTTGAGCATATGCTGATGCTCCAGCTGAAACCTGCAAACCAGGTATTTTCAAGGGTAGGCTGTTCATCGATGACACAGCCGTCCGCGTGAGAAAAACATCCCACCTGAAAGACCAGGCCTTCAGGGTTCAGAAAGGTATGTCTGTGATGATCATTTACCGTAATGATCTGTTCCGGGCCTGTAACAATATTACCGCAGTTTTCACAAATTATGACCTGACCTTCAACAATTCCAAATTTTTTTTCTGACTTTATTACAACTTCATCAGACGGTTTTTCTTTAGGAGGTTTGAAAGAATGTATGTGATCATTCTGTAATGTATTATCCATTTTCCCTCAGTCTATTAAATATCCTCTTAACCCTGTGAGATGTTGTTTTTATGTCACCATTGTTTTCGATCAGAAAATCAGCGAGTTTTTTCTTTTTATAAATCGGCATTTGAGATCGAAACCTTTTTGAAATGTCATCTTTGGTAAACCCTTTTTTTGTCAGTCTGTTTATTGCTGTCTGCCTTGTTGAGTGTACAACAATTGTTTTATCAAAACGCTTCACATAGCCGGCTTCAAACAGCAAAGGGACTTCAAAAACAATAAAGGCATCAGGATCTTTTTTCAGGATATGTGATCTGACAGATGTTATTTCTTTTAAAACATCTGGATGGATGATCGCTTCCATGGCTTTTCTCTTGTCCGGATAATTAAAAATGATAGCAGCCACCTTTTTTTTATTTAATGACATGCCTGAAGAGCTATTCATCAGCACTGCATCACCAAGAAGCCCGGACATCTTTCGGATGATTGAATCTCTGCGCAGAATCGTATGAACAAATTCATCTATGTTATATGTATGGGCGCCCAGCTTTTTAAACATTCCCAGAACGGTTGTCTTGCCCATTCCGAAATTGCCCGTAAGCCCAATGGTTGGCATAAAGGGATTATAACAATTTTCGATATATGATTGCGGATTACATTCCGGATTAAAGCTTAAATATTAGTGAATTACCCTCAGAACAGGGCTTTTTTTACCGCCCGCAGTAAACCATACATTAATGAAATAGTATTCTTGACTTACCTTAATGAGATTGATAATATAATTTACGCCTTATCATGATATCTTTCCTTATGCCTTTTACAATATATGGAAAATAAAATTAATCGGTAAGTTATAACAGGTCAGGAGGGTTTGATGAAAGTAGCTATTGGATGTGATCATGCAGGAGTCTCGATGAAAAACGCTCTTGTCCCTGTGCTGGATGAACTCTCCATTGAATGGGAGGATTTTGGTACCAAAGACGAAGAATCTGTGGATTATCCTGATTTTGGAGAAAAGGTGTCTGAGGCCGTATCAAAGGGGATTGTGGACAGAGGTATTCTGATCTGCGGGACCGGAATAGGCATGTCAATTGTAGCAAACAAAGTGCACGGTATCAGGGCTGCCCTGTGCCAGGAAGACTACTCAGCCAAAATGAGCAGGCTTCATAATGATGCCAATGTCCTGGTACTGCCGGGTAGGATTATCGATAAAAAAAAGGCTGGTGAAATATTAAAGACATGGTTTACCACTGACTTTGAAGGCGGAAGACACCAGAAAAGGCTGGACAAAATAAAAGATATTGAAGAGAAACAGAAATAGAAATGAATAATGATGATTTAAAGGAATTTGACCCTGAGATTTATAAAGCTATCAGGGACGAGATAAAACGTGAACAGGACAAAATAGTCCTTATCGCTTCTGAAAACTACGCGAGCAGGGCGGTACTTCAGGCACAGGGATCGGTGTTTACCAATAAATATGCCGAAGGATATCCGGGCAGACGTTACTATGGCGGATGTGAATATGCCGACCAGGCAGAACTTCTTGCCATCGAGCGGGCCAAAGAACTGTTTGGCGCAGAACATGTCAATGTACAACCCCATTCCGGTTCACAGGCGAACATGGCAGTTTATTTTGCCATACTGAAACCCGGAGACAAAATCCTTGGTATGGACCTGAATCATGGAGGTCATCTCTCACATGGGTCTAAAGTCAACTTTACGGGCAAGTATTATAAAATCAATTCTTATGGAGTGGAAAAAACAACGGGCATGATCGACTATGACAAGCTCCGCAAGCTGGCAAAGAAACATAAACCCAAGCTGCTCATTGCCGGAGCAAGTGCTTACTCCCGGACACTGGACTTTAAGCTGCTTGCTGAAATCGCAAAGGAAGTAAAGGCCTACTTCATGGCTGATATAGCTCATATTGCAGGATTAATAGCAACGGGTAACCATCCATCGCCTGTCCCTTATGCAGACTTTGTTACCAGCACATCTCATAAGACCCTGAGAGGACCGCGGGGAGGTATAATCATGTGCAAGTCCGAATATGCAAAGGTCATAGACAGAGTGGTTTTTCCCGGAATGCAGGGCGGACCCCTGATGCATGTAATAGCAGCAAAGGCGGTTGCATTTAAGGAAGCCCTGACCGAGGAATTCAAAAAATATCAGCTCCAGATTATAAGGAATGCAAAAGAAATGGCAGACGTACTCCTGGGCAGGGGCCTGAAAGTCATATCTGGGGGTACTGATACCCACTTAATGCTTATTGATCTGACAGAACTGAATATCTCAGGAAATGAGGCTGAAACAGCACTTGATCTTGCAGGTATTACAGTAAATAAAAATTCGATTCCCTATGATACCAAGCCTGCTACGATAACCAGCGGCATAAGAGTAGGCACTCCAATCGTAACGAGCCGCAAAATGAAGGAACCTGAGATGGTTGTGATAGCTGAACTGATAGCAGCAGTTCTGCACGATCATAAGAACAGTGCAACGATAAAACGGGTGAGAGCAAAAGTTAAAGCCCTGTGCAGGAAATTCCCGGTTTACGAAGATATAACAATTTAATCATATTAGTATACGTCGTGAGTTACCACGGTAAATTAAATGCGTTGTCCATTCTGCAATCATATTGAAGACAAAGTCATAGATTCAAGGCAGGGCAAGGATGCTGATGTTATTCGCCGTCGCCGCGAGTGTCTGAAATGTGAAGGCCGCTTTACCAGTTATGAAAGAATAGAAAATATCCTTCCTCATGTAATCAAGAAAGACAACAGCAGAGTGCTCTTTGACAGGCAGAAGATAGTGCAGGGTCTTGAAAGGGCCTGTGAAAAACGACCGGTCAGTGTAGAAGCCAGAGAAGAGCTTGCAACCAAAATCGAAAAAAGTCTTCAGGCAACAGGAGAAAAAGAGATATCAAGCGCTGTAATAGGTGAACAGATAATGGACTATCTCAAGGAGATCGACCAGGTCGCGTATGTACGGTTTGCATCAGTTTACCGGCAGTTTAAAGACATCAAGGAATTCATGCAGGAAATTAATGATATTGTATATAAGAATAAAGACCGGTAGGCACTCCTCAAGGTAAATCTGATTAATAATATTAAATTTATTCAACGATTCTGCCGTATATATATAACAGTATTTAACATATATTACTATCCCGGCTTGACAATCTAAGGTATAGACGATATATTAAATTGAGGAGATTTTTATGTTTGAGAAATTTACTGAGAGAGGTAGAAAGGTAATAATATACGCCCGCGAAGAGGCTGAAAAGCGTCAAAACGACTACCTCGGTACAGAACATCTGCTGCTGGGTCTTTTAAGGGAAGAAGAAAGCCTTCCCATGGTGATACTCAAAAAAATGGGATTATCAGCAGATGAACTGCGCATGGAAGTTGAAAGAAATCTTCCCACAGGATCAAATATTCTCACTTTTGGTGACATCCCTTTTACTCCACGGGCCAAAAAAGTACTCGAACTTGCGGTAGAAGAAGCAAGACTGCTCGGACACAGTTATATCGGAAGCGAACATCTCCTTATTGGGTTAATCAGGGAAGAGGCCGGGATTGCCGGTAAAATTCTCAGGAGTCTTGGAGCAAACCTGCTTGGGGTCAGACAGCTTGCAATCAACCTGTCTATCAGAAAGATGCAGGCCGGCCAGAAAGAGAAAAAGACCCATACGCCTGCACTTGATGAATTCGGCAGGGATATTACCCAGCTTGCAAGAGAAGGTAAGCTTGATCCGGTCATAGGCAGGGAGAGAGAGGTTGAAAGGGTACTGCAGATCCTTGGAAGAAGGGTAAAGAACAACCCAGTTATCATCGGCGAATCAGGGGTTGGCAAGACAGCCATTGTTGAAGGCCTTGCCCAGCAGATTGTTGCAGAAGATATACCTGAAAACCTTATTGATAAACGCATCGTCAGTCTTGATCTTGGTGCACTTATAGCCGGTACCAAGTACAGGGGCCAGTTTGAAGAGCGCTTGAAACTTGTCATGAAAGAGATTGTCCAGTCCAGCAATGTAATACTTTTCATTGATGAGCTCCATACCCTTGTCGGCGCTGGAGCTGCAGAAGGGTCCATAGATGCATCGAACATGCTCAAACCTGCTTTATCAAGGGGGGAGATCCAGTGCATCGGGGCCACTACTCCTGATGAATACAGAAAGTATATTGAAAAGGACGGAGCATTCGAAAGACGGTTCCAACCGATTTATCTGCAGCCTCCTTCATTGGAAGAGAGCATACAGATCCTTAAAGGTCTGCAGGCCAGATATGAAGTTCACCACAAGATTAAAGTTACACCAGAGGCAATCAAGGCCTGTGTTAATCTCTCGGACAGGTACATTACCGAAAGGTATCTGCCTGATAAAGCCATTGATGTAATGGATGAGACAGGCGCGAGGATTAAACTGAAAAGGTTTACCATGCCGCCTGAGATTCGTGAGCTTGAAAAGGAACTGAAGAGACTGAACAAGGAAAAAAACCTCTATGTAAAGCTCAATGATTTTGAGAAAGGCGCCTCTGTCAAGAGTGAAGAGGACAGGATCAGAAAGCTCTACGAAAGTCTGAACAAGAAATGGCGCGAGAACCAGCAAAAAGAAACTCCCAATGTGGTGGAAGATGATGTTGCATACACGGTAAGTAAAATTACCGGCATACCTCTTTCCAAGCTTGAAGAAAAGGAATCGGAGAAACTCCTTCGCATGGAGGGTGAGCTCCATCAAAGGATCATTGCACAGGATGATGCGGTCAAGGCAATAGCGAAAGCCATTAGAAGGTCACGGGCAGGTATAAAGGCAAGGACAAGACCTATCGGATCATTCTTCTTTCTGGGGCCCACAGGGGTTGGAAAGACTGAGCTTGCAAAGGCGCTGACGGAATTCCTGTTTAATGATGAAAAGGCTTTAATTAAAATAGATATGTCGGAATATATGGAGAGGTTTAATGTCTCCAGGCTGACAGGAGCTCCTCCGGGATATGTTGGGTATGAAGAAGGAGGCCAGTTATCTGAGACAGTGCGCAGAAGGCCGTATTCGGTCATACTGTTCGATGAAATCGAAAAGGCCCATCCTGATGTCTTTAATGTGCTGCTTCAGGTGCTTGATGAAGGAGTTATCACAGATAACCTCGGCAGAAAGGTTGATTTCAAGAACACGGTTATTATCATGACCTCAAATGTGGGGACCAGAAATATCGGTAATGCAATGCCTCTTGGTTTCCAGCAGGAATCTACGGAAAACACGTACAAAAAAATCAAAAGTGCAGTTATGGATGAGCTTAAAATAAAGTTTAATCCTGAATTTCTTAACAGGATTGATGATATTGTTGTATTTCACCAGCTTGATAAGACCCACCTTGTAGATATTGTGAAACTGCTTATTGATGAGCTTAACATAGAGCTTATTGACCAGGACCTGGCCATTACATTATCAGATGAAGTGATAGACTGGCTTATAGAGAATAATTATGAGCCTTCATACGGTGCCAGACCCATGAGGCGCGCCATTCAGAAGCATATAGAAGATCCGCTTTCAGAAGAGATTTTAAAGGGCAGGTTCGTTGATGTCAAAAAGGTGAATGTTGTAATGGAAAATGATACACCTGTATTTATTGAAAGTGATGTCGAAGCCTTGATCACATCCAATAACTGATTTTCTCAATCAGAAAGTATATCCGAATCCAACATCCAGGTGCAGTGCAGTATTATGTACCTGAACCGATCCATCGGCGATTGGTACGTTCTGCCTTGAATGTGTAATCTTTATCTCCGGATTGAGAAATATTTTATTATTTATTTTAATTTCTCTTGCCAGACTCAGTTGACCTGTTATTCCACAGCAACGATACCCGTCTGTCCATATGAGAGGTATTAATCCACCACCGCGCTCGAAATTCGTTTTTCCTCTTACTTTGATATCCGGATGAGAAATGACAGTTCCAGCTCCCATACGGAGTATATATTTTTCATATAATTGCCAGGCATGGTTTATTAGGAACAGATTATAACCGTCAGAGATCTCAAATCTTTGAACGTCAGGCGGTAAATTATCTAAATATAATTTTTGATGTATATGCTCAATCTCCCATGCCCTGTTATTTTTCCAGCGTGACAACCGTATGCCATAATAGGGCGCGCCTGATAATGACTTTGTTTTAAAATTCGCATCATCAACAAGTATATCTTCAAATCCATCCTGTTTTATGCGTAAGTCTTCCTTTGAATTAAAGACTGCTCCTGAGAATATCGAAAGACTATACATAGCAGAATCTCCAAACGATACTCCGGTCCACATGGCAATAATTAAGAATATTAATATCTGAGTTAACTGCTTAGTCATTTTCCTGTTCAACTTTTCCATGGTTATTTTTATCTTCGGGTTTAATACCCCGTGGCTTGCCACGTTTGTCATGCCCGCCCCCGATTACGAAATTCGAGGGCAGGCACCAGCGGGTAACCAGAAATGTACAGTGCTACGTGGGTTCTGGATTCCCGATTAACAGACCTGCCTACCGGCAGGCAGGCCTCTGGAATGACTGCTGTTGATACCCCGTAGCTTGCTGCGGAGTAGTTCATTTTATGTATTATATGTATTTTTATAATTTTAATCCTGACTGTGGTAAGTCAATTGCATTAACGAGTCATAGATGAAAGAACGATATTGTTGAAATTATTAAATATGTGTGGTTCATGCATTCAACATCCTGAATTCATTTACAATTAGATATTAGCGATACTCCGTGTTATTGCTAAAACTAGGTAATTATTATATATTAATATGTTGTGCCCATGATTAGGGCAAATAGCACTTTAAATATGATTTTATTATTATGACACCACAGTCAATGACAGGATATGGAAGAGGGACGTCGGGTAATTTCAAGATCGAAGTCCGGTCTTCCAATCATAAAAATATAGACATACATATCAATCTTCCCTATTACCTCTTTTCCTATGAAACAGAGATCAGAAAGCTTGTCAGGAAGAAATTAAACCGGGGACGTGTAGACGTCTATGTGCCCAAACAGGACATTGAAGGCATCAAGCTGAATGTGAACAGGTCTCTTGCAAAAGAGTACTATAATGCCCTGAACTTATTGAAGGACGAACTCGCTATTAATGAAGCAATAGGTATTCAGCTGCTTGCATCCCAGAGGGACATTTTTTTTATGGATGAACCTGAGGTCAACACTGACGATCTGTATAAGGCCGTTGACCTGGCTATTGATGATCTTAAAAAATCACGCTCTGATGAAGCCAGAGAACTTATTGATGATATTTCGGACCGTGTACATCTTCTTCACAGTTACCTCAAGGAGATAGAAGACCAGAGACAGGATTTTATACATTCTGCACAGGAGAAACTTCGTGACAGGATTAAGGAGCTGCTGGATGACAAAGAAGTTGATGAGTCACGGTTGATCCAGGAAACTGCGTATCTGGTGGAGAAATCAGATATTACCGAAGAGATCGTACGCATGAAAAGCCATCTCAAACATTTTGAAGGGGTGTTACTGTCAGGTGATACGATCGGCAAGAAACTGGATTTTATTGTACAGGAACTGCGAAGGGAGATAAACACGATCAGCGCAAAGGTCCAGGATTCAGGGATATCGACCAATGCAGTTGAATCCAAGCATGAGCTGGAAAAGATAAAGGAACAGATCCAGAACCTGCAATAGATTATGAAAAGATCCGGCAAGTTAATAAACCTTATAAACATTGGTTTCGGCAATATCGTGTCAGCCGCACGGGTGGTTGCCATTGTTGCACCGGGGTCATCGCCGATCAAAAGGCTCCGTGAGGAGGCCGGTGAAAGAGGAAAACTTATTGATGCTACGCAGGGGCGCAAGACAAGGGCGATTATCATTACTGACAGCGATCATATAATATTGTCAGCGCTTCAGGTTGAGACCATAACACAGAGGTTTGCATCAGAAGAATAAAATGGCAGCAGTGAAAGTCGAAAATAAAAAGACCATTCAGAGAAAGGGCAATCTCTTTGTCATATCAGCACCTTCTGGCGCGGGCAAGACAACACTCTGCCAGAAGCTGATTAAAAAAATGCCGAATATGAAACTGTCTGTCTCCTATACCACCAGAGAGCCCAGAAAGGGAGAAGTACATGATGTGGACTATACCTTTGTAACAAGGGATACATTCAAGAAGATGATTGACAGGGGAGAGTTTGCGGAGTGGGCCACGGTCCATGGCAATCTCTACGGCTCTTCCATTAAGAGGATAAAGGAGTTAAACAGCAGGGGCTATGATATAATACTCGATATTGACATTCACGGTGCTATCCAGCTCAGGAAAAGTTATGAAGGAGCTGTTTATATTTTTATACTTCCGCCGTCACTGGAGGCGCTTGAAGAGAGGCTGGTAAACCGCAGGACTGACACTGATGACATAATAAAAAACAGGCTTGATAATGCGAAGGCGGAAATCTCCCAATATACAAATTACGATTACATTATTGTCAATGACAGTATTGATAAAGCATATAAGGAACTTGAAAGCATTGTACGCTCGGCAGGACTGAGAACAGAGAGTGCAGACCATAACTGGATACAGAAGATAATCAATTAAAGGAGGATGTATGGATATAATCTCATTACCGATTAAATATGACAAGGAAAAGATTGATGGCAGTTACAGGCTGGTCATGGCTGCAGTGAAGAGAGCAAAAGCCCTGTCACAGGGTTCTCTGCCTGTTATAGCTTCAAAGGCAAAGAAAATAACTACCCTTGCCATAGAAGAGGTTGCATCAGGAGCGGTAAATATTCTTACCGGTGAAGCGGCTGTGAAGGCCAGTGAAGAGGCAAGGAAGCAGATCCATCAGAAGGTAATTGACGAAGCACAGCAGAAGGAAACCATGCCCGAGGATATGACTGAGAGCAGAAGAAGACGATCGAGGACATTTTCGGAGACAGCTGATTAAGTGCTGAGCGGCAGTAATATCCTCCTTGGCATTACAGGAAGCATAGCAGCATATAAGGCCGCAGACCTTGCAAGGCGATTAATGGACGAAGGCGCAAAGGTCAGGGTCGTAATGACAGAGGCGGCCTGCCGGTTTATTCCGCCCTATACACTTGAAGCCATAACAGGTGATGCAGTTCATGTTGATCTTTTTAAAGACCCCTACAGTCATATAAACCTGTCCGCTCAATCTGATCTATTCATAATCGCACCTGCTACAGCCAATACCATTAACAAACTTGCCTGTGGTCTGGCTGACAATCTCCTCAGTAACCTCTGGCTTACCTATGACGGGCCTTCCTTAATTGCGCCCGCAATGAACTTCAGGATGTATAACAACCGGACGGTCCAGGCAAATATAAGAAATTTCAAAAAATCAGGTATTGAAATTGTTGGTCCTGCAAAAGGAGATCTTGCCTGCGGGGAAGAAGGAGAGGGCAGGATGTCAGAGGTAAGCGAGATCGTTGAGGCTGCAATTTCAGTTCTTACACTTCATGATCTTGCAGGCCAGACAATATTGATCACTGCAGGGCCTACTCAGGAACCGATCGATCCTGTCAGATATATATCAAACCGTTCTTCCGGTAAAATGGGGTATGCCCTTGCAATGGCTGCAAGGAGAAGAGGAGCAGAGGTCATCCTGATCAGCGGTCCTTCTTCATTGAATCCACCGCACGGCATGAAGTTCGAATCAGTAGAAACATCAGGCGACATG
Organism: Thermodesulfovibrionia bacterium; assembly: GCA_945787795.1. GTDB lineage: Bacteria > Nitrospirota > Thermodesulfovibrionia > UBA6902 > UBA6902 > CALZJD01. The sequence goes on along the minus strand of CALZJD010000010.1, from coordinate 5,262 downwards.
GAAAAGGCTGTATTCAAATATCTTGAGAAGGCAGACACTGTTATTATGTCTGCTGCCGTGTCTGACTTCAGGGCCGATGTAACTGCTAAGAATAAACTTGATAAAAGTGACATTAACTTATTGAAATTAAAGAAAACAACTGATATACTCAAAAAACTGGGGACCAAAAAAGGAAAGCGCTTTCTTGTAGGTTTTGCTGCAGAGTCAGGGAAGAATGTAAGCAGGGCAGCTGCCAAGCTAAAAGAAAAAAAGCTTGACCTCATGGTGCTGAATGATATATCACAGGAGGGTGCCGGGTTTGATACTGATACGAATATAGTGACCCTCATAAATAAAAAAGGTGATGTAGAAGATTATCCCTTAATGAAAAAAATAGATGTGGCACATATTATCCTGGACAGAATAAAGATAACAAAGGGGAAATAATGAAGATACTCGTTATTCACGGACCAAATCTTAATCTGCTCGGAACGAGAGAGTCAGATATATATGGTACCAAAACACTGAATGAGATAAATGATTCCCTTAACTCACTTGCAGCAGACCTGGGTGTTGAGCTGGCCATTCATCAGTCCAATCATGAGGGTGAAATAGTTGAGATCATACAGCATTCCAGTAAATGTTCAGCTCTGCTCATTAACCCGGCTGCATACACCCATACCAGCGTTGCGCCTGTTGCATCAGGACAGGTTTCGGGTTTTGGTCCTGACAGTTACCTTCTGGGTTTGAGAGCTGCAGTTGTTGTTGCCAATGCAAACAAAAGCGCTTCTTAGAAAAAAACTCTCTAAAGCCGGAGTTGACGGCATCCTTATCACGGACCTCATTAACGTGAGGTATCTTACGGGCTTTACCGGTTCCTCGGGCTACAGCATCATAACTGACAGAGACGCCCTGTTTATAACCGATTTCCGGTATGAAGAACACGCCAGGATCGAGACTACGGGATTCAAGATCATTATCGAAAATTCAGAACGGGCAGGTGAAATAAAAAAAATCTGTGAGATGTATAAGATCAGGACTCTGGGATTTGAAGACCATAATGTCAATTTTGCTTTCTACAAAAAGCTGGTAAAAAGAAAAATCAGGCTCAAGCAGCTTACCAATATGGTCGAGCAGATCCGGATTACCAAATCAAAACAGGAACTGGCTTATGTAAGCACCGCTGTGAAAAGGGCGGAGTCTGCTTTCAGGAAGCTGCAGCCCTTTATCAGGTCAGGCACAACAGAGAAGAAATTAGCTTTAAAACTGGAGGGTTTGCTTAAATCTGAAGGTTGCAAAGTGCTGCCTTTTGAGGTTATAGTAGCATCTGGTCCAACATCAGCCCTTCCTCATGCCCAGCCTACGGAAAGAAAACTCAGAGGCGGTGATCTGGTAGTAATAGACTGGGGAGGTGAGTATAAGGGCTACAATTCAGATATGACGAGGACTGTACTCCTTAAGGGCCGGAGCATTTCAAAGCAGAAAGATTTATACTACCATGTGCTTGAGGCCCAGAAAAGGGCCATAAACAAAGTGAGGTCTGGAGTAAAGGCTGCTGATATAGACAGTGCTGCCAGGAGTTATATCAAAAAGGCCGGTTATGATGAATTTTTTGGTCATGGAACTGGTCATGGAGTCGGGCTTGCAGTTCATGAAAAACCTGTTGTATCATGGCGGAGCAGGGAAGTGATAGATGAAAACATGGTCTTTACTGTTGAGCCCGGAATTTACCTCCCTGGATTCGGGGGAGTAAGAATTGAAGATATGGTAATAGCAAAAAAGGGCGGTGCTGACGTGATGACATCTCTGCCAAAGAAACTGAAAATAATAGAGAGGTAAAAGTGATATCAACAAGTGATTTCAGAAAGGGTAAGAGAATTGAGTATAAGGACGCGCCCCACGAAATTCTCGATTTCCAGCACCACAAGATGGGAAGAGGCGGTGCAATAGTCAGGACCAAGCTTAAAAACCTCAAGACAGGAAGCATATTTGATGACTCCTTTAAAGGAGGAGAAAAGTTTCCGCCTGCCGATCTTGATGAAAGGACAATGCAGTACTTATATAATGATGGTGATGAGTATCATTTTATGGACACAGAAAACTATGAACAGATCCCTCTGTCAGCTGAACAGCTTGGTGAGGCAAAAAAGTTTCTAAAAGAAAATATGATGGTCAAGATTCTTTTATACAGCGGGTCACCTATAACGGTTGATGTCCCCATGTTTGTTGAACTGGCAATTACCGAGACCGACCCGGGATTCAAGGGCGATACTGCCAGTGGAGGGAGCAAGCCTGCTCTGCTTGAATCAGGTGTAACCGTAAAGGTACCCTTTCACCTGAATGAAGGAGATATAATAAAAATCGATACGAGAACCTCTGAATATATCGAGAAGGTGAAATAATGGATCTCAATGAAATCAAAGAACTGATTGATCTCTTGCAGGACACTGACGTTACAGAACTGTCGATCGAAAAGGAAGGATCCAAGATCAAAATTAAAAAAGAGAAGTATCTGGCAGCGGCCCACATGGTACCGGCCGCTCCCCGACCTGTTAATGAAAATGCTGATTCTGCAAAGGAGCAATCTGCTGAAGAAGAGACGATTGCTCAAATTACTTCGCCGATAGTTGGAATATTTCACAGGGCGCCGTCTCCTGAGTCCCCGCCGTTTGTGGAAGTCGGAAGCACGGTCAGAAAGGGACAGGTGTTATGCATTGTTGAGGCTATGAAGCTTATGAATGAAATAGAAAGCGATACGCACGGTACGGTCTCTAAAATTCTTGTAGAAAACGGTCATCCGGTGGAATACGGCGAGCCTCTTTTTTTTATTGAACCCTCGTCATGAAATTATTCAAAAAAATCCTCATAGCCAACAGAGGTGAAATCGCGATCAGAATAATCAGGGCCTGCCGCGAACTTGGTATCGAAACAGCTGTTGTTTATTCTGACATAGACAGGGAAACCCTTCCTGTCAGAATGGCTGATGAGGCGGTCTGTATAGGTCCTGCGCCGTCTGCACAAAGCTATCTCAATATACCTGCCATAATCAGCGCTGCAGAGATAACCGATGCAGAAGCAATACATCCGGGATATGGATTCCTTGCAGAAAATCCTCAGTTTGTTGAGGCCTGCACAGCATCAAATATTACATTCATCGGACCCTCTGCTGCAAATATCCGGTTAGGAGGAGACAAGGCAAAGGCTCGTCAGACCATGAAGAAGAAAGGTGTGCCTGTTGTACCGGGGAGTGATAAGCCCATCACCGACGAGGCTGAAGCCTTAAACACAGCAAAAGAGATAGGATTCCCTGTTATCGTCAAGGCATCCGCAGGCGGAGGCGGTAAGGGAATGAGAATTGTGCCGGAAGAACAATATCTGAGCAAGATGTATCACATGGCTCAAAAGGAAGCGTTTGCAGCTTTTGGAAATGGTGAGCTGTACATGGAAAAATATATTACTGACATGAGACATATTGAGGTCCAGATACTTGCCGATAACAAAGGGCATATAATACATCTGGGTGAGAGGGACTGTTCCATTCAGAGGAGACATCAGAAACTTATCGAAGAAGCTCCCTATGTACTTTCAACGCCAAAATTCAGGAAAAAAGTGGGAGACATTGCCATCAGGGCTGCAAAAGCAATGAAATATAGAAATGCCGGAACAGTAGAGTTTATTCTTGACAGTAACAATGACATATTTTTTATGGAGATAAACACCAGGATACAGGTTGAGCACCCGGTGACAGAGATGATCACAGACATTGACATAATAAAGGAACAGATCATACTTGCCGCAGGCTATCCATTGTCGATCAGGCAGACAGACGTGAAATATTCCGGCCATAGTATAGAATGCAGGATTAATGCTGAAGATCCGGTAAACTTTATCCCTTCACCCGGTATGGTCTCGCTCTTTATCCCTCCCGGTGGTCATGGAGTAAGAACAGATACAGCTGCATTCTCCGGATGGAAAGTGCCTGCCTATTATGATTCCCTTATTGCAAAGGTTATTGTACATGGAAGGGACAGGGAAGAAGCAATAACGAGGATGAAAAGGGCGTTGAGTGAGTTTGTTATTGAAGGAATAAAGACGACCATTCCTTTCTATCTGAAAATCCTTGATAACAAGGATTTTATAAGCGGCAATATTAATACACATTTTCTTGACAACTATAAGAACGCTTCTGCGAAGGCTTAATTAGAGGCTGGATATAAATTCAAAGTGTCTGTTTGTCATTCCGGCAGTCTTTAAGCCGGAATCCAGTCTTTTTAATATGTTCTGGATGCCTGCCTGCCGTAGGCAGGCCCGATTACTGACCCCTGCTTACTGACTGCCGGGGCAGGCTTCGGGCATGACAAAAATAAAAAGTAGTAAATTATGTAAGACGTTAAATATGTTTGAAATACTTTGAAGAACCTCTTTTCCAGAAACAATCCCATATATCTCATAACTGACAGATCAATAGCCGGGCTTACCCATTCTCAAATAGTGAAGAACGCTATATCTGCCGGAGTTCAGACGGTCAAATTCATTATGAATGACTATATTGATATTGCCATGGCTGTCAGTGCGGACGGAGTCCATCTCGGTCAGGATGACATGCCGATTGAAGAAGCAAGGCGGGTTACGGGTAATAAAATGATCATTGGCATATCAACTCATAATCTCAACCAGGCGATAAAGGCACAGGAACATGGGGCTGACTACATTGGATTTGGACCTGTGTTTCAGACGTCAACAAAAGACGCAGGAAAGTCAAAGGGACTTATGTCACTGAAAAATATCTGTAGTAAAATCAGGATACCTGTTGTGGCAATCGGTGGGATTTCATCTGAAAATATCAACGATGTAATGAATGCAGGAGCAGAGGCATGCGCCATTATATCAGCAATACAGTCCGGTAATATCAAGGCAAACATAAAGATACTGATGAGGGTACTTTAGTGAAAAATGAATTTTAGGGCAGATTTCGATTAAACCGGAATGACGTGACTGAAATTATGGGTAATCACGTAGGGGCGTATTGCAATACGCCCCTACAAATGTTGGATTTCGATCAATTCATCCTTTGCTGATTAGGATTCAAAACCCTTAGGCGAAGAAATCTTTAAATATGTTTCAGTCACCTGCTATCCATGATAAAATATATATCAGGATGATACCATGATTCATAAACTATTAATAGCATTCATCTCCCTCCTGCTGTTTGGTTTCTCGTCCTCCCCTGAACCGGTCAGCAATAACTCAAAAGATTATGACAGGTTTATAAAAAAGAGGGCG
>CALZJD010000009.1 GCA_945787795.1 Thermodesulfovibrionia bacterium | reverse complement strand
CACTTTCTGTTTGAGATAATCAATCAGCCTCCCCGGAGTTCCTATCAGGATATCAACCTGCTTTGACAACTGCTCACGCTGTTTAAGATAATCAACACCGCCGAACACTGATAGTATTCTAAAGCCCGAAGGTCCCCCGAGCAGTTTTGCTTCTTCCTCTATCTGGACCACGAGCTCACGGGTCGGTGCAATAATAAGAGCACGGGGATACGGCCCTCTGCCGGGTGACGGCAGCTTGAGCATACGGGAAAATACGGCAATCAAAAAAGCCGCTGTCTTACCTGTACCTGTCTGTGCCTGGCCGGCAACATCTTTACCATTGAGCGCCACAGGCAGGGTAAGGGCCTGAACTGGTGTGCAATCACTGAAACCAGCAGACTTGATTCCCTCCAGGACTTTTTTCGGGATATGCAGGTCTTTAAATTTCATTATATTACTATACATGAATATTGTCCTATAAGCACGGCTTGCTCATGAAATATAATGGCTCATAGTACCTGTACTCATCAAAAAATCCTTTAACAATGCTATTACCTTGCTTTTAAATTCCGGTGGGCCTAAACTAATTACATGAAACACAAAAAAATCTATTGCGATGATCTTGAGAAAATGATTGATAAAGATGGCTGCTATGATGCAAAAGGGTCTACAATTTGTCGGGCCTGTAAAGAGAAACCACTCAGGAAAAAACCTGCCCCAAGGGTCAAAACTCCTCATTAATTCTTTATAGTACCAGACGTGATTGAATAGATTATGTTTTACTCAATACAAACTTCTCAGACAAGTTGATGTTTGCAGGTCCGGAACCTGTCCTGGTCTGACTCTATATTAATCTTTCTGAGGCCAGTCAGCATTATCATCTTCTTCCACAAAGTAACAGAACAGGTCCCATTCAAACTGCCTCTTTGATACAGGACACCGCAGAAAGACCTTACGGTCTGTTATATCAACAACTTCCCAGTCGCCATTACGTTTTGATCCGTCTATTCTTATTTTCTGTCCTTTTTTAAAAGGATATGGTTTAAATACGGTAACTGATTGGTTCGTCATATGTTCCTCCTCCATATCACATCTCAGACAATTCCGGCCTTTTAGTTATTTGAAATCAATATAGTATGTTTTTCATATTAACATGACCATCATCATTTTTTTAATACAGGCGGGAAATTTATATGTTAATAAGTTAATATAGCACCTTATTAACATAACCAACATATATAATCGAGGACAAAAACATGACAGACGGATATACAGTAGGTGGAGATGTGATTTCATGGTGTACAAAATGCAAGCTCGAACTTGGCCATACAATTACTGCCATTGTTGATAATAAACCCAAAAAGGTCAAATGCAATACCTGTAATGGTCTGCATAACTATCGCTCAAAGCCGCCTGAACCAGGGAAAACAACTATTAAAAGAGCCGGAAGGAAAAGAAAGACACCTGAAGAAATTTATAATGAACATATTACAAGACTCTCCGGCGGTGAACCTGCTCCGGCAAGAAAGTACAAGACAGATGATAGTTTTACCGTAGATGAATTAATAGACCATCCCAAATTCGGCGTGGGAGTTGTGACGGCAATAGTCAAGGTAAACAAGGTAGAAACCCTGTTTAAAGACGGCCCCAGATTACTTATTCAGAATCAGTGAAAAACCTCCATATTATTGAAGGCATAGAAGTGGATATGGAGGCCCTTTTTTCGATTACTCATAACTGCGAACCAGGCACCTGCATAAAAAATGAGTGCTGCTGCTCACGTTACGATATCTGTATTGAAAAAAATGAACTGCCAAACGTCCTGAGCTTTATGCCTGATGCATCCCGGTTCAGTTCAGAACTTAAAGAGGATTCCGCATATCTCAACATTTTCGATGAAACTGAAGATAATCTGATGATGATAGATGCGGATGAGAACGGTCTATGCGTCTTTGCCTTTCCTGATGACAATGATCATATTCTCTGCTCTCTTCATACTGTTGCCCTTGAACATGGCCTGCTTCCCCATGAGGTAAAACCCCGTTCCTGTGTGACATGGCCTCTTGCAGTAACAGACCGGGAGCCAACCATGCTGTCTGTCTCGGATGATGCCCTTGAATTCCCCTGCAACAGTGTTAACAATCAGACCGGCATACTTGATGCGAATATCTCCGATATTATTAAAAACATGTTCGGAGCTGATTTTTTAAATAAACTCAATGATAATGCCAGATATTTAAATGTATAACGATGCCTTCATTTTTTTATAGAAATGATTCATATTGTAATTAAAGGCAGTTTCTCTTTTTAACATATGTGGCTGTGACATCCGCTTCCCCTTGTTACCCTAAAGAAGTTTTCAATTATTCCGTATTAATAGGTAAGCAGAAACACTGTTTTGCTTATATGTATGTGCTCTGAACCTGTGTGATGAAGAAATACATATTGCAGGAAACGGACCGGAATGACAGGAAATTATAATACGTAAGGAGCATGCCAAAGTGAGTACACCGACACAACATACAGACATTCTTCTGGAGTCAGGAACAAATGAACTTGAAATAGTGGAGTTTCTTATCGGAAATAACACTTACGGAATTAATGTTGCAAAGGTACGTGAAATTATAAGATTTCCAGATGAAACCGTCCCTGTTCCAAACGAACATCCGTCTCTGGACGGGATTGTTGATCTGCGCGGTAAGGTTGTACCGATTATTAACATGCAGAGGCACCTTGGACTCGTTGATGATACAGACAGGACATCTTCCTATGTAGTAGTCAGTGATTTTAATAATACAACGGTCGGTTTCTGTGTAAGTAAAGTTGTCGGAATCCAGAGGCTGTCATGGCAGCAGATTGAACCTCTGGCAGGCCTTGCTTCGTCTGATTCCGTCTGGCAGGCCTTGCTTCGTCTGATTCCGGAAGTGTTACTGCTGTTATTAAACTTGAAGACAGAATGATATTATTGCTGGACTATGAAAAAATAACATCAGACATATATCCTGATTCAGGCATGAAAAGTGAAGCTGAAGCTCTTACTAATGAGGAAATACAGGGCGTGGACAGGTCTGCACATACAGTTTTTGTTGTTGAAGATTCAAATTATATACAAAAAATAATAATCATGACATTGGAAAAGGCCGGATATAAAGTCAACACGGCCAATGACGGACAGATGGCCTGGGACACATTAACTTCAATAATTAACAGTGAACATTTCCGGACGATTGAAGACCATATCAACGTTATTATTTCGGATATTGAGATGCCCCAGATGGACGGCTTACATCTTATAAAAAACATTAAAACTAATGACAGTCTTCGGAATATACCCTGTATCGTATTTTCATCCCTCATCAGCTCTGAAATGTCAATAAAGTGCAAGTCTGTCGGAGCTGACGCCCAGATAAGCAAGCCTGAAATAGCCGGCCTTGTTGACCTTGTAGACAGTTTTGTCTTAAAGGCGTCTAAAAAGTCCTGACCTTTTAGTAATCACTACTGAGCTGTCACGCAGTTACCAATAAAATCTTTCCTCATGTCTTCCCCTTTTTTACGTTACCGGGAATATCTCTGTGGTACTATAGTGCATGGTTTTAAATTACATCTGGGCCGGGTTCTTTCTCAGCGCATTTCTTATCGGTACGATAAAGCTTGTTTTCTTTCATGATATTGAAGTCTTCTCCAATATCATGAATGCCACTTTTGAATACGCCAAGACCGGTTTTGAAATCTCCCTCGGGCTGACCGGGGTCCTGACCCTATGGATGGGTCTGATGCAGATCGGAGAAAAAGGCGGGGTGGTCAAAATATTTTCAAGGGCAGTTGGTCCTTTTTTTCACCGCCTTTTCCCTGAACTGGACAGGGACCATCCTGCCATAGGTTCAATCATGATGAATATTTCTGCCAATATGCTTGGCCTGGATAATGCAGCCACTCCTCTTGGACTTAAGGCAATGAAGGAAATGCAGAGTAGCAACAGAAATAAAGATGTTGCATCTGATGGGATGATTATGTTTCTTGTACTGAACACATCCGGATTGACGCTGATACCTGTGACAATAATGGTATACCGGTTCCAGTTAGGAGCGGCTGATCCTTCTGATATATTCATTCCGATCCTTCTCGCAACCTCCTTTTCAACACTTGCAGGACTCATCAGCGTTTCGATGTATCAAAGGATAAATTTACTGGACAAAGTGATTATGTCGTACCTTGGAGGTTTTGCCCTGCTGATTGGTACCGTTATTTTTATCCTGTCTCAGATGAGCAGGGAGGAAATAGCAACTTTTTCCAGTGTAGCTGCCAACCTCCTGCTGTTTTCGATCATTACTTCTTTTATCCTTCTTGCCCTCATTAAAAAGGTCAATGTTTATGAAACGTTTATAGATGGAGCTAAAGACGGTTTCAATGTTGCCATTAAAATCATTCCGTATCTCATAGCCATACTCGTTGCAGTTGGGGTGTTCAGGGCTTCAGGGGCCATGGATATGATTGTAGGTCTGATCCAGAAGCTGCTGGTTTCATTACATATTGATTCTGACTTTACCGGCGCCCTGCCTACTGCCTTTATGAAACCTCTCAGCGGGAGCGGGGCAAGGGGCATGATGGTGGATGCCATGAATACATTCGGCGCAGATTCATTTGTCGGCAGAGTGTCGTCGATAGTTCAAGGTGCTACGGACACTACCTTTTACATTATTGCTGTTTATTTCGGATCTGTCGGAATCAGGAAGACCCGTTATGCAATTACATGCGGCCTGATAGCTGATTTTGCAGGCATCACAGCGTCAATATTGCTGGCATACCTGTTTTTTCATTAATACCTTATTTAAGAGTGCAGACCTCAAATTTAATTAATACCTGACTCCCATACCTCAGGTGTAGTATCTCCCATTGTCCCCAGTTCAACTTTTGTAGGTTTTATGATCACTACACAATAACCTGGATCATCAGGGCCTGAGAAATAGTTTTTAAGATCGTCAATCCAGAATGCATCACGGTCAGCCTTATCAGTAGAAATTTCTGCAGTTCCCTGGACCTGTACCCAGTTCTTTGCGGTCTCAAGGCTTGATACTCCGAGAGAGATATGCACATCCGGATTATTTCTGATCTGTCCGACTTTTCTGGACTCTACATGAGTACAGAAACGAAAAATCAGCTCTTTGTCAGCTAATCCCATTACATACCGCACCCAGGGCTTTCCCTCTTCAGTAATAGTAGCCACATTAATCAGCTGCATATCTTTTGCTGCCTCATATATTCTTTGCTTCAGATCACTCATGGCACACCTCCTTAGAATAAATTAGTACTATGATCTCATTATATAACGGTTCAAATTTAAAATTGCAAATTAATGGCGAATGACTTACCATGATGCAATTTCATGTATGCTATACAGTTGACATATATAACAGATTGTATTATATATAAATTATAGGAAGGGGAAAGAAATGAAGCTGTTAATTTCAACTATCCTGATATCATGTTTCCTGTTATCCTCTCATGCATTCTCAAGTTACAGGGTAAAGTGTGGAGATTGTACTATGGAAAATCCCTGCGCAACAGTGTTTTCTTTCATGGATCTGCTTAAGTTCCAGCATAAAGTATACTGCTGGATAGACTCATAGGGGGATGAACACTGGGACAGCAATGATTATGAGAAACTGGACCGTTATGATTATTTTCCCATTCCCCCCAGAGAAGAATATCAGCCGAAGTTGAATATCCAGTTTTAAAATTTATCTGCATCAATAGGATAGCGCAAATTGACCCATAGGTCAGCTTGGCCTAGTTTATTATGGGTCGTCTTGTCCCATCTCTTTCTATTAAATAACCTAACCACCTGTTTTATTTAATTATTTATCCCTGGCACTACAATTGCAATTATGGTTACACATTAGCGTGAAAACATATTATTTAAATTAAAGGAGAATCAAGAATGGCTAGCAGATCACACGAATATATGATACACAGCTTAAATACGGCTGATAAAAAAATAAAACATTCAGACAGTAAAAAAACAGCGTTAAGACACAGTATGAGGATTAATCTGGATCCCCTGCTGATGCTGGAGAAATCACTGTTTGAGCAAATTCCGGTTTTACTTTTGAAAGAAGGAAAGGCCTAGATAAAAATAAAGGAGGATACGCATGTCACATACAATTGGTATTGATTTAGGAACAACAAACTCTGCTGTAGCAGTAGTACAGAGAGGAGAAAGGGTAGTAATCCCAAACCAGGAAGGCCACAGGACCACTCCATCGGTAGTTGCTTTTACAGATAAAGGAGAACGGCTGGTCGGACAGGTTGCAAAGAGACAGTCAGTAACAAATCCGGAGAGGACCATATTTTCGATTAAGCGCCTCATGGGCAGGAAATTCAAATCTGATCAAGTGCAGGACGCAATCAAGAAACTGCCGTATAAAATAGTTGAGGCCCCTAACGGGGATGCCCATGTGGATATAAGCGGCAAATCTTATTCACCCCCGGAGATATCTGCCATGATCCTGCAGAAACTAAAACAGGCAGCAGAGGACTATCTCGGAACCAAAGTAACAGAAGCCGTCATAACCGTCCCTGCTTATTTTGATGACAGCCAGCGCCAGGCAACAAAAGACGCGGGGAAAATAGCCGGTCTGGATGTGTTAAGAATAATCAACGAGCCTACGGCTGCTTCACTGGCATACGGAATTGAATCCAAAAAGGAAGAAAAAGTGGCTGTATATGACCTTGGCGGTGGAACATTTGATGTGTCTGTTCTTGAAATAGGCGAAGGCATTACTGAAGTAATTTCTACAAATGGTGATACCTATCTTGGGGGAGATGACTTTGATATGAAGCTCATCGACTGGATGATTGATGACTTCAAAAAAGAACAGGGTATTGATCTGAAGAACGACAAGATGGCACTGCAAAGGCTTAAAGAAGCTGCTGAGAAGGCAAAAATAGAGCTATCAACTGCTGCAGAAACAGATATCAATTTACCGTTTGTTACAGCTGATGCATCCGGGCCAAAGCATATGGTTTCCAAACTGAGCAGGTCACGGTTCGAGCAGTTAATTGATGATCTTGTGAAACGCTCGCTTGGTCCCTGCAAAAACGCTTTAAAGGATGCAGGTCTCTCAACATCGGATATTGATGAAGTCTTACTCGTGGGTGGACAGACAAGGACCCCGAAGGTATCCCAGGCTGTGCAGGATTATTTCGGAAAAGAACCTAATAAAGGGGTAAACCCCGATGAAGTGGTAGCAGTCGGTGCGGCGATCCAGGCCGCTGTTCTCAAGGGAGATGTAAAAGATGTCCTGCTTCTTGACGTGACTCCGCTGTCTCTTGGAATTGAGACCCTGGGTGGAGTATTTACAAAACTTATCGACAGAAACACTACCATCCCGGCCAAAAAGAGCCAGATCTTTTCAACTGCAGCTGATAGCCAGCCGGCCGTAGGAGTAATGGTTTATCAGGGCGAAAGAGAGATGGCTGCACATAACAAGCTTCTGGGTAATTTCGAGCTTGTTGGCATTCCTCCAGCTCCGCGTGGTGTTCCACAGGTAGAGGTGACGTTTGACATCGATGCGAATGGAATTCTTCATGTTTCTGCCAAAGACCTCGGAACCAGTAAAGAACAGTCTATTCGTATTACCGCATCAAGCGGGTTATCAGAGGATGAGGTAAACAGAATGGTCAGGGAGGCAGAGTCACATGCAGATGAAGATGGGAAAAAGAAACAGCTTATAGAGGCAAAGAACGAAGCGGACAGCCTGATTTATTCAGTCGAAAAAACATTGAGCGAACATGGAAGCAAGCTGTCTGAAGCTGATAAGAAGGAAATTGATACTGCCCTTGAGGACTGTAAAGCCAAAAAGGACAATTCAGAGAATCCCGAGGAAATAAAGACCGCCATTTCCGTCTTAACTGCAGCGTCTTACAAAGTGTCAGAACATATATACAAAGACACCCAGACAGCGCAGGAGGCTTCCGGATGCAGTGGAGGGTCCTGCGGCAATACAGAGTCTCACGATCATGAAGATGCTGATACTGTTGAAGCTGAGTTTGAAGAAGAACCTGTCGGCAAATAAATAAAATGAGCCGGCTTCATATATAAAAAAGCAGGAGTGATATTTCACTCCTGCTTTTTTTATAAAAACACTTCATGTTGTGATGTGTATCACAGTCTTCTTTACTTTATTTGTCATAACATTAAATATGATCAAAATGATCCATAAAAAGCTCCTTGTCGTTGACAACATAGTGTCCAGGCTTGCATTTGCTCTCGTATTGTCCGTACTTATCTCTGTGCTGCTTGCCCATGTTATTGCATCCCTGAACAGTTGATTTGACAATGCTGCCCTCAAACCGGTGGCTTTCATGTTATCATCCCAGTAAACCAATTATGTCTCGCAGTTTTTTATATTAATATTTAATAATACAGATTAGTACGTATTGAAATTCAGAAACACATAATCTCAGGGAGGGAAATATGCCATTCGTTAATATCAAAATAACTAAAGGGAACGTAACAGCAGATCAGAAAAAGGAATTAATCAAGGGAGCTACCCAGCTGCTTGTTGATGTTCTGGGAAAAAAACCAAAAACTACATTTGTGGTAATAGATGAAGTCGATACAGACAACTGGGGAATTGGTGGACGGTCAGTGACTGATATCAGACAGCAGACATAATTAATGAATGACAAATGTGAAAGCTCCAATGCCAAATTCACCCTTCGTGGCAAAGTTACTGCGAAGGACGGGTGAATGTCAGATTTCCAATTTTAAAACACCGTCAACATCTGTAGACATTATCGCATTGGAGCTTCAATTGACATTTTAATTTTGACATTTGTCATTATGGCATCATATCACGCCCTCCAGTACTCCTTTCCTTCATCACGGTCTCTCATGAACTTCATAAGGTCATCGTAGGCAGGAGGGGAAATTAAAAATAACTCTATATCATCAGGAAGCTCAAGCAGGTCCCTGTCTTCACCACGCATTACAAGCAGCGCAGCCTCAGCCTGGCCAATACTGCTCTCAAAAACTGATTTGATGTGCTTAAATCTGTCCTTTACAACCGCCTTTAACTCCTCCTGGACCTTTTCATACACCGTTGATGTCCTTATGACCATCATGCAGTTGTTCCAGTCTACATAAGAACCGAAAATCTCTTTATCTTCAAGGGGCATGAGTTCGGCGCCTGCATCGATCTTTCTCTGGATAATCTTTTCAAGCATACCATTCATGGACTTTAATACCTTTTTAGCGTCGTCACCTGCCATATACAAACTTTCACAGAAAATCTTTACAACCTTTCCGGCAGCCTCGATCTTTGCAAGATGTTCTTCAACCTCTTTCCAGTACCGGTTAAAAATGCTTTTGTACTGTTCAGTTGCATTCTTGGGAAGATAAAGATTTCTTACAAAATATATTTTTTTCCTGTTTTTGTATTTATCTGCTTCCGGTTTATCAATCTTTCCAATCTCGGTCATATGTTTCTCCTGTAAGCTACTTAAAATAGGGGCTTTTAATATAACAGTTACCCGGCCATATTAAATGAATTTAAAATTAACATTATACCAGTAAAGGAGCAGCAATGTTTAATTGATAAACAAAAAATAATCTGCTATACTCCAAATTGAGGATGTTGACCTTGATATTAAAGTATGACTTGTGATGTTGACCTTGATATTAAAGTATGACTTGTCACCAAGCCTACCTTTAACTTCAGCCATGTCCCCTAAACATGTGTCAACATCCTCATATTTTTTTATTCATCTGTTTCAGATACGGTAACGAATGCGGATCCGCATGAAAGAAGAAGACCTATCCGCCTGAACGCCTGGGCTTATATCCCATTTTCTGTAATTCAGATATAAGCCTGCTGCAATGGTCACCCTGAAATTCGAAGCAGTCATCCCTGATTGATCCGCCTGTCCCGAGCTTTGACTTCAATTGCTTGAGAAAAGCCAGTTTACTGTTCTGGTTCATCACCATACATTCAACAACAGTAACTGTCTTGCCTCCCCTGCCCTTTCGTTCCTTTCTGACTATTACTTTCTGATCTGCAGGCTTTGCAATGTTCTCCTGATCATGTGCATCCAATTTCTTTTTTCTCTGAACATTACTCTCCGTTGAATAGACTAATCTTGAGTTATTGTCTTTCATAGGATCATTGTAGCACGCATGATATCTATATTTGGCTGAATCACGGTAACATCTTCACATGTCAGATTTCAGAATGTGCACTATTTTCTGATACTCTTATTGGTGAATGAGGGCATGACTGTACTATAATGAAATACACATAATATGGACCATTTTATATCCAGCGTTACAGATCAGGAGATCAAACAAGAAAAGCAGAAGGCCCGGGACCTGCGTAAGACACAGTGGTGGCAGAGAAAATGCAGTGAAGGAACCTGCTTTTATTGCGGTGCTTCCATACTACCTAAAGAGCTTACGATGGACCATATTATTCCCATAATCCGTGGAGGTAAATCTACAAAAGGCAACGTTGTTCCTGCATGCAAGGAGTGCAACAATAAAAAGAAACATTCCCTTCCCATGGAGTGGGAAGAATATATGAAGCGCGCTTCCTCGGATTAATTTATTAATATTGTACCTTCTCCCATAAAATGGAGCCTTCAAAAAGTTCACAGAAATTAAGTCCGTTGACATCCCTGCTCACTGGAATTATTATGTCCATGTCACTGACATTGTTCTTATATTTCGGGATAAGACTCTCCTGCACCTATCTGATTCAGGTCGCTGTATCTCTGATTGCCCTGATCATTATCAGTTCTCTCATCTTCTGGATTAACTTGAAGCATGATTATATGTCTGACCTTATGAATACCATCTCATCAACAGTTGCCTTTGATTACAGGTTCAGCCGGTCTGATTCTCCTGCAGCAATCACTGATTTGCTTAAGCGAATAAATCCATTTATTGGCGCGCTGGGAACTTTTTCAGGGCTTCTGCTCCTTTTATGGACCCTTCCTGCATTATTTATCACGCTTATATCACCGCATGAGATTTCAGACAAATATGTATTCTTATCTGCTTTCCTTATAAGCTCAGGACTATGCACATCCTATTTCTTCTCAAACAGGGACCAATTCCCTATAGGCGCAAGCATTTTTTCATTCTATGCAGGAATTTTCACAGGATCATCAGGCATGTATATAATCCTCATACTCAGCTTCTCATAACAAAAAATGGTGCGTGGTTGGATGTAAAAAATGGCGGATCATTATTCAGGATCGCAGCAACTGCTTTATTGCTATTGAATTCATTTTTCAGGAAGGTTCTCACTTGTTTCCTGTTCCATCCGGCCGGATGTTCAAAATCGGTATAAAGGGACAGATCCCCTTCATAAAATTTTCTGGTTTTATACTGTGCAATATCCGGACTGCACACAGGCATATTAAATATCGCAACATTAAGAAAATCAATCTCCTCTTTATGTTTGATTACATAATTCAGGGTTTTCCGTGCTTCACGATCTGTCTCTTCAGGGGTACCGAATATTAAGTATACATAAGTCGCTATGCCCGCCTTTTTCAGTGTTTTCAACACCAGTGAGGCAGTGCTGATTTCAATCCCCTTTTGCATTTTATCAAGCACTCCCTGGTCTCCTGATTCCAGGCCCAGTTTCAGCATTACACAACCAGACCTTTTTAGTGCCATGCAAAAGTCAGGATCAGTGAGTACATGACTAATCCGCACAAAACCATACCAGGGACTATTCATGAAATCGGCAAGTTTCTTTAATAGTGATATATTGATTGCGTTGTCCAGCAGGTGAACAAGACAGGGATCTGTTTCTTCGACAAGCCTGTTAATATCACTCACCGCATGATCAGTCTTCAAAGGGACATATGTATTGTCTTCAGCCTTTTCAGGACAGAAAGAGCATTTATTCCAGTAGCATCCATTTGAAGCGTTATAAGGCAGAATAACACCGGGTGAAAGATAATTTTCTAAAGGCAGCGATGAATAATCAGGCCCTGAGTATTTGTCCTTAATATCTTTCACATCCAATATTTCCAGCAACGGTCTTTCTCCCGGACCTGCTACCAGATGATCAATCAGACCTTTAAAGGGATTTTGCCAGGCAGGGTTTCTCATCCACGATGTGACGAGTCCGCCTCCGATAATAATAGAAAGCTGAGGAAATTTTTTTTTCAGAAAACCCAGCATTGCAAACGTGCTTAATGCCTGACTTAAATAATTGAGGGAAAATCCGACAAAACGGGTTGCATTGTCATGAATAAGTGGAATTAATCTCTTACTGAAATAAGGGAAATAAGGATTATCTTCTGGACATTCAGCAGCCTTTACCAGATCCGCGCTTCTTAATGGCGAAAGTTCATTATGCCTGTAATTGGCCAAGCCGGGACAGGCTCCATTGCCAGTCCAGGACTCTACTGCATGGTTCAGGTCATTAACGGCACGCTTATACCTGTCAAGATTCTTATAAGTTTCGATGTCTCGTATTGACAGATAGTTATCTGAGATATTACGTAATGAGCGGGCTGTCCAGTTGTCATAAGTAATGGCCGGATTCAGTCGAGTGTCATGTATAATTTGCAGCAGCCCCTCAAGATTTGCATCGACAACTGTATGGTTAATATGATGCGATGCCAGAACTCCTGAAAGCCTGGCAATGCCTGCAGGCGGTTCACCGGTCTTTGCAACAGGTGGATATATAAAAATCATATGTTCAGCAATTAATAAGGGGATGCTCAGAGCTGCTGTATCAGCTGTTTGAAATAATCGTCTCTCTCGCAGGTTTTTTTCCACTCGCATTCAGTACAGTATTGAAAATACCAGTCCGGGAATATGCTGCTCAAATCATCTTTCATCTCAAGCCATTTCACTTTATCCCCTTCTGAAAGACCCATAAGCGCCAGGGCCTTTATATCCATTTTTTGTATGGCCTTGTCTGCATTATCTGATGATTCACATCTGCCCTTTTTAAGATATATACATTTTTTACAGACATCATCTGCTCCGGAAGCTATTGTTACTATCTCCTTTTTTGAAAGATCCATTATTTTCTTCAGATTCTTTATGAATGTTTTATCATAGCCTTCGCCATGAAAAAAATGAAGGCAAATCATGTGATGTCCTCGTAGTCTTGGCATGTTAATCCTTTAATGTTTAGTATACATACATTATCAGGCAATAAAGAAGTGGTAAATTATTATATCAGTTGTAGAATATAGTTATAAACTCTGTTACATTCAATCTTAATACGAAGGAGCATATATGGACATTAAATCAATTGATCAGTATAGATATTTTCTGAAAGACAGCGTACGTCTGATGATCGATTTTCACCAGACCGATCAGAGTCGCGGCGTAACTCCTCCTTCAATTGAAAAACCTGTTCCTGAAGATTGCACCACTGTTGATCTCGTTCCTGTAAACAAACTGGAGAATATACCTGATATAGATCTTGTTAAAGCTATCGCTCAACGCAAAAGCCGTAGAAAATTTCTTAACCAGCCATTAAGTCTGGATGAACTTTCCTTTTTACTTTGGACCACACAGGGAATCCGGAAACAGGTGAATGAAGCTACAGCATATAGAACGGTGCCCTCTGCAGGATGCAGGCATTCATTTGAAACGTACCTGTGTGTTTTAAATGTATCCGGACTGGAAAAAGGGATGTACAGGTACTTGCCTGTAGAACACCAGCTTTTATTTCAACATACTGAAGAAAACCTTGAAGAGCTGATTGTGGAAGCAGCGCTTGGACAGCCATTTTTTGGAAAAGCGACTGTTAGTTTTATATGGACAACTATTCCTTATCGAATGGAATGGAGATATGACATCGCAGCCCACAAGGTCATTGCCATAGATGCCGGACATGTCTGTCAGAATTTATACCTGGCCTGTGAAGCAATCAATGCAGGCACATGTGCAGTTGCAGCATATAATCAGTCGCTCATGGACAAGTTGTTAAAAATAGATGGCGATGAAGAGTTTACGATTTATATGGCGCCTGTGGGAAAAGTCTAGCACTCTTCAGAGTCCCTAATCCCTCGTCAAATGTCTGTACTTTATCCTGTGGGGCTGCTCTGCTTCAGCTCCAAGACGCTTCTTCCTGTCTGTTTCATATTCAGTATAGTTACCGTCAAACCAGACTACCTTGCTATCGCCTTCAAAGGCCAGTATATGGGTAGCGATACGATCAAGAAACCACCTGTCATGGCTGATTACAACAGCACATCCTGCAAAGTTTTCCAGCGCTTCTTCCAGAGCACGCATTGTGTTAACGTCCAGGTCATTTGTAGGCTCATCAAGGAGAAGCACATTTGATTCCTGCTTCAACATCCTTGCAAGATGAACCCGGTTTCTCTCACCTCCTGACAGCATCGATACTTTCTTCTGCTGTTCGCTGCCCGAAAAATTAAACCTTGCTACATAAGCCCGAGAGTTCACTTCTTTTTTCCCGAGAGGAATAACATCCAGTCCGTCAGAAATCACTTCCCATATTGATTTGTCCGGAGCAAGATCATCACGACTCTGGTCAACATATGCAAGTTTGACCGTGTCTCCTGTTTTAAAGGACCCTGAGTCAGGGGATTCCTGCCCTGTGATCATCCTGAAAAGGGTTGTTTTACCAGCACCGTTAGGTCCGATTACCCCAACAATTCCGCCGGGAGGCAATGAGAAAGTCATTCCCGCAACAAGTATGTTATTACCATAGGCCTTGCTGACATCTTCAGCATTGATAACCACATCCCCAAGTCTGGGGCCAGGAGGCATATAGATCTCAAGCTCTCTTGACTTCTTTTCAGTGTCCTGATTCAACATCGCTTCATAAGAACTGATTCTGGCCTTGGACTTTGCGTGCCTTCCTTTTGGTGACATTCTTATCCATTCAAGCTCGCGCTGAAGCGTCTTCTGCCTGTCACTTTCAGACTTCTCCTCCTGCTGAAGGCGCGTCCTCTTCTGCTCCAGCCAGGATGAGTAATTACCCTTCCACGGTATTCCCTCTCCCCGGTCAAGTTCCAGGATCCATCCTGCAACATTATCGAGAAAGTAGCGGTCATGGGTCACAGCAATTATGGTCCCTGCATATCTTTGCAGATGATGTTCAAGCCATGCTACTGTCTCAGCATCAAGATGGTTTGTAGGTTCATCCAGAAGAAGGATGTCAGGTTTTTGCAGGAGAAGCCTGCAAAGAGCGACCCTCCTTCTCTCGCCTCCGGAAAGGACCTTCACAGGCGTGTCTCCCGTGGGACATCGCAGCGCATCCATTGCCATTTCCAATTTTGAATCAAGGTCCCATGCATCCAGGGCATCAAGTTTTTCTTGAACATTACCCTGACGTTCAATCAGCCTGGTCATCTCATCATCAGACATCGGTTCTGCAAATTTTTCATTTATCTGATTATATTCATTTAACGTATTAACGATCTCATGCACACCTTCTTCAACTACTTCCCTTACAGTTTTGGTGTCATCCAGTTCCGGTTCCTGCTCAAGAAATCCAACAGTATGACCGGGAGACAGAACAGTTTCACCATTAAACTCCTTGTCTCTGCCGGCCAGGATACGAAGGAGCGAACTCTTTCCTGATCCGTTCAGTCCTAAAACACCGATCTTGGCTCCGTAGAAGTAGGACAGATAAATATCCTTCAGGATAGGTTTTTTATCATAGAATTTACTTACCCCAACCATGGAGTAAATGACTTTATCAGGTTCGTCACTCATAATGCTCAAATCCTTTCATTAGTTCATATTATTTTCTAATTGCACAAAAATATTTTTGAAGTATAGCATACCGGATAAAATGAAATTTGCATTATCAATAAATGTGTAAAATACTATATATCCAGTTTACAAATAAACGTAAAACTATTAATTTATCAGTTACATGAAAGAGTTATCGAAGTTGAACTTCGATAGAACATCAGCTCATTATCCAACCCAATGAAGCAAATAGCGAAATATGA
This sequence comes from Thermodesulfovibrionia bacterium, assembly GCA_945787795.1. Classification (GTDB taxonomy): domain Bacteria; phylum Nitrospirota; class Thermodesulfovibrionia; order UBA6902; family UBA6902; genus CALZJD01. Next base: position 15,346 of record CALZJD010000009.1, on the reverse strand, counting down.
TCTGGCAATAGTCGGGGCAGGCCCGGCTGGGATGATGGCCGCGTATCGCGCATATCAGTGCGGAGCCAAAGTCATCCTGCTCGAAAAAAACCATGCCCCTGGCAATAAGCTGTTACTGACAGGAAAGGAACGTTGTAATATTACCAATGCGGAAAGAGATCCCCGGAAGTTTGCCGACCAGTTTGGACATAACGGTAAATTTCTCTTAAGCGGTCTTCATCGGTTTGGTATAGAGGACACGCTGAATTTCTTTCATGATAATAAACTGGCTACCGTCATTGAGCGGGGAAACAGGGTATTCCCCGAAAGTAACAGATCCGTGGACGTACTGAATCTCTTTATAAAGTTATTAAAGAACAATGTCACATTGCTTACCGACTGCAAAATAAAAAGCTTTGTCCAGAAAGAAAACAGGATAGATACCATTACTCTTCAGGATAACAAAACTGTCATTGCCGCTCATTACCTTATTTCAACCGGTGGGCTGTCTTATCCCCAGACAGGTTCAACCGGTGATGGTTATACGTGGGCCAGACAATTTGGCCATTCCATAGTTACCCCTCAACCTGCTTTGACACCTCTCCTGGTCAGGGAAAAATGGGTTAATGAACTGGAGGGAATAAGTCTTAAAAACGTCCTTGTTTCTCTTTATCAAAATAACAGAAAAAAAGAGGCCAGGTTTGGTGAGGCCCTGTTTACAGCTTACGGATTGAGCGGCCCGGTAATTCTGGACATGAGCAAATCAGCAGGAGCACTGCTGTCACATGGAGAAGTTAAGCTTTACATAGATTTTAAACCGGCCCTGGACCACAACAAGCTTGAAAACAGAATTCTTCGTGACCTTGAAATCCATAAAAACAAATCAATAAAGAATATTCTTTATGGTTTGCTTCCCAGAAATATTGTACCTGTTATTTTAGACCTTGCCGATGTAGAACATAATAAAAAATCCCACTCCATAACAAAGGATGAGCGAAAAAAAATAAGAATACTTTTAAAGGAGTTTCCACTCACCGTTACAGGTCTTGTAGGTTTCAATAAATCTATTATTACCACAGGCGGGATAAGCCTGAAAGAGATAGAACCTAAAACCATGAAGTCAAAATTGCTGAAGAACCTCTCCTTTGCGGGTGAAATACTGGACCTTGACGGGCCCACAGGGGGGTTTAACCTTCAGGTGTGCTGGACTACAGGTTACATAGCAGGAGAAAGCGCTTTTTTTTAGAGGGCCTGGAATAAATTAATAATATAAATTATTCTATTGACATTTCTGGATTAAAGATGCCATCATGATGAAGAAGTTTTGGGAGTTTTTGACGACGGTAATGCTACAAAGACTTTTAACTTTGTGGCTTTTTTTTATTTAAGCCGGACTTTATTAATCCGGTTCATTAAGAAGGAGGTTTTTCACGTATGGCAAAAGGAACTGTTAAATGGTTCAACGAGTCCAAGGGTTTTGGTTTTATCACACCTGAAGACGGAGGTTCAGATGTATTTGCGCACTATTCTGAGATTCAGGGGGAGGGCTTTAAAAATCTGTCTGAAGGCGAAGTCGTAAACTTTGATATCGTTGAAGGAGAGAAGGGCCCGAAAGCAGCTAATATCACTAAAGATTAACCTGCGAAGCAGTTCCCTCCAAAGGGGAACTGCTTTTTTAAAACTGTTTCAACTTTTTCCTGCTTTATAAATCTCATATTCAATTGTAATAAAGCAGTAAAATTTTGGCCTTCATAAATAATGATTAAAAAGACTGGTCACTCAGGGAGGTAAATATTTCAAAACGTTCCGGGATGTACAGCAGTAATAAGCGTAAGAAAGAGCTGAAAAGAAAAAAGAAGCAGGATGAGAAAAGAACAAAACGTCAGAAGGATGCCATGGACACACCTGCAGACCCTGAAGGAACAGACTCTCATGTTGATGATTCTGCCTCCTCCGACAGCAAACCTGAGCCGACCAGTGATTAGTTGATATACTAACTGTCCCCTCCTGATAAAAAATACATCGAATGACAAAATCCATGAACGGGAATATACGTTTACATATTAAACCGGGTTTACCCGTATCAATAGTTATGAAACAGGACCAGAGCACCGGAAAAATAACAAAGGGGATTGTAAAAGATATTTTAACCAAAACACCTGCTCATCCACACGGAATCAAGGTCCGACTGGTAAGTGGAGAAGTAGGACGAGTTAAGGAGATATGAGATGAAAAAATTATCATTAACGTTTGTTTTAATGTTCACCATTGTTTTGTTCAGTTTTGCTCATACGTTCGCTGTAGAGAATTTGTCGGGCAAGGTGGTTGAAACTATGAACAGTGGCGGTTACACATATGTCAATATCGAGAAAGCAGGCAATAACACCTGGGTCGCTGTTACGCAAACCGAAATTACAGTTGGACAGGATGTCTCTTTCAAACCCGGTTCTGTTATGACCGACTTTTCGAGCAAATCCCTGAACCGTACATTCGATAGCATTGTCTTTTCAGGCGGTGTTGTGGGAAAGGATAAGCCGGCACCGGCTGCCACGGTCTCAGATATGAAACCACCTGCGAAAACCGTGAAAGTGAAGAAAGCAGAAGGTCCTGATGCATATACGGTTGCAGATCTTTATGAAAAACGGTCTGAGCTGGACAAAAAAGTGATTATATTGAGCGGTACAGTTGTTAAATTCTCTTCCCAGATAATGGGAAAAAACTGGGCCCATCTTCAGGACGGAAGTGGTGATGCTTCAAAAGGCACAAATGATCTGGTTGTTACTCTGCAGGACACTCTTGCTGTGGGTGATACGGTCACTATTAAAGGCACTGTGTCAAAAGACAAGGACTTTGGCAGCGGCTATAAGTATGCTGTCATCATAGAAGATGCGAACATAAAAAAATAACTTCATAACGTATATTGACATAAAGGTTTATCTTAATTTATATTTAAAATTATGATTACAAGAATTCTGTTACATGCTGTTAGTCTTCTAAAGTCTGCATGGCTGATAATGCCGTGGCGAAAGGGGATTCTATAAGCTAGATAATAGAAAATCGGAATACCAGAAAGCCACGGTCTAAACACTGTGGCTTTTTTTTGTCTGTGAACCAATGCCCGTCCCTTAAGGAACGGTATTATACCAAAGGAGGTATGCCGTGAAATGGGATGCTGAGAAGTATGACAGAGTTAATATTCAACAGTTTGAGTCAGGTATGGAGCTAACCAGACTGGCTGATGTGAGAAAACATGATCTCATACTGGATCTCGGCTGTGGAACAGGAAAAATTACATCTGAACTGGTAAACCTCACTCCTGAAGGGCATGTTGTAGGTATAGACTCATCAGTCGAGATGATCAGCAGGGCAAGAGACCGATGCAGTGACATCAATAATGTAACATTTCACAATATACCTGCCCAGGCCATGTCTTTTACAGATGCCTTTGATCTGGTCTATTCCAATCTTGCTTTACAATGGATCAGGGAACGTCACAAGGTCGCAGGGCTAATGTATCAGTCTTTAAAACCAGGCGGCAGGATAGCAATTCATATACCGGGAAGGGATTTCTGTCCCGGCTTCTTTGACTGCATAAATTATGCGATTCAGGACCAGGACATCGGGCAACTCCACAGGAAGATACAATCAACCTGGTATCTCCCCGGGAAAGAAGAATATGAGATATTTCTCATGATAACAGGGTTTACTAATGTTCATGCAGATTATAAAGAGTATACCTTGCATTTCCAGAGCATCGCGGAAGTGGCAGACTGGTGGTCCCCTGCCCTGATCCCATTCACGGAACCCCTTGATGAGATTTCCAGAGCGCGATTCAGGTATGCTTTTGCCATGAATTCTGAGAAATACAGACATGAGAACGGTATTGAGTTTAAACTGAACCGGATCTTTGCATCAGGAGAAAAATGAATAGAACGGTAATTTCCGGATAATGTGATAAGAATTCTGAATAATGATAAAATTGATTCGGAATAAAGATACGTACCTTTTGAGTTTCAGACAGCAATTTACAGAACGAAGGTGCTTAACCATTTGAAGTAAAAGATTAAGGAGTGGTTATGACTGAGTTTGATAAAACCAACTGGGCAAGAACTGATTTTGTTCAACAATACAGAGACAATGCTGATATATATATTGTTGAAAGAAGAAGAATGTTTGAGATTATGAAATCTTTTTACAGATATTTCATTTCAAATAAAGCAGGTCCTGCTATCCTTGATCTGGGATGTGGAGACGGTATCATTACCCATGAATTATTAAGCATTGACAGATCAATAAAAGCAACACTGATTGACGGTTCTGATGATATGCTGCAAAAAGCAAAGGAGCGGTTGAAGGATTTTTCTGATATGATTTTTCGAACTATAAGTTTCCAGGAAATTCTAAGGAATGGTCAACTGGATAACATCTATGATTTTATAATGTCAGCCCAGGCCATACATCATTTAAGCAGAGATGAAAAAAAGCAACTTTATGACATAATTTACTCACATATTCATAGAGGAGGATTTTTTATGAATATTGACGTAACCATTGCTCCTTCTGATCCACTTGAGCAATGGTATATGAAGCTATGGCAGGAATGGATGGACAATGAAAAGAACAGTCTGGGGATAGAAGGGGGTCCATTTCAGGATGTTATTTCCAGATATAAAGAGGCACAGGAAAACAGACCGGACACAATTGAGGGCCAATTAAGTATGCTGAAAGATATCGGATTCAGGAATGTTGACTGCTATTATAAATACGGTATCTTTACTGTTTTCGGAGGGATGAAATAAGGGGTATGAATAAAGGAGACAAAATAACAAATGAAAAAAGATACGCAATGCATACACAGCGGAACATTTAAAGACCGGGCAACTGGTGGAGTTAATACTCCTGTTTACACTTCATCATCGTTTGAATACCTTGATGCGACATGTAATGTTTATCCCCGATATTTCAACACCCCTAACCAGAGGGCTGTAATTGATAAATTAAGTGCCCTGGAAAATACCGAAGACGGAGTTTTGTTCAGCTCGGGAATGGCCGCAATCAGCACAGTGCTGTTTACTTTCCTGAAACAGGGTGATCATATTGTATTACAGAGAGACGTCTATGGCGGCACATATCATTATGCAATGTCTGAGTTTGAGAAATTCGGTATTGACTTCACATTTGTCAGCAATGATATTGATGAAATAGCGAATGCAATCAGAGATGATACAAAAATCATATATATCGAAACACCTTCAAACCCTCTTCTGAAGATAACAGACATAAGGGCTGTAGCAGAATTGGCCGGATCAAAGAACATAGTAACCGCTATAGACAATACATTTGCGACTCCAATCAATCAGAATCCTCATACCTATGGCATTGATATTATTCTGCACAGCGGGACCAAGTATCTCGGTGGGCACAGTGATATCTGCTGCGGTGCTGCTCTGGGCAGAAAGTCAATGATTGATAAAATAATGAATTCTGCTATTAACTTTGGTGGCAGTCTTAATGCCTCTACCTGTTACCTGCTGGAGAGAAGCCTGAAGACGTTAAGCATAAGGATTGAAAGGCAGTGCGCAAATGCTCAGCACATTGCAGAGTCTTTACAACAAAACAGCATGATCAGAAATGTTTACTATCCCGGACTGGACACTCATGAAGGCCACGAGCTTGCAAAAAAACTGATGAAGGCCTTTGGAGCAGTTGTATCCTTTGAGCTTAATAATAGCAAAATCAATACTGATACATTCATTCGCAGCCTGAAATTGGTCACTCCCGCTCTGAGTCTCGGTGGCATAGAGACACTTATCTGTCAACCTGCCACAACCTCTCATGAGAAAATGAAAGAACAGGACCGTCTGTCAATAGGTATAACAAAGGGATTATTCCGTCTCTCTGTCGGGATAGAAGATAAAGATGATATCCTGGCTGATATAGAACAGGCTTTTGAAAACGGATAAAGCATCGACGTTGTTATTTAAAGTCCATTATGTCAGGTTTTTCTCGATCGAATTCTGGGCAGGATCATGGGCACGTCTTTTTGATAATTCCGGTATACGTTTCCTAATTCCCTTGCAAGACGACTGTCTTCCCTGACTGTTCCGATAATCATATATATGGCAAGGATAAGATATCCGAGAAATTGTGGTAATGGAGCGTGCGTCATTGATGCGGTAAAGAATATAATACCTCCGAGATACATTGGATGACGCACGATACCGTAAAATCCATGTTTCTTTATAACTGGTTCTTTTTCTTTCTGTTGATCTCCGGATACGGTTTGCCTGATTCCAATAAACTCCCATATATCAAAGGAAACAAACGATCCTGCTATTACTGTTACACTGAAAATCAATGCAGCATATTTACATAGCATGAGAAAAGGGGAAAGAGGAAGAACCATAGGACCTGGTATTGTGCGCTGCCAGTAGAACAGAGGCAAGACTGTTAAGAGAGAAAACAGATTATAGCATATCCGGTAAAAAACGAATTTATCTCCTAACTGCTTTTTAAACCATAAAGTTGTTCTGGTTGTAATGAGCCAGCTGTGAAGAAAGCACCAGAGGATCCAGAGATTACACAAGAGAAAATATTTCATTAATGATTAGTTAAAATTGAATACAAGGGTAATATGTGTGAGTCAATATAAGCGTTTACAGATTCAGGCCCATAAATATTATGAATAATCCGGGTCAGCTGCCAGCGGATCTGATAATCCTGCTTCCTTAAATCCCCTGGCCCTGAGAATACAACTGTCACAACTTCCACATGGAACATACGTATGAGGGCTGTTTTCTGTCTCTTGAGTTCTTTGTTCTTTGTTCTTCATTCCTGGTTCTGTATTCTGAGGATCATAGCAGCTCCATGTGAGTGAATAATCAACACCAAGTTTACTACCCATCTTTATAAGCTCTGCCTTGGAGAGTGCTATCAGGGGTGTGTGGATTTTAAACTTCACTTTTCCTTCAACCGATACTTTGGTTGCCAGGTTGGCCATATCCTCAAATGCCTTTATATAATCAGGCCGACAATCAGGATAGCCGCTGTAGTCTATGGCATTGACACCGATAAAAATATCAGATGCTTTTAATGTCTCTGCCCATGCAAGGGCAAGAGACAGAAATATAGTATTCCTGGCAGGAACATAAGTAACCGGAATTTCTGTTTCCGTTTTTGTGCTTTGATCTGTGTTCTGTAGCCTCTCCTTTGGTACATCAAGATTGGACGTTAATGCTGATCCCCCGATTTCTCTCAGATTGATATCCATGACAAGATGTTTTTTTATTCTATAAAAATCAGCTATGAGCCGGGACGCATCAAGCTCCACTTTATGTCTCTGACCATAATCAAAACTGAGAGCGCAAATCTCATACCCTTCTGCATTCGCCACAGCAAGTGTTGTAGCTGAATCAAGTCCACCACTCAGAAGTACTACCGCTCGTTTTTCGTTACCCATCACCTATTACCTTTCCCTACTTTCGATTCCTTTCCTTCCAGGAGATTTATTATATTTTCTTTATGCTTATAAATAATTAATGCCGCAAGAATAATACCAAAGGATATTTTTATTAATGAACTTCCTTGAACTATATAAATTACAGGGAGTGAAGCAACTGAAACCAGGGCAGCAAGAGAGGAATACTTTGAAACAACTGCAACAGTTATCCATATTCCTATTAATATAAGAGACACTGAAGGACTATACGCAGCAATTACGCCTATACCTGTTGCAACTCCTTTTCCTCCTTTAAAGCCTAAAAATATCGAATACATGTGCCCAAGTACAGCAACCAGTCCAACTGCAGATATCCATAATTCACCGGATGACATCTCTGGATTGCTGGTACTGAGAATGTACTTACAAATAATTACAGGAATGGCCCCTTTTAATCCATCAAACAGCAAGGTAAGTATCGCAGGCAATTTACCGACACTTCTTAATACATTGGTTGCACCGATATTCCTGCTTCCCGTGTTTCTGAGGTCTATTCCTGTTCCTCTTGTAAAAATAAGTCCAAATGGTATCGAACCAATGATAAATGACACAGGTACTAAAAGAAATAATAATAAGTTCATATTCATTATAGCTACTGATTAATTAAAAAGAGTTATAAGTTGATTGGTTAATTGTTATTTGTTATTCGGTACTTGTAAATCACAACATAAAAGACTCGTAGCGCTTAGTCCAAATACCTACTAACTTATAACTAATAACGATTAACCAGATGTTAAGAATCCCTGTCCGCCATGTCGATCCTTTTCCAGAATAACATAAAGTACTGTACACCCGATATAAGTCCCAATATCATGGCTATCCAGAGAAGCAGAATTCCCATGGCATAAAAATCAACTGCAATAAGAGTTTTATCCACGAGCAGGGTTATAATTGATGCAATCTGAGCAGTAACTTTTATTTTTCCACCCATTTCAGCCGGAATTACGATTTCCTTTGTGAGCGCGACAATCCTCAGCCCTGTAACAATAAACTCTCTTGCAATGATAACGATGGCTATCCAGGCCGGGATAATCTCCATATCTACAAATAGAATGAGAGCAGATATTACCAGAAGCTTGTCAGCTATGGGATCAAGGAGAATGCCGAATTTTGTTACCTGTTTGGTTTTTCTCGCAAAGTACCCGTCAAAATAGTCTGTTATTGCTGCTATTGAAAAAAGCACGGCACCCCAGAAGGGGCTCTGAGGAGCTATCAAAATAAAAGGAAGGATTATGATGATTCTGCTTACGGTGATTATGGTCGGAAGATTAACCAAGGGATTCCCCGGAGACCTTGTTCCACTTGCCTGTGGCTTTTAGAATTATATCCGTAAATTCCCTGACAGCGCCCCTGCCGCCATTTCTACTGGATATCATATCAGCCAATTTTTTTGCAGATTCTTCAGCATCAGCAGGCGCAGCTGTTAATCCCGCCCTCTTAAACAGCTCCTGATCAACAACGTCATCCCCCATAAATGCTACATTTTCATTTTCACATTTGTATTTAACAAGAAGCTTCTCATATATTTCTGACTTCACGAATATCTTCTGATACACTTCCTTTATGCCCAGTTCTTTTGCACGCAACTCAACAACCTTTGATTTCCTGCCTGTTATGATGGCGGTAACAATCCCGGCCCTACCCAGCATTTTTATGCCATGCCCGTCCCGTACATGGAACCTCTTTAGTTCATTCCCATCGTTATCAAGAATAATACTGCCGTCGGTCATAACACCGTCCACATCAAGGATGAGTAGTTTAATATTGCCGGCCTTCTCAATAATTTCTTTATCCATAATTTGAAATTCTTAATTCGTAATTTGTAATTGTTAAACTATTCCTGCCTTAAGCAGGTCATGCAAATGAAGTATACCATCAATATTATTATTATCATCAGTTACCATGAGTACGGTAATAGAATATTTTTCCATCAATGCAACTGCCTTGGCAGCAAGCATGTTCTTTCTCAGATTTTTCGGTCTGTGCGTCATGACATCACCTGCCTGTAATGAGAAAAAGTCCTCTCCCCATTTTTCCAGTCCTCTCCTCAGGTCTCCATCTGTTATTACCCCTTCAAGTACCCTGTTATCGTTTGTAACAGCGGTTATTCCCAATCTCTTGGATGATATCTCTATGATCGCTTCTTTCATAAGCGTGTCTGTCCTGACAACCGGAACTGCATCACCTGAATGCATGAGGTCTTCTACGGTGAGCAGCAGTCTCTTCCCAAGATTTCCTCCGGGATGAAACAGCGCAAAATCCTCTTCAGTAAATCCTTTTTTATTAAGGAGTGAAATAGCCAGAGCGTCTCCCATGGCAAGGGTCGCAGTAGTAGAAGCTGTGGGAGCGAGACCCATGGAGCAGGCCTCTTCATGAACAGAAATATCAAGAGAAACATCTGAAGATCTTGACAGAAGAGAATCCTTGCACCCTGTCATGCTGATGATCCTGATGTCCAGTCTCTTTAATGTCGGCAGAATTCTTGTAATCTCTTCCGTGTCTCCGCTGTTGGAAATGGCCAGTATTACATCTCCTTTGGATACCATTCCGACATCACCATGACTCCCTTCAGCGGGATTAAGAAACAGGGCCGGTGTTCCTGTGGATGCAAGAGTTGCAGCGATCTTTTTACCGATAATGCCTGACTTGCCCATACCGGTCACTACCACCTTGCCTGAGCAGGCATACATTATATCTATCGCCTCCACAAAGGATTCGTCTATTCTGTTGATGAGCGCTTCAACAGCATCTGCCTCTATTTTGAGTATCTTTTTCGCCTGGTCAATAATTTCATTCATGTTCATGAAATATAATTCTGTTCTTTGTTCCTTTTAACCAATAACGATTAACAGGTATCTCTTAACTGCTCTCCCACCCTTTCACCAGCTTATGCAGTTCCATTAATCTTCGTGCAAGTTCGGAAAACTTTTCAATCGGAAGCATATTCGGTCCATCACAGGGGGCTTTATCAGGATTTTCATGGACCTCCATAAAAACTGCATCACAACCGGCAGCAACTGCAGACCGTGCAAGTGTCTCTATGAATTCACGCTGACCTCCTGAACTGCTGCCCTGCCCTCCGGGGAGCTGTACACTGTGTGTAGCATCATAAACAACCGGGAATCCAAAATCCTGCATAACTGGTATCCCTCTCATATCAACAACCAGATTGTTATACCCGAAGGTCGTGCCCCTTTCAGTGATCATAATATTGTTATTAGCGGTTGATAGCACTTTATCAATAATGTTCTTCACATCTCCGGGTGCCAGAAACTGGCCTTTCTTGATATTTACAGTTTTCCCTGTCCCTGCCGCAGCAATAACAATCCCGGTCTGTCTGCATAAAAAAGCCGGTATCTGTATTACGTCAAGGACCTCTGCTGCCCTGTCTACTTCATCAACCGAGTGCACATCAGAAAGCACGGCAAGCCCTGTCTCTTTCTTCACTTTGTCCAGAATAGCCAGACCTTCTTTTATCCCGGGGCCTCTAAAGGAGTTGACTGACGTTCTGTTGGCCTTGTCATAGGAGCTTTTATAAATAACAGGAATACCCTTATTTTCCGAAATCTCCTTTATTAGAAGTGCAGCCTTAAGGGCAGCTTCTTCACTCTCAATGACACAGGGACCGGCAATAAAAGCCAATGGATTGTTATTCCCAATTTTTATACTGCCTGCAGTGATTTCACGGGTCGTCATAAAATTAGTTTTACTCTATAAAAACATATAAATAGCTGATATATAAATTAACATAAAATCTGCCTTTAGTGGGAAAGTGGAGAATGAACTTATGGTCTTACGAGCTTACGCGCTTACGCACTTACTTCTTTGGTGAGTGAATGGCCATATCATGCACGTCCTCTGCAGCTTCCATGACTCCTTCTGCAAGGGTTGGATGGGCATGAATAGTATGGGCAATGTCCTTAACGGTCAGGCCCTTTTCCATTGCAACTGCAATCTCATGGACCAGATCAGATGCATGGGCGCCAATGATATGTGCTCCAAGAATTTTATCTGACTCCTGCTCAGAAATAATTTTAAACATTCCTGATATTTCACCCATTGCATGCGCCTTCCCAAGACCTCTGAACTGAAATTTACCTACTTTATATTTAATTCCCTTTTCAACTGCCTGCTTTTCTCTCAGACCGACTGAACCGATCTCAGGGCTGGTAAATATGGCAGCAGGAACAACATCATAGTTAACTCTAGCATCCCCTCCCATGGCATTTTCTGCAGCAACTATTCCTTCCTTTGATGCCAGATGGGCGAGCATTATCCCGCCGATCACATCACCGATAGCATACATGCCCTCAACATTTGTCTCCAGTTTTTCATTTACAAGGATCTCACCACGTTGTCCCCTGTTCACCCCCACTTCTTCAAGACCCATGTTTTCACTGTTGACAGAGCGTCCGATAGAAACAAGCACCTTTTCAGCTTCTACTGTTTTACCATTGGAAAGTTGCGCAGAAACTGCGTCATCTTTTACATCGACTTTATCCACGCTTGTGCTGGTGAGGAGCTTGATCCTGTTTTTCTTCAGTTCCCGCTCCAGTATCTGCGAGATCTCTTCATCTTCGGTTGATACTGCATTCGGCATCATTTCAATCATGGTCACATCAGAACCAAATTCCTTAAAGATGAAAGCAAACTCACATCCTATTACCCCGGCTCCTACTATCAGCAGGCTTTTCGGTATGGAATCAGGATTTACCGCGTGATCACTGGACAGGATTCTCTTTCCATCAAAAGGGAAAACAGGTATCTGTGCCGGTCGTGACCCGGTAGCAATGATTATTTTATCTGTATCAACCTCCTGTGATGATCCATCCTTAAGCGTCACCAGAATTTTCTTTGGCTCAACTATAACGCCCCTTCCCTCAATGAGGTTGACTCCCCATGATTTAAAGAGTCCGCGTATGCCCTTTACCTGCGTGCCTACGACCTTGTTCTTTCTTTCAACAATCTTTTCAATATTGGGGGTAATTGTGCCATCAAGCTCAAGTCCGAAACTCTTGGCGTTTCTGGTTTTGTGCAGTACTTCTGCTGATGCTATCAGTGTCTTTGTAGGAATACACCCCCAGTGCAGACAGGTCCCTCCCACTTCTCCGTCTTCAATCACCGTTACTTCAGCGCCAAGCTGCGCAGCCTTTATGGCAGCAACATATCCACCGGGTCCTGCTCCCAATACCGTAATGTTCATTACTTATCCTTTACCTCTTCCTCTACATACTTTTCATATGATCCGGCATCCAGCAGTTTATCAAGTTCTGATTCATCTTCAAGCTCTATGAGTGCTATCCAGCCTTTGCCATACGGGTCTTCATTTATAATTTCAGGAGCATCACCAAGGTCTTCATTAAACTCAAGAATTTTTCCGCTTACAGGGCTGATAACTGCTGATGTGGCTTTTGTTGATTCAATCTGAGTAAGTTCGATACCGGCTTCTGTAGAGGAATCAATTTCAGGTTCATCAATATATACAATATCCCCAAGTGTCTCCTGTGCATAAAAAGTAATGCCAATGGTTGCCTTGTTTCCGTCTACTCTGGCCCATGTGTGCTCTTTGTGATATTTAATATCATCAGGATACATTTTTTCCCTCCCTTACGTCTTAAAAGTTTTAATTAATTACTTTTTAAAGGTGAGTGAAATTCTAATCATAGGAAGATATTTTGTCAAGAATAGATACTGACGCTAAAGCAGTGCATCAATATCAATAAGCTTCCTTGATCTTTCACTGTTCCATTCCCTGAACCCGGTAAACTTATGCTTAATTATTCCTTCCCGGTTTATCAGCAGTGAAGAAGGCAGTCCCCTTACGTTATATGATGTTGAGATCCTGCCGTCACTGTCAGACAGGACTATGAATTCAGCCGGTGTATCTGTCATGTATTTTCTCAGTTTTTTAATGGACCTGTCTGTGGAAACCGATAATATGACAAGCCCCTTGTCCCTGTAATCCCTGTGCAATGCATTCAGATGTGAACGCTCTTTCCTGCAGTACGGACACCAAGTGGCCCAGAAATTCAATAAAACAGGCTTACCTTTAAATGAATCCAGGGAGACCTTTTTTCCCGATAAGTCATTCAGCACAAAACCGGGAGCCTCTTTACCGATATTAGCATCAAGTGGCAATGGATGGAGCCCATGAGCAGTATTCCCAACAAACAGAAACATGACACACATCAGGGTGAGTACAGGCAGAGTAATTTTTATAATGATATTCTGTTTCATAATCTAATTCTGATAAAGCACCTGTTATGAACCTCTGGCTTAAACTATTTTATATTTTTTTTGCAGGATAGACAAGCCGTGGTAAATCTGCTTGTCTGTTATTTATTAAGAATATATAAAGGGGGAGATTTAAAATGAACAACCCTGATAAAGCTACTGAAGAACCAGTTCTATGCCCGGCATTCTTTCCCTGAATGCATCGCCTATACAGTCAGTTTCACAGTCATGACAATGTCCCTCACAATGGACAACCACTCTATTACCCTTAACTTCCACCAGCTCAACAGAGCTGTCATGAGATTCCATAAGCCAGTTTAAATTATGAAGGACATCCAGGACCTGCTTGTGTAGTGTACCCATGTAAAAAGTATATCATCTAACATCTTATTTATAAAAGGGAGTTAGTCCTAATATATTGTAAGTCTTTGTCCTACACACCGACAGGAGTGGATTATCTATTTCGTATTCTTAATTTTGCCTCAATAAAATCCTTATGCGAGACATGGATAAGGTCAGCAATTTTACGGACCATATGTTCTTCATATTTATCAAGAACAGCATCTGAAAATGCTACTTCCCAGAGATGCTCCACCACTTTTATTTTCTGGTCATATGTATACCCTTTATTAATGAGAGAGGTAAACTCAAAATAGCCCGTTGAATTAGTTATCTCTTCTTCAGCAAGTTTTAAAAGAGTGTCTGTATCTTCTGCACTCAGAACAAACTTTGACCTTATTGTATCTGTAATCGCGTTTTGTTCTTCATCACTGATTTCTGCGTCAGCCCGCATCATTTCGATCATTAATGCTGCAGTAGCAAGCTGAAGTGAATGCTCGGAAATTTCTTCTGATGATTCAGGTGATGTTTGCAGGTTTTTCTCAAAAAACTGTTTGATAGTATTAATCATGAGTCAATTGCAATGGAATTAAACAATGGTGCTTAAGACAGAAATTGAACCCGCACGTCCTTGCGGACAATGAATGTTGAGTCCAACATCTCCTTCCGTTCGCAGGTTTTGATGTATTGATAATAAATAAACTCCTTATTATTTATCAAGGATGAGAGTGTTGCTGTTGATTGGCTTAATAAGGAGAAAGAGTCACGTAGATCAGGACAAAGCAGTTCGTTAGGATTTCATCCCCCGGCACCGGTTACTTATAAAACGGCAGGTAAAACCAGGTACGCATAACGTCTAAATTATTATTTTAGAACAATTCTTCTTGCAACTTTCACCTCACCAGACAGCTTTGTGATTTTCTTTTTATTTAAACTACTTAGGCCTTGCCCATAGCGTATCTCTGTAGTTAAAGTTTTAGATTTTATATACCGAGTATATACATAGAACGATCTAAAAAAACTTAGATCAGGAACGAGCATCATTGGATAGCTGGAGTATTATGGGAGAAATGGTTTACAGAATCAGGTGAACAATCGTTAAAACCAGGATCTATAAAAGCACTGCCTTAGAAATTATAATTATGTATCAGGAAGGAACAGAATGTTTGCAATAATTGGTTTTACAGTTGTTTTTGGTTGTGTTATAGGAGGTTATGTCCTTCATCACGGTAACCTGCATGTTCTTTTTCAGCCTACCGAGCTTCTTATCATTGGCGGAGCAGCACTGGGCGCTTT